>CAZIFG010000005.1:0-90070 GCA_964539135.1 uncultured Rickettsiales bacterium
CACATCGACGGGGAGGTTTGGCACCTCGATGTCGGCTCGTCGCATCCTGGAGCTGAAGTTGGTTCCAAGGGTTGGGCTGTTCGCCCATTAAAGCGGTACGTGAGCTGGGTTCAGAACGTCGTGAGACAGTTTGGTCCATATCTGCTATAAGCGCAGGAAGTTTGAGAGAAGCTGACCCTAGTACGAGAGGACCGGGTTGGACATACCTCTGGTGTACCAGTTATCATGCCAATGGTATATGCTGGGTAGCTACGTATGGAATGGATAACCGCTGAAAGCATCTAAGCGGGAAGCCAGCCTCAAGATAAGACTTCCCATCCTTGATACTTAGAAAGTGAACACTTCGGTGTTTAGCTTCTAAGTATACAAGGAGTAAGACCCCTAGTAGACAATTAGGTTGATAGGCTGGGTGTAGAAGTGCAGTAATGCATGTAGCTGACCAGTACTAATCGGTCGAGGTCTTGATATAACGGTTTAGAACAGATCATATCTAGACGGAAGAATACATGCGAATTTTAAAACTTATAGTTAAAAGTGATGTCAATTTCAAATAATAAAACCTCCGGTTTATAATTCATGATTGAGTATAAACCAGAGGTTTGGTATACTATGCAAAATAAGGTATAGTGTTCTTGGTCATTATAGCGGAGGAGGTACACCTGTTCTCATTCCGAATACAGAAGTTAAGCCCTTTAGCGCCTATGGTACTTGCGGGTTACCCTGCTGGGAGAGTCGGTCGTGGCCAAGAACAGTATATCTAATTAAAAAACAAAATGGGTAGGAATTTTAGATGGTAGTTGGCTACGCATTGGGTAACAGAAACAACGAAGAACAGGACATTCAAATAATTGGCGAAGATGATCCGGATTGTTTAACATACTCAAAAGCGATTTCGATTACCTTATCTGGGCCTGCAGTGTTTGGGTCTGCTCTTACAACCTATCAAACGCGAGATAATCTTGTTGTTCCCTATTCTACAATTAAAGTCGCAAAGTCAGCACGTGCAATGGGTGCTCGGGAAATTTTATACAAATCTGTAGAGCGCCCGGACTTAAAGGCACATGTCCGATCTACCCTAGAATTGTGGGGATTTAACTCTTATATTGAATATTTATACACAGTATGCGAGCTTGGTTTTTTAGAGGGGCTGATTCCTGTCATTAATCTGGGTTTTTTAACACCGGATGAAATTAGAAAACTATCAGAAGTAGCCGCCCTTATTGAGATCCCCATAGAATTTATGGAAGACGTAGTCCAGGAAAGTTTAAAAAAAGACCCCAAAAAAGATAGGATTGAACGACGAAAAAGCAATTTAGAATGGGCTGGAAAATTAGGGTTTCCAACCGTAACCGGGTTTGTGGTAGGACGCGAAAAAAACAATAAAAATTATGAGAAGTGGTTAGAATATATTGCAAAAATACATGACACCTATGGCATGATTCATGATGTTATTCTTCAAAATTTTGTTCCTTTAAACAATTTAGATGCAAGCATGGGGCGTGTTCCTACAGAAGCGCATATGCTAGAAGTGTATAAGATGGCAAAAGCCATCCTTCCCCCAAGTATTAATGTGGTTGTGCCCTTTGAATTAAATCCCAATATTGAACCCTTTATTAAGGCCGGAATGAAAGATTTGGGGCGTATTATTGAAGCGAGAAATGCGGTTACGAAGGTAAAGTCAAAAATTGACTGGGAAGGGTTAAACAAGTTATGCGATAAATATGGCTTAAGAATGCAACAAAGATTCCCTTTAGGTAAAAATTTCATTCAAAAAGAAGCATTTTCAAAAAAACTAGGACAGGTATTTGAGCCATATAGGTATAAAATTAAGCGTGAATTAACCGAAAAGCCTAAGGGTAATTAATATGTTTGTTCCGCCTGTAAACAAAAAACAGAATACGGATCCTTTATTATCAACCATAGAGTCTTTAGCCTCAACAATTTCATTTGAATCGGTTCTAAATCAATCCAACGAAGTTAAAGATAAAAACACAAAAATTGTTCATGTTGGCGGCATGAATTATCAAATTTTAGACGCAGAGGAATCTGATTTTTTTGGGGTTACACCAGAAGCACTAAAGAAAAAAGAAGACGAGGTCAAAGCAGAGCCTCAAGGGGAAAAGACAGCGGATCAAAATCCAGAAGGACCAAAGAGTCCGATGCAAGGCGCCCAGGAACAGGTTCAAAAACCGCTTACAGGCATTCATCCAGGCATTACAATACGACTGATTCCAATAGATGCCTCTGATTTTTTTTCCAAGTTGCCGCATTCACTAAGATCGTTTATCAAAGAATCGGTTGAAATTATCAAGTCGATTCAATTTGGCACTCAAAATCCTTCCTACCTTTTTAAATTTGATAAATTGGACCTTCAGGTTCAGTTTGAATCCAAAGAGTCTAGTCTTCATATTCAAATTGCAAGCAAAAATGCGGATTTATTAAAAGAGCTGGAAGACAATCGAAAAGAACTCATGATCGCGCTTCAAAAAGAATTTAAAGAAGACATTGAGCTTGTGATTGTATCTGAAATAGAGCAGCCACATGCCTCAGGAAACGAAACCAATTCTCAAAATCAAGAAAATAAAAAGTCGCAAAAAGAGGAGTCTGCCGATGATGAAGAATCAAATTAGCGCTATTTTAGCGGTGGTTTTTTTGAGTTCTTCATCAGCCTTCGCGATATCCCCATCTGAAACTATATTTTCGTATTTACAGCGAAAATACATGGCTGTACCGGTTCAGGTATGGAACAAGGCGGATACAAGTTACAGGACAGAGACTGTTGTGGAAATTAATGCCGGAACAAAACGATATTCCGTAACACTAGAAGACGGCACTCGGGCGAAAATAGAATTTGGGGCGAGCTCGGATATTCAATACACTCAAAGACGCTGCATGAGTACGCCAAGTGCGCGTAGCCTAGAAATGAAGCCACTGGAAGTCGCACAAATTGTAAATAATGCCATTAAAACAATTGGGATTACAGATGGAAGTGCGGCAGGAACTTCGGGGCAAATTAATCTAGACGCCTATTCCAAAAGTCAAAGCAGTGAAGAAAGTAGCTTTACGAAAGGTGAGGATATTATATATACTGACACCAGATATAAGCAGGAACGAAGTGGGAAGATATTTGTCATAGAGACCAATAGGTCAACAAATCTTATTTTAGATAATTGTGCGCCAATCACAATAAAATTTAGGGAATTATGAAAACAAAAGAATTAAAAAAAGGGTTTTCTAAGACATTAAAACTCCCCCCTGCATTAGGGGATTGGACAAAGTTGAATTGGACACAGGACAATGAAGATATTCTCTATGTATCAAAAATAGATTCCGCCAGTTTTGATAGTTTAAGTAAAGCGGAATTGGAAAAGCTTCATACCCTTCACTATCTTTTAGCCGAAAAAATAATCGCAGATCTTTCAGCCTGCATGGATATGAAGATAGAATTATATTCCGTGTCCGCAGAGCAATTAAGTTATGAACAATTTTGCCAAAATCAAAGAGGGAAACGGGTTCAGGTTGACTATTTCATCAAAAATAAAGGGCATATTGACTTAACTTTAGATTGGAAATTGGCGGCCCAAATGGTAAATCGTTTAACTGGCGGAAAGGGCCTAGAGGAGGACAAAGGGGCTTTTTCAGAGCTGGAGTGCACCATCTTAGAAACCCAACTCGAATCCTTGATGGGACTTTTACAAGAGAGCTGGAAAACCGTGTTTTCAATGGAAGAAATTTCATTGGCTTTTAATTGCGGCGAATTTAGGCCCAATAAAAAAATAGCCAGTAGAGATGGGCATTTAAGTTTTGAATTTGTACTGAGTTTTGGGAATAGAGATATCAAAAGCATTCGATTGGGATATCCCAATAGCTTAGTCCGGAATTTCTTAAAAGAAATCAATAAGATGCCCAAATCCAGTGAACAAACAGTGAGTTTGAAAAAGAATACACTCAAAAAGTCCTTTGTAGAAGTATCCGCAAGCCTTGGAAGTGCGCAGTTAACCATGTCCGAACTCCGAAATCTTCAACAGGGGGATGTAATTCCTTTAGAAGCAGAATTAAATAGCCCTTTGGAGTTAAAAATAAGCAATGATATTGTTTTTCTAGCGCAGCCTGGGATTAACAATGATCGCCTATCACTTCAAATTTTAAAGCAGAATTCCAAAGAAGTGACAGCACCTTCTCTTGTAAAAATTCCTGAGCCCTTACCAGCTTCAGAAGATCATCAACTCTCAACGCAACTGGTAGAGGACTATGGATTTGAGGAAGAGGATACCAATGTAAAAGACGACCCCTTTCAGCCGCTGAGTGAAACCTCTAAATTTGAGGAAGAAGATCACGAAGATGCTGAAAATGAATTAGAATTAGATGCAAGCGAAGCAGAAACGCATGCAGAACATACAGAGGACATAGAAGAGGATGATGAGAGTAGTGAGTGGGACGATGAAGAACTAGAATTTGGAGAGTCTGAATCTGAAAGATTATCTCAACCTACCCCTGTAGCCAACACAGGCTCTGCTGATTCAGCAGATGAAGACGATATCGAGTTTAATGAAGATGAGTTTGATTGGGACGAGATAGATGAGAAGCTAGATTCCTAGTCCCAGAGATATGAGAAAAATAAGCATTATCAATTACAAAGGGGGAACCGGAAAGACATGTACAGTGGTTAACATTGCGCATGGCTTGACCTTAAGGGGCAAAAAGGTATTGCTGATTGATACAGATCCTCAAGGCTCCGTAGCCTATCATTTAGGCTTAAAACCCAAATACACGCTTTATGATATTTTAGTAAATAAGGAAAGTGTAGAAAATTGCATCATAAGAGCGAGACCCAATTTAGATGTTATTTGTTCCAATGAACATCTTTATGTGGCTGAAATGAGTTTAGCAAAGTATCAAGGTCGAGAAACAATTTTAAGCGAAAAATTAGCAAATATTCAGAACTACGACTTTATTCTTTTAGACTGTGCCCCCTCGATGAATTTATTGAATCAAAATGCCTTATTATACACAACGGAGATATTTTTACCGGTATCTATGGAGTACTTATCCCTCATAGGGGTAAAACAGCTATTGAAGAATATTAAAATCATTAATAAACTATTTAACAGGAGAATCAGAATTACAAAAGTCATTCCAACTTTCTACGATTCGAGGTACCATAAGTCAAAAGACATTTTAAACAGTCTAAATCGGGTGTTCCCCAATTTAGTATCGTCGCCCATTAGAGTGAGCGTTGCTTTATCAGAGGCACCAGGAAACAAGAAAAGCGTATTCGAATATGATGCAAGTTCAATGGGTGCAGAAGATTATTACAGGTTAATAGAGGAGGTCCTAGCGTATGAATAAACAAAATGATTTTAATGACCCATTAGAAGATATCGATCCCATTATGGAACAAGCCTTTTCTGTATCCAACGCAGAGGATGATTTCAATCTTTCAGGGAACTCCAGAAGAAATGCGCCAAGACAGTCCGAATATGAAGGGGGATTTCAACCCGCGAGAAAAGAACATCAGAGATCTAGAATTGCACGTTCAGAGGCGGCGCCTGTATCAGAAATTGCGTTCCCCAGACTCAGAAGTAGCGTAGGAACTCCTATTGCCTCAAATATGTTCAATAATATTCCCATTAATGTTTCTGTAGAATTAGGCCGTGCTAAAATTTCATTAAAAGAAGTCTTTGAATTAACAGAAGGGGCTATTGTAGAACTGGAAAGATTTGTAGGCGAACCTTTGGATTTAGTGGTAAATGGACAAACCATTGCCCATGGCGAGGTAGTTGCTGTAGATAATCATTATGGTTTTAGAGTAACAAGCATCATTGCATCTGTATCTGAACGCTAAGACAGCATATGGTAGCGTCATATAACAGTCAAATGTTACTAACGCTTTCAGGCGTAGCGATTATTCTCTATCTTGCATTGAAATATTCTAAAAAAGCAGTAGAGGGTAAATTTTCAGGGGAGATCAAGGTTATAGATAGAAAGGTCGTCGATAATGGCGCCACCCTTGTCATGGTCAAGGTGAGAAAAAAAGAATATCTACTGGGAATGAGTGCAAAAGGAATTTATGTATTAGATACATTGGAAGAGTCTCATGTTTCAAACACTTAAAAAAACGCTAACCATTTTGGTATTGACAGTGGTGATATGGGCAGGGCCATCTGCTCTTTTTGCCCAAGTGCCAGATAATTTTATGATTGATGCAGGGTCTTTTGTGAGTAAAGAGGGATTTAGTTCCTCAATTAATTTGCTTTTAGCCATGGCTACAATCAGTTTAATCCCCTTTATTTTGATTTCAACAACGGCATTTTTAAGAATTATTATTGTACTGAGTATGTTAAGACAAGCCTTGGCGACACAGCAATCGCCTCCCAATATGGTGCTTATTTCTTTGGCAACCTTTCTGACTATTTTTGTCATGACTCCAACGTTTCAGGCAGTAAATGAAAATGCCATACAACCGTATAAACAGGGCAAAATAACACAAATGGAAGCCTTTGATTTAGGCGTAAAACCGTTTAAGGTGTTTATGGTAAAATTCATTCGCGAGAAAGATTTAGCGTTATTTTTAGAGTTTTCAAAAGTACCCTTTTCAACCAATCTAGAAGAGATTCCCATTTATGTTTTAATTCCGTCTTATATTTTATCGGAGTTAAGAGCGGCCTTTCAAATTGGATTTTTATTATTTATTCCCTTTTTGGTGATCGATTTGATTATTTCCAATATTTTATTGTCTTTAGGGATGTTCATGTTATCGCCGGCGATCATTTCCTTGCCCTTTAAAATTTTACTATTTGTATTAACAGACGGGTGGAATCTCATTGTGAGAGGGCTTTTAATTAGCATACAAAAATGAACCTAGACTCAGTTACAGAAATTTTAAATAATGCCATTCAAGTCACGATTTTAACGTCGCTACCCACGGTAGGGGTAGGGCTTTTAGTGGGGCTTGTCATTGCGGTGATTCAAGCTGTGACCCAAATTCAAGAGCAAACCCTTACATTTGTACCTAAAATGGTCATAGTATTGTGGGTTTTAGCGGCAACATTTCCCTGGATGTTTCGAGTGCTCATGGAATTAACGGTCAATTTATGGGCTAATATTCCGCTCTATTCTCAGTAATGATCATCACGCTCCACCAAGTGATTATATTCCTACTGATCGTGGCACGATTTGCAGGTATGATGATAGGCGCACCTTTTTTTAATACCAAAATCCAATCATTGGGGTCCGCAAAAGTAGCCCTTGTATTATGGTCAGCGGGCCTGCTGATTTTTATTGTGCCGACAGCCCCCATTTTACCTACCACATTGTTTGAGTTTGGAATTGCGATATTTACGGAGGTATTTATAGGGTGGATTATTACAACAGCGGGAGAGGTTATTTTCAGCGCGATGGAGCTGGCAGGCGCATTAATGGATACACAAGCAGGCTTGAGCGTCGCATCCTTATTAGATCCCATGTCTGGGACCAATCAGGCAATTTTCGGACGGCTCTTGCGATGGATTGCCATTATTGTATTTTTACAAATGGACGGGCATCATTTAATTATCGCCATTATTCATAAGAGTTTTACAGTGATACCTGTGGGATCTTCGATTCATTACGATACAGCGTCTCAATTTGTGGTAACGTTGGGTACCAAAGTATTTGATATTGGAACAAAAATTGCAGCGCCTATTATTTTAGTGATTTTCATTGTCGATTTTGCGTTTGGTTTACTCAATCGAGTATCGGAGCAAATTAACGTGTTTCAGTTGGGCTTTCAAATTAAACCTTTGGTGGCCTTAATTGTATTTTTAGCCATTACGCCTGTTATGACCAATACCATTACAATGGTATTGGGGGAAATGGCGAAAAGCATGTTGTTGGTATTGGGCTACTTAGCAGGAGGCGTGTAAATGGGCGAAGATTCAGGGGAAAAAACCGAAGAACCCACCCCGCATAAGTTACGCGAGGCACGTAAAAAAGGGCAAATTGCAAAAAGTAAAGACTTAACCAGTGCGGTCATGTTAATTGTGGCATTCAATGTTTTGAAATCCACGGCACCTGATATGTGGGAAAAGATGGTGGATATCAATTTAATGGCCCTGGGCCAAATTGGGGAAGAGTTTACAGTTTCAACGGTGGGCTATATCTTGCAAGAGGCCTTATCCACTTTTTTATTGGCATTGGCGCCCTTATTTGGAGCAAATGTGGCAGTAGCCATCATTATGGAAACGCTACAGACGGGATTTTTACTCTCAATGGGGCCCTTAGAACCGCAGCTCAACAAGTTGAATCCCTTGGAAGGGGTGAAAAAATATTTTTCCTTAAAGCAATATATTGAACTGGTAAAATCCATTATTAAAATGACGGTGGTGATTCTCATTTTATGGGGGGCTTTAAAGGAACAATTTAAATTTGTACTCATTTCACAACAAATTTCATTGATGCAGTTAATGGCAATCGCCGGTGAAATTGTGATGACGACAGTAACACGTGTAGCTTTATTTTTCTTTGCCATTGCCATTTTTGATTATTTTTATCAACGGTATGAGTATATGAAAGGTCTAAAAATGACCAAAAAAGAAATTAAAGATGAATACAAGCGTTTAGAGGGAGACCCTATGGTCAAGCAGCGTCAAAAAGAAGCGCAGCGCAACATGTCGCAAGGGCGACAAATGGGCGCGGTGCCAGAGTCAGATGTTGTGGTCACAAATCCCATTCATATTGCCATTGCCATTCAATATACGCCCAATAAGATGAAAGCGCCAAAGGTGGTCGCCAAAGGGATGCGACTGGTGGCCAGTGAGATTAAGCGAATTGCAGAACTTCATTTTATTCCCATTGTAGAGAATCCGCCTCTAGCACGAAGTTTATATAAGACCACAGAGGCTGGAAGTGATGTGCCTCCGCCTTTTTATAAGGCAGTAGCGGAAATTCTGGCCTTTGTTTACAATTTGAAGAAACGAAAAAAACACCGGTATTAGGGAGATAATAAAGCGCTCGAATAGAACGAGCACCTAAGGTATAATATAAAGCATGTTTGGGATAAATAATTTTAAAGGCCTTTTTTCTGTCGCGGACATCACACTAGCATTTGTGACCATTCTGATTGTGGGCATTATGATCATGCCCATCACAACATGGATGCTAGACCTTCTCATGGTATTAAATATTGCAATTTCTTTAATGGTTTTGCTGATCGCGATGTACTTATCAGAGCCTTTAGATTTTGCAGCGTTTCCCTCCTTATTGCTCATTACAACGCTCTTTAGATTGTCACTCAACGTGGCCTCCGCAAAATTAATTTTATCAATGGGCGCTGATTTTGATGGTCATATGGTAGAGGCTTTTGCGGAGTTTGTAACCCGTGGAAATTTTGTCGTAGGGGTTGTGGCCTTTTGTATCATTACCTTGGTTCAGTTTATGGTAGTTACAAAAGGGTCTGAAAGGGTTTCAGAAGTTGCGGCAAGGTTTACCTTAGATGCTTTGCCTGGAAAACAAATGAGTATTGATGCCGATTTAAATGCGGGGTTAATTGATGCAGATCAAGCCAAGGTTCGGCGTAAAAAACTGGAGCGAGAATCCAATTTTTTTGGATCTATGGATGGTGCGAATAAATTTGTAAAAGGGGATGCCATCGCGGGGATTATCATTGTAATTATCAATATTGTGGGTGGGATTTTAATTGGAAAATTCCAACAAGGGATGGAAATTGGAGATGCCTTAACCACCTTTGCGCGGTTTACAGTAGGGGATGGTCTCGTGGCTCAAATTCCGGCCTTGCTTATTGCCATTGCAACGGGTTTGGTTGTAACCAAGTCGGCCTCCGAGGAAAGTTTAGGAATAGATGTCAAACGTCAAATTTTCAGTCAGCCGAAGGCCTTTGTAATGACGGGGGTTATTTTGGCTTTCATAGGGATAGTGCCTGGATTACCCATGGTTCCGTTTATGACGATGGCAGCGGTAGTCGCAACATCGGGGCTCTTAATTATGAGAGCACAGCAAGAGTCCAATGAATTGGCGGTAGAAAGTAACCAAGAATCGGCCAAAGATTCCATGAAAAAGCCAGAAAATTTATTAGGCACCTTATCTTTAGACCCTATTAGTGTCAGAACCGGCCGAAATTTAGTACCTTATATTGATCCGAATAACAATGGCCCTTTATTAGAGAGAATTACCTTGGTTCGATATCATATCGGGCAGGAATTGGGTTTTGTTATTCCAGGTGTTCGTGTTATGGATGACTTGAGCTTACCCCCGAATCAGTACGAAATAGAAATTAGAGGCACCCGAGTTGCCATTGGAGAGGGCTTGCCTGGGCATTATTTTGTACAAAGAACGGTATCGGAGCTTAAACGAAAAGGCATTCAAGGGCTAGAGGCAATAGACCCAATCAGTCAACAACCAGGAGCATGGGTATCTGAAGATCAACTGCAACGATTGCAAGAAAATGTGATTAATGCCCAATCTGTGACAGATTTTATTGCGGATCATTTCTCAGAATCAATCAAGTATCACGCAGACGAAATTATGACCCGTCAAAATGTACAGTCTCTATTGGAATTGGTCAAAAACACAAACGCAGCGATTGTCAGAGAATTGGTTCCAGACATGTTGTCCTTGGGCCAAGTGCATAAAGTCTTGCAGTCCTTAGTAAAGGAACGCGTATCAGTTCGAGATTTATCCACTATTTTAGAAAAGCTAGCCGATTATGCCCACGTGTCCCGAGATACAAATCTATTAGCAGAGTATGTGCGACAATCATTGGCGCGGCAAATTTGCAGACATTATATGGACGATGATGATACCATCACGGTCTTTACAATAGATCCAAGATTAGAGGAAACCATGATTAACTCGGTGCATCAATCTGAATATGGTTCATTTTTAGCCTTAGATCCTCAGGTAGGCGAAAAGGTGTTAGGTCAAGTCGGTGAATTTATGGGGAATTTTAGAAAAATGGATAAGCCGTCGGTGGCTCTATGTTCGCCAAGGTTGAGAGTGCATTTGAAAAAATTCACAGAAAGAAACTATCCAAGCTTGTCAGTTTTGTCCTATAATGAAATCATTCCACAAACAAAAGTACAATCTATAGGGGTTATTAATTTATAAATTGAGGCTCGATTAGCATGAAAAATAATGAATTTTACCTAAATAAGGTAACGCAGACAGATTATCGAGGGGGAATCAATAAAAAGAAACACATGAAAAAAGAAAGCAATCTCATTGAAAACGAGATTGAGCCCATAACAGACCCCTTATCAGACATAGAGAAAGATGAATTAAAAGAAAAAATAACAGAGGGTCTTGAGATTATACTTAAAAATATTTTGCCTGAAACAGAGCATGACGCTATTTTGAAGGGGCCTTTGGTCTCAGAATTGCATCAAAAGTTAGGGCTTTAAATGGGAACCAAAAAAATAGAGGATTTATGGGGAAAAATGAATACGGCTGTATTAAATACGGCTAAAATTTATTTATTGCAAAATCATATTGCGGCCATTTTAGCCTTTTTTAATCCCAAATTGCAGATGATAGTGATCCGATATGCGCGACATTTACCTAATTTTGTCGTCGACAGTGAAATTGATGATTTAAAAACAATTGCGCAGTTAGAACTTATTGAAACGCTCAAAATTTGGAACCCTTTATTAAACGATTCCATTTGGCCTTTAGCGCAAATGAGAATCGTGGGTGCGATGAAGGATCATATTCGGTTTATTACAAAATCCGATCCAGCGCGTCTCTATGAGTGGATGGCAGATGCGGCTTATATTTATGAAACCGTGAACTCCAATGCCAATTTTGAACATAAATATGAAACGGGGGACGAGCTTTCAAAGGTCATGAGCGTGTTAGATATGAGAGAGCGAAAAATAGTGATTGCGCACACACAATCAGATCTTACCTTTAAGGTGATTGGAGAGCGCATGGGGGTTTCTGAATCTCAGATATCTCGCATTTATAAAAAAGCAGTTGAAAAAATGAAAAAAGAGTTGAAAAAACAACTTAATGACTGATTTTCTTAAGAAACTGCTGCCCTTGACCATAAAGGGATAGTTCATAGCCTCCCGTATCAGCATCATACGTGTATAAAATTTTTCCATCGGAGGCGTCATCATTGAAAGGGCAGCCTGTGTAGGGATTCGTGGGGGCTTGAGGGAGGTAATGAGCGTCTACCAAAATAGAAATAAGAGCAGGGCCACTAAGAGAGGCCTCCGAAGGAAAGCTAGCGTGATCCAAAAAATAAGATTCAAGCCCAACTTGCAGTGTATTTCCCAGTTGAGCCATGGCAACATCCTTACTTTTAAGGCTAATTTTAGAAAAATTAGGGATAATAATAGCACTTAAAATACCAATGATCATCAGAACAATCATGAGCTCAAGCAGTGTAAATCCTTTTTGATAGGGGGCGGTGGTATCCATATTAAAATAATAGCGTATGGAAGCAATAATGTAAATATTAAAAGATTACATTTGAATTGAAAGCCCATTAAGAATGGGGAAAAAGGTAAGGCTAATAAGACCAAAAATAAAAAAGCCGATTAAAAGCAACAGAAGCGGCTGAATAAAAACCAGTCGATGGGTAAAGTGTTGGCGTTCAGCCTCCAAAAAGAGGCGCGAAAGGGTCAAAAAATAAGCGGGAAGTGGCGTGCTCAAAAAGAGAGAATGGTGAAGAGACTCGGCCTCTAAAAGCGGGGATTTAAAATAAGAGAGAGCTGTAGGCACATCATGCCCCTTTAAAAGGGAGCCCAGCACCTGTTGATGGACACGATTTAAAGGGTGTTCCCGCGGAAGTTGAAGGGCATAAAGACTAGATTTAAGGCTAAAGCCGCTTCGAAGTAAGAGGGAAAGGATCCAAAAATAATGACCATAACCCAAAAAAAAGGCAGAGTTTAAAAAATGATATAAAAATTGAATGAAATAGAAAGAAATCAAACTTAAAGACAAAAAAGAAAAAATTAAAACAAAAGGCTGATATTGGAGGTAGAAAAGAAGTGCCTTAGAGATGAAAGAAGCGGATCCTGAAGGATTCAGAGAGACTAAAAGGGTCGATAAGGTTGGAAGTAAGAAGGTGAAAAAAATAAAAAACATAACAATAAAGCTAAAGAACAAAAGTGCAGGATACCGAATTTGGTCCAGAAAATGACGCAGTGTTTGGTGTCTAAACGTGAGATATTCAGAGAGGCCTTGAATAAAGAGATGGGTATCCGGACTACCGGAAAGGGCCGTGTGGGAGAGCGGGATAGAGGGGGGTAATAAAAAAATAAGGCCTTGAAAGAGGGAGAGTCCTGCATGAAGGTGGGTTTTAAGCCCCTGAAATTTAGGGTGCGTGGAAAACATCGGTAAGGAGAGAAGATGTTCGATGGTTTCATGTTCAGACAGTCCCAGAGCATGCAGAGACTCAAACTGTGTGATAAATCGAGAGAGGCGACGCAGGTAAAAAATATCGGTAAAAAGGTGAAACATGAAAAGAGATAATCATAGCGATGAAAATAAGTCAATGAATAAGAGTGTCAAACAAAAGAGCTATCCTAAAAAAGATTGACAAAAATGAATGTAATATCGTAAGCTTTTTCCTCTTCCTATAAAGAGGGCGCTGAGATCAGATGCCAGGTGGGAAAATTGACCAAGAGAGGGTGCCATATGTCGATAAAAGTAGCAATTAATGGATTTGGACGAATTGGGCGAAATGTATTTAAAATTGCCCTAGAAAATAAAGCGATAGAGATTGTAGCTATTAACGATTTAACAGATCCTAAAACATTGGCACATTTGTTAAAGTATGATTCTGTTCACGGAAAATTTAAAGGAACAGTTGTAGCGGATGATCAGGCCATTATTGTAAACGGTAAAAAGATCCGAATTTTTGCGATTCGAAATCCAAAAGAATTACCATGGAAGGAATTAGGAATCGATGTGGTTATCGAATCAACCGGCATTTTCTCTGCGGCAACGTCTGAAAAAGGCGGGTACATGGATCATGTGACAGCAGGTGCTAAAAAAGTCATTTTAACAGTTCCTGCGAAAGACGCTGTAGAAACCATTGTATTGGGTGTAAATGATGCCTCTATTAAACCTGAAATTAATGCCTATTCCAATGCAAGTTGCACCACAAACTGTCTAGCACCACTTGCGAAAGTCATTCATGAGAATTTCGGGATTGTAAAAGGAATGATGACAACAGTTCACGCCTATACAAATGATCAACAAATTTTAGACTTACCTCATTCTGATCTGAGACGAGCGCGCGCAGCAGCAGAATCGATCATTCCAACCTCAACAGGCGCTGCAAAAGCGGTGTCTTTGGTATTGCCAGAATTGAAAGGAAAACTAGATGGTTTGGCGATGAGAGTTCCCATACCAGATGGATCTGTAGTGGATTTGACCTGTGAAGTTGAAAAATCAACAACCATAGCTGAAGTAAATGCAGTGTTAAAAGCAGCAGCACAAGGTCCGCTAAAAGGGATCATGGAATATGAGGAAGATTTAATTGTGTCTTGTGACATTGTTGGAAATCCACACTCCTCCATTATTGATGCCAATTTAACAATGGTCATGAATGGCAATTTAGTAAAAGTAGTGTCTTGGTATGACAATGAAATTGGATATTCAAGTCGAGTTGTGGATTTAATTCAGCGTATTGTATAAATTCAAATGAAAAAGTCCATCCGAGATTTGAATCCCGCCGAACTAGAAAATAAGCTTGTCCTGATGCGGGTGGACTTTAATGTGCCCATGAATGAGGGAAGGATTGTAGATGACAATCGAATTCAAGAGGCCATTCCATCCATTGAATATTTAGTGGCCCATAAGGCACGGCTCATGTTGATGTCTCATTTTGGCCGGCCAAAAGACAGTGTAGATCCTCAATTCAGTTTAGCGCCCATCGCGGCCCATTTATCCACTCTCTTAAAAAGACCGGTAAAAATGGCACCAGATTGTATTGGGGATGCCGTTCAAGCTGAAGTTTCTAACTTAAAGTCAGGCGAAATACTCATGTTAGAAAATACGCGATTTCATCCTGAAGAAACAAAAAATGATCCTGAATTTTCAAAAGCCCTAATCAATGGCGCCACACTTTTTGTGCAAGAAGCCTTTGGAACGGCGCATCGTGCACATGCATCAACAGAAGGCGTCGCGCGTATTATACCTGGCGTAGCGGGCCTCTTGGTAGAAAAAGAATTGCATGCCCTGGGAACAGCAGTAGAATCGCCAAAGAGGCCCTTTGTAGCCATTATTGGGGGGTCAAAAGTATCTTCCAAACTTCCCATATTAAAAAAATTATTGCCTAAAGTGGATACCTTGATTATCGGAGGGGGAATGACCTATACCTTTTTAAAAGCAGAAGGATTTGAAATTGGTCTATCCTTATGCGAAGATGATAAGATGGGCGATGCAAGAGAGTTTTTAGTAGCGGCTAAAAAAACACAGACAAAATTAATTTGGGCGATAGATCATATAACGGTATCAGAATTTAAACCAGACGCCAAACTATCCTGCATTGAAGGAAATGCCTTGCCGAAAGATCAAATGGGGATTGATATAGGGCCGAAAACAGTGGCCTTAATTCAGGACGAACTCCAAAAAGCGGCCACCATATTATGGAATGGCCCTCTTGGTGTTTTTGAAATTCCAGCGTTTGCAAGGGGTACCAATGAGGTGGCCAAAACGTTAGCCGAATCAGACGCTATTACGATTATTGGGGGCGGCGATTCCGCAGCTGCAATAAAACAGTTGGGCTTATCCAGTAAAATGACTCATATTTCAACGGGAGGCGGAGCCTCTTTGGCCTTTTTAGAAGGAGAGCCGCTTCCCGGGATAGAGATTTTACAACATAAATAAGGCGATTGAGGAGTATATATGACAGATCCAAAATCATTACAAGAAGCCATTGAAAATCTATCATCCAAAAAACATGTCATTTCAGATGCCGCCTTGCAAGCACGTCAAAGTAGCGCGCAGCAAACAAGCGGATTTGATAAAAATCATGCCGTTCTAAATGAGTTTAATCAAAGCATTAAATTGTTAATGTCTATATTTAGAGAGTCCAATTTTGATCAGTTTTTAGTCCTAGCAGGAAAGCCAGGGCGTTTGATGACACTGCAATTAGTGATGGGCTTAGTAAGAGGAGTAGGATTCACTTTAGGGGTGGTTGTATTAGGGACCATTGCAGCTTATGTATTAAATCTCCTGTATCCGGGACTCATTCATCATGTTCTCCTCACCTTTGTTTCAAAATGAAGAAGTGGGCGTTAACGATAGTTGGAATTGCACTAGATCAGTATACAAAAATAAAAGCAGTAGAAAGATTGTCCTTGTTTGAAGCAAAGACTATCATTCCGAAGGTCTTAAACTTTCAATTGGTGTATAATTATGGGGCGGCTTATGGCATTTTACAGCATCAGCGTGTCTTTTTAACCGTCATCGGGTGTGGGGTTGTGATCGCCATCTTAGCCGGTTATAAGCACATTGCGACCACACGGTTTTCAACATGGGGAACACATTTTATATTAATAGGCGCCGTAGGAAACTTAATAGACAGAATAAGCGCCGGATATGTAGTCGATTTTATTGATATTGGACTTTTTCCGGTCTTTAATATTGCCGATATATGCATTGATGTAGGGATTGGGTGCTTTTTATTGGATTTATGGTGGACACATAAACAGTCAAAAGCGGCTTAAAGATGAGTGTAATAATAGAAAATTCTGGTGAACGCCTGGACCATTTTTGGGCGCAATATTCTGGAGAGTCTAGAAATCAAGTTCAGAGGAAAATAGAGTCAGGACTAATTACCGTTAATGAAGTAATCGTAAGGCCCGGTTATAAAATTAAAAAAGGCGATGTGATTAACGAAAAAATCGTTAATAAATCCAAAAAAATAGAGACGCCGCCCCTCCTTTCATTGCGATATGAGGATCAGGAAATTATGGTGATTTGTAAGCCCATTGGTGTGGTTGTGCACCCTGGTGTAGGCCATGCCTCTTGGACCTTAGTGGATCAGATTCTAGCTTACAATCCCGATCTCAAGACGGTAGGACAGCCAGATAGACCAGGGATTGTACATCGCTTGGATAAAAACACAGAGGGACTAATGGTCATTGCAAAAACAAATGAGGCCTATGCCCATTTAATTCAACAATTTCAAGCACATACAGTAGAAAAGCGATATTATGCCTTATGTCATGGCAATATTCAGTCAGAATCGATAGAGGTGAATCAGCCCATAGGGCGGCATCCTCAGCACTTTAATAAACGCTGGGTAATGCCGACAGGAAAACCCGCTAAAACCGAATTTAGAGTGATCAAGCGTTACAACACAAAGACTTTAGTAGAGGCACGCCCGATTACGGGCAGAACCCATCAAATTCGAGTCCATTTGGCCTATATTAAGCACCCGATTATAGGCGATAGTTTGTATCATCCAGGTGAAAAAAAAGAGCGTGGGGGCATTCAAGCGTTGCAGGCATTTTCCTTGGGATTTAAACATCCAAAAACAGATAAAATCTTACGGTTTCAGGAGCCTAAATCGGAAAGGCTATTTTAAAGGATAAGACAGCAGATGGCCAAAATAAGGATGTCCCAGAGTATAAAAAAGGGACTTGTGCTTTTAGGGTTTCTAGGATGGAGTGCAACGCTTCAGGCTAAAGCCTTAAAGGTAGACATGCAGGTATCCACGAGCTCCATTCAGATGGGCGATTATATCGCGTTGGAAGTGCGTACAAACACAGAGATGATTTCGGGTAACATGAAATTTGCCAATAGAGTGTTTAGATGGTATTTAGAGCCAAAATCTAAAAAAAACGATTACACCTATTTGGCGTATATTGCAGCCCCGATAAACACTCCCAAAGGGGTGTCTTTAAATATTCTGGTAGCGATGACCTTTCCAAAAGGGAGGCGCTTTGAAAAAAGCGTAGAGATAAAATATGGGGAGGGGCAAGAGGCAGGCAAAGTGCTGGCGCCGAAAAGAGTGCCAAAGATTCAGTTAAAAGGAGAAGCAGCACGTGTAAATAAAAATACAGCTCTTTTAGCAGAGGAATCCGCAGGGATTAGAGAGCTTTTTAAAACAGAAACACGCGCGCCTCGATTGGCGCTACCCTTTAAGCAGCCAGTACAAGGGAAGATTTCATCGGGGTTTGGGATAGTACGAAACTATCAAGATACAGAAAATAGGGTGCATAAAGGGGTAGATATTGCGGCCAAGGAAGGGGATTGGATTGTAGCGCCAGAAAAAGGGACGGTGATTATGAGTCAATTTTTGGAATGTCATGGAGAGTCGATCATGATTGACCATGGCTATGGAATCATTACCATTTATAATCATTTATCCGAGCGGCGAAAAGCAGTTGGCGATAGTGTCAAAAAGGGCGAGCTTATTGGAAAAGTGGGGCAAACAGGGGTATCAACAGGAGCTCACTTGCATTGGGGATTGAGTGTTCAAAATATACGCGTTAACCCCTTGAAGTGGGTAGGGATTTAGCGATAGTCAAAGGTTTGAAGCAGCGTTTCCGGGCGACCTTCAAGACATTTAAAAAAGTAAACATGGTAATGGGACAGGATGATGAGGGTCATGCCACCATTGACCCAATACCATAAAGTAGGTAATCCCAGATACGAGATCCAAAAGAAGCCAGACAGAGAGGCCATTAAAAGGCCCAGATGAAAAGATCGAGAGATAAGCGTGCATACGGCCATTGAAAGGGCCAAAATAAGGGCAAAAACGGGATTGATGTAAAAACTCATTCCCCAGAGTATCAATAGTGGAGAACGGGCAGAAAACGACAGTAAAGGCGATACAGAATGCAATAAAAGGCATAGGGTGGCAAAAAAGGCCAAGAAAAAAGGAGATAAACTGATAACGTCATCGAAAAGGTATAAGACAACAATCCCTTGAAAAAAGGTAAGAACCAGAATCAGTAAGGTCAGAAAAGGTGTCATGGACATAAAAAGCGGCGTATCTTGGGTTTCCATTTGGGACGTCAGCGTAACAACGTAACGATGGATGCCCAAGATAAAATCTTGAACCGGAAGCATTGCGACAAAGAATGCCAAAAAATAAGCCCAAAAAAGTGTCATACCCCTCAGTATAAGTTAAACGTTAAAAATTAGCCAGTAAATGCTACTGATCCAGCTCAAAAGCGGCATGTAGAATTTGAAGCGCCGTTTCAGCCTGAGCGCGTTGAATTGCACATGAAATTTTAATTTCAGAGGTTGTAATTCTCAAGATATTAATACCAGCTTGTCCAAGTGCTTGAAACATTTTAGCGGCAACGCCAGGTTTTGAAATCATCCCGACCCCAACAGCAGATACTTTCGCAACATCATCATTGGCAATCACTTCTTTTGCACCGATATCAGTAGCGACTTGTTCTGAAATTTCAACAGCACGAGGCAAATCATCTCGAGAGACAGAAAACGAAATGTCATTTTTAGCAGAAGCATCTTGAGCTTCTACACTTTGAATGATCATATCAATGTTAATGCCAGCTTGGGCCAGTGCCGTAAATAAAAGGCCTGCATTTCCGGGTCTATCGGGAATAGATAGGACTGAAATAATTGCTTCGTCTTTATTAACAGTGACGCCTGTTACGGGTTTGTTGACTTCCATGGTTGCTATCTCCTTAACGCGTGTACCTTCACTGAGGTCAAATGATGATCGAACATGTAAAATAATGCCATTTTCCTTGGCGCACTCTACAGAGCGTGGGTGTAAAACCCCAGCCCCTAAAGAAGCGAGCTCTAACATTTCTTCATAAGAAATAGTCGCTAATTTTTTGGCACCACTCACCTTGCGAGGGTCTGTCGTATACACACCATCCACATCGGTATAAATTTCGCATTCAGGTGCGCCTAAAGCGGCAGCTAAGACAACCGCAGAGGTATCGGATCCACCGCGTCCAATCGTAGTGATGTCATTATTGGCATTAATACCTTGAAAGCCAGTGACAATGACAACTTTGCCAGCGGCAAGTTCTTTTTTAAGTCGATCAGCAGACACGTCAATGATTTTAGCGCGTGAATGAAAATCTTCTGTTAAGACACCGGCTTGTGGGCCTGAAAGGGAAATGGCATCATGGCCAATGCTGAGAAGATGCATGGCTAAAAGGGCAGCCGAAACATTTTCACCCGTAGAGAGAAGGGCATCATATTCTCGGGAATTGGGTCTATCGGCCATATGCTTGGCCAAGTCAACCAAGTGGTCAGTAGTATCGCCCATGGCAGAGACAACCACCACAACGTTTTTGTATTGAGATTTTGTTGCAATAATGCGTTGCGCCACGGCTTTAATACGCTCAGGTGTGCCCACAGAGGTGCCGCCAAATTTTTGAACAATTAATGATTCCATCGTTACTCACCTATTTTTTACTAAATTTGAGCCGGAAGCAGTATACAGTAAATCCGTAAAAACAAAAACACTTTTTGAGCATGGGGCTGTTGATAAGGGGCGAGGAATACCGTAACATAGGGGCAATGGAAAAAATGTATTTAGGCCTTATAGGCCAAAACGGCGCCGGAAAATCATCGGTTTGTACATACTTAATATCAAAAGGATTTAAGGTCTATTCCTTATCGGATATTGTCAGATCCTGGATTGCCCAACATGGCGGTGCTTTAGACCGAGACACCTTAATTGAGACATCCAATCAGTTAAAACTCAAATACGGGAGTCAATTTTTTGCAGAGGAGACGTTTAAACAGGCAGAGGCACTTGAAAGGGTATGCTTTGATAGCGTCCGTCATCCCGAAGAAGTTCGGTTTCTAAAAGAAAAAGGCACCGCATTTATTGGGATAGAAGCAGATCCTGAGATTCGGTATAAACGGGTCTTAAGTCGGGGTAAAGAGACAGACCATATTGAATATGACACCTTTTTGCGCCAAG
Organism: uncultured Rickettsiales bacterium; assembly: GCA_964539135.1. Lineage (GTDB taxonomy): Bacteria > Margulisbacteria > Marinamargulisbacteria > CAZIFG01 > CAZIFG01. The sequence continues at coordinate 20,879 of CAZIFG010000005.1, forward strand.
ATAAGCGGGAATTATCAGGCGAAAGCTCGGGGCAAAACATTGGGGAGTGTCTCGAACAGTGTCGCTATACCATAAACAATAATGGCAGTTATGAAGATTTAACGCAGGCCATAGATAAAATTTTAGACCAGATAAAGGGAGACGTATGCCAAGACTCATTGTAACCGGGGGACAAGTTTTAAACGGAACAGTAAAAGCGGGAGGGGCGAAGAATTCGGCACTTCCCTTACTGGCGGCCTGTATTATGCTCGATGGCGAAACCAGCTTTGGGAATGTACCTCAGTTATTAGACGTTCAAATCATGTGTCGCATGCTCAATGAACTGGGTTTAAGGACCGAGCAAGAAAGCGGCAATAAAGTCCATATTTGGAACAATAAAAAAGTGCGTCATATTGCGCCCTACGAATTGGTAACAGCAATGAGAGCTTCTTTTTTTGTGGCAGGCCCTATTTTAGCCAAAACAGGGTTTGCAAAAGTGCCCCTCCCAGGAGGCTGTTCCATTGGAGAGCGACCTGTAGATCTTCATTTAAAGGGATTTGAAGCCTTAGGGGCTACCATTAGCATGGAGCATGGATTTGTTCAGATTGAGGCTAAAAATGGCTTAAAAGGAACCACGATTCATTTGGATTTCCCCTCTGTAGGGGCAACTGAAAATTTATTAATGGCAGCTTGTTTAGCAGAGGGGACAACCGTCATTGAAAATGCGGCCAAAGAACCTGAAATTGATGATTTATGTGATTTGATGGTTAAAGCAGGTGCAACCATTACAGGGATAGGGACCGCAACGTTAACGATTTATGGTGTGAGTAAGTTAAAAGGAGTTCATAATTATCAAGTCATTCCAGATCGCATTGAAGCCGCAACCTTACTGATTGCAGGCGCAATTACGCAGGGGGATGTAACAGTCACCGATGTTAATATTGTTCATCAGGAGCCCCTCTTAAAGGTATTGCGTGCCGCACAGTTAGACATTGAGGTTGGAGAAGATTGGATGCGAGTTAAAGGGGGACATCGTGCAAAAGCGGTAGACATAGAAACCAGTCCTTTTCCTGGATTTCCAACAGACATGCAAGCACAGGTTATGGCATTATTAACCGTAGCAGAAGGAAAAAGCATCATTAAAGAAACCATTTTTGAAAATAGGTTCATGCACGCAAGAGAGCTCATGCGCATGGGGGCAAAAATAAAACTAAACGAACACATCGCAGTGATTGAAGGAGTAAATGCGCTTTCTGGGGCAGAGGTTAAAATAACAGACTTAAGAGCAGGCGCAGCCTTGATTTTAGCCGCACTTGTAGCAGAGGGGCGCTCAGATATCTATGGACTCAAACATTTAAATCGCGGTTATCATGACTTACCTGGAAAATTAAGATCTTTAGGAGCCATTGTAGAAGAGTAGCTACCATGAAAATTCAGGTTCAAAAATACAATGGAATAGGGAATGACTTTTTAATCGTAATGGATGAGCCTCATGGAACTGTTGCGGAACACCTATTTGGGCCATCTGCTGTGTTATCCTCGTCCTCAAGTCCTCACTTATACCGTATAAACTCCGGGCTTTCGGACTCGGAATGCCTTGCAGCTGATCCAAACGTAGGCGTTTCGCAACAGTCCCCTCATCCCTGGGAAAAGTGGGCTGTATTGTGGTGTGATAGGAAGTTAGGATTAACGAAAAAAGGTGAAAAAATCGGCGCGGATGGACTGATTGTGGTTCAAAAGAAAGAATCCGGAAATTTTTATATGCGCATTATTAACGGCGATGGATCAGAGCCGGAAATGTGTGGCAATGGCATTCGATGTATGGCTGCATTTTTAGTGGAAAATCAGCATCTAAAGGATACGGCGTTTACAATTGAAACCCCTGCAGGACCCATTGGCGTCGTGTGTGATCGCGATCAAAATGGAACGGTGAAATCTGTCCGAGTGGATATGGGACCCCCTCGAATCAATGAGCCTAAAACCATAGATGTAGGAGGAACACGGCAATCGGGTAGATTTGTATCGATGGGGAATCCTCATTTTGTCATGGAATCTAAAAATCTGCCAGAACTGGATTTATCCAAAATAGGCCCTGTGTATGAACACAACAAAGCCTTTCCAGAGGGGGCCAATATTGAATTTATAGAAGTGAATGGGCCCAAAGAAATTACAATGAGAGTTTGGGAGCGGGGCGCTGGAGAAACACAGGCGTGTGGAACAGGGGCCTGTGCCGTTGTTGTGGCAATGGTCAGTGAAAATAAAGCGGAGAGATGTTGTACGGTTCACTTACCCGGCGGTGATTTGGAGATTGAGTGGACAGAAACAACGATAATCATGACAGGTCCAGTTGAAAAGGAATACGACATGGAGTGTGTAGTGTGAAAAAAATAAAAGGGGATATATCGCCCAGTTTGGGACGCGTTTTTTTAGTGGGCTATTATGGATGCGGTAATTTAGGCGACGAGTGGTTGCTTTCTTTTTTTAAAAAATATTTTAAAGAAAAAAACATAAAATATACGGTTTTATCAGGAAAAAAGCCAAAAAAAAATGAGGTTTCTCGGAAAAATATTATCGCTGTTTGGCGCAGCATTCGACATGCAGATACAGTGGTATTTGGAGGCGGATCCATTCTTCAAAATGACAGTTCCAATAAAAGTTTAGTGTATTATTTAACACTCATTGCATTGGCAAAAAAGTACAATAAAAGAGTCATGCTCATAGGTCAAGGCATAGGACCTATTGAGGGTGGAGTGATGACTATTTTAACAAAAAAAGTATTAAAAAGGGTTGATTTTATCAGTGTAAGAGACGATGAAAGTAAGCGGCTCTTGGATCAGTGGAAAATTCGGTCTATAGAGGCAGCCGATATGGTGTTTCAAGATATTCCAGAGCGATGTCAGGCCTCAGGGGAGGCAGGCGTCATAGCGTGTAATTTAATGCCGTGGAAACAAAAATGGCCTCAAGGATGGAAAGAAATTAAGCAGCGCATCATGCAGGTATCGTCCTTTGGGCTTTCGATGTCAACGCAGGATAAAAAAGCGATGAAGGGGCTTTCTGTTTATAATTTAAGAGAAAGTCCGTTGGAACCTGTGACAGATAAAGAAATTTCGTTAATTATTTGCTTTCGATATCATGTAGCGGTATGGGCCGTATTACATGGAATCCCCTTTATTGTTGTGGATAAAAATACAAAATCAAGGGCGCTGGCAAGGGCCTGTGGCCAAGAATGGATATCCGTGAAAGACAAAACCATGACCTTAAAAGACTTGGACTCTAAAATAGCCCGAGTAAAAAAGAATTGGGCGTTTTATGCCAATAATGCATTAAAAGCCAGACAAGAATTGCATGAAAAAGCCGTCTTAAACGAAATGGGGTTAAAGTGAGTTTATTATCTGGGTATAGGATCCAGACAGGCGCTAAAGAAGCCGTGCTGGACTGGTGTTTAAAAGCCCGTAAATCAGAGGGATTTAAGCGAATTTTAACGCTTAATCCTTTAATCATTATGGCGGGAGAAAAGGATAGTGCACTCAAAACATGGATGCAAAGCGCTGATTTAATTGTGGCAGATGGCGTTGGCGTGTGTTGGGCACTTAAAAAAGAAAAAAACCTTAAAACACAGTCGGTAACAGGGGTGGATTTGGTGGAAATGCTCCTGAAACAGCCTGTTTCAGTTTACCTAGTGGGGGCAAAACCAGATATTTTAGCGTTGACAGTTAAAAATATAAAGGAAAGATACCCTACTGTAGGGATAGTGGGCGCCCATCATGGGTACATGACGGCATCAGAACGAGACGCTGTAATCCAAGATATTAGCGAAAAATCGCCAGATTTTGTATGGGTGGCGATGGGAATTCCCTATCAAGAGTATTTTCTTCAAGCGCTGGCAAAACACGCCAAAAGAGGGATAGGAATAGGCGTTGGCGGAACCTTTGATGTACTATCCGGGACTTTGAGTAGAGCGCCGAAATGGGTACAATCTCTAAAAATTGAATGGCTGTATCGCGCGATACGGCAGCCGGAACGGTTTAAAAAATTCCCAGAATTACTGCGCTTTATGAGCAGAGTAAGTCTAGGGTAGCTTTAAGCGTTTCAGAGGGGGTTCCTGTGCGCAGGGTTTCCATTAGGGTTTTGCCAAGTTCCACACCGGGCTGGTCAAAAGGATTGAGGCCACAGGCAAGACCTTCAAAAATAACGCGGTTTTCATAAAACGACCATAGGGCGCCCAAGTTCTGAGCTGAAAGTTCCGGTAAAATGACAGTGGTAAAGGGGCGATTGCCTTCAAAATTAAAATTTTTAACAGCATGTGACTTCCCTTGAGCCAAGGCAACCTGTTGGGCGGCTAAGTGATAGAGGCATTCACGATCCGTCGTTGAAATCGTAATAAATTCAATAGGAAGAGGACGAATGCCTTGATGCACAAGTTGAAAAAAAGCATGTTGAGCATTGGTCCCCACGTTGGTCATGAGATAAGGGCTCGCAGGAATATCAAGAGGGATGCCGTGAGCATCCACGGATTTACCAAGGCTTTCACAGAACAGTTGTTGAAGGTGTAGGGTAAAAATAGAAAAGAATTGAGTATAAGGAACAACCGCTAAGGATTCAAAATGGCAAAAAAGACGATGCCAAATGCCAATAAGAGCAGCGATCAAGGCTGGATTTTCAGAGAGCGTGGGACATAAAGACTTTTGGTCTAAATCATAAGCACCAGAGAGAAACGCCTTGCAGCAGCTTTCTCCAAATACCAGTGCAATCAGGAGCATGCCAACGGGGGAAGACGTCGAAAATCGTCCGCCAATTTCAGGGGTAATATAAAACCGGCGAAAGAAAAAATCCGTATCTAAAACACTATTGCGGCAAGAAATAGACACAAGATGCTCACGAATGAGAGCCTCTGTATAGCCTTGAGACAAAAAGTAATCACAAATGCGACGAAGATGATCATGGGTTTCATGAGTACCACCAGATTTTGAGGCGATAATAAACAATGTTGTTTCCAAGGGAAGCGTTTTTAAAATAGGGGTACTCCATAAGGGGTCAATGGAGGAAAAGAAATAAACTTGAGTGTGACTACTATAACAGGCTGAAAGCGCGCGATATAAGGCCATAGGCCCTAGGTGAGAGCCGCCGATGCCAACTTGAATAATATGGGTATAGTGATGGGTGCGTGCAAATTCGAAACAGGTGTTAAGTTCCTCTGTGTATGCAGAAGGGGTCGGATTTCGGGTAGAATGAAAATCCGAGCTAAGTTCTTCCGTTAAATTGGAAAGATGGGAGTTCATAATATCAGAAAGGCGATCTGTTAACGATAATTCATCAGAAAGTGACTGTAATTCACGAAGAATAGGTCCAGATGTTAAGGCGCCACTAAATGAAAAAGAGAGGTGTGTAGAGGAACAGCGTGTGCGTTGAATACGATCCGGCGTATAACAGTCTTTTAAATTGGGAGGTGTTTGAGCAAGGTCTAAAAGCTTGGAATAAGCGTGGGTTTCAGACAAAGAAGGATCGCGTTGGGTCATCATAACTCAAGCGTAATGCTGAAACAAAGTGGCATAAAGAGATTTATAGACATCCGGAAAAACAAGATTTCGGCGCGCAAGCACTTTGCTGCTAGTATCCATAAATTTATCCAAATCATGTTGACTGTAGTTGCCGGGGCTTCCCCAAGAAAAAGGTGGGATATAGGTATCATGAAAACCGGGATTAAACAGAGTGGACCCAAAATGGACAATAGAGCCGGTATTAAAGGTGGTATAAATGCCGGTTTTAACAAAATCGCCCAAAATACTGCCTAAAAATTGTTGTCCCGTAGGGATCGGGCCTTCAGGCCCTGAAAGTGAAATGGGACTATAGGTATTTTTAAGATTGGAAGTAGAGGTAAAGGCCCCTAAATTGACCCATTCTCCGATATAAGAGTGCCCAATAAAACCATCGTGGGCCTTATTAGAATAACCCTGAAAAATGGAATGAGATATTTCACCCGCAATTTTACATAGAGGCCCAATCGAAGACTCTTTAATTTTCCCCCCTAAAATTTGAGTATCTTTCCCAATAAAAAGAGGCCCTTCAAGGCGAGAGTGAGCCTGAATGGTAACGCCAGATTCAATATAAACAGGGCCTTTTTGAGCATCAATGACAACAAAATCCTCAATGTGAACACCCTCATCAATAAAAACCTGGTTTTCATTATAAATAACACTATAAGGTTTAATATCACCCTTAATAACGCCTGGCTGATTATAAAAATCAAAGTCATAGGAAATAAACGAAGGGGTCAGTACAATGCCATCCCAAAGGGTAGCAATGATAACTGCCTGAGAAATATCTCGAGTGCGGCAAAGTGGCCGTAATTGAGTCATAAGGTCTTCAGAACTGGGAACACCTTCCAAAATATAGACCATAGATTCTAAGACTTCTCCGGTAAGGTAGGCGGCAATGACGGTATCGTGTTGGATGAAAAGGGTGTTTTCAGAAAGATCGACAGCTTGTAATAAGTTGGCAAGTTCTTGAGTCATTGCCACACGGCCATTGATAAAAAGGCAAGGGGAGCCCAGATTGATTTGATTGACATACTGATCTTTAAACTGAAACTGAACTGTGGACTTAAAGTAATCCCGGCAATGCAAGCTAATGACTGCAGATTCAAAATATCGATTCACTTTATCAAAAAGGCGATCAATACCCAGTCGAAGGGCGTAGAGAGGACGGGCGTAGGTTAAGGGACTTAATCCAAGAGCGTGTTGATCTTCGAAGATGCAAACATGTTTTATCATGGATTCATGATAGTATAGCCGTTGAAAATTGTTAAGCAGTATTCACAAAATGAGCATAACGCTAGACAAAAGTGGTAAAAATGCGTATATAGAAGGCCCATCATTCAACACATGAAGAAAACAAGGATCAAAACAAATGTCTCGCATGTATCAAACAAGTCCCCAAAAACCATCTTACCAAAACACACAAAAGACTAAAGCCCCAGAAAAAAAACCGTGGATACCTCATAAGATGTCGAGTATAAAGACAAATTTGAGTCTAAGTTCTATTTCGATGACCCAAGAAACATATCTCCCTGATATACGGGGTGAAATCAAAATAACACCGATGTGGGATAAAATAGAAGAGGCGCCAGATTTAAAACCAAAAGTAGGGTGCGCATCAAGTCTATGTGATACAGACATCCCGGTAGTAGAGCTGGCGACCATCGGATTTTTGATTGGATTTATAATAGGACGACGCTATCCCCTATGTAGAAGGGCCCGATATCGCCGGTAACAACAGTCCCGCAGTTGAAACTCAAGCCTGTAAAGGCTAGAATAAAGGGATGATCCGAAAAATTCGAAAAAAATTAACACATTGGGCCGCCTTTAAAGAAGAGTTAAAGTCCAAAAGTAAATTAAAATACCATATGGTAGATCTTGTAGAGTCTATACTTGTCGCGCTCTGCTTGGCCCTTGTCATTAGAGCCTATGTGGTACAGACTTCGGTAGTGCCTTCAGAGTCCATGGTGCCCACGTTTTTAGTGGGAGACCGTTTATTTGTAAATAAATTCATTTATCGATTTAAAACGCCGAATCGGGGCGATATTACGGTATTTAAATCCCCTAATAGAGATGGTAAAGAGTATGTAAAACGATGTATCGGGATGCCTGGCGAAACGGTCCAGCTGATTGAAGGACGTGTGTATATTAACGGAAAACCCCTCATTATTGCCGGCGTAACCATTTTAGAAGATCGAATGAATTTTGGGCCTATTGTGGTGCCAGATGCCCATTATTTCGTATTGGGAGATAATAGAGCCAACTCCCAAGACTCCAGATATTGGGGGTATGTGCCCGTTGAAGACATGTTGGGAAAGGCCTGGTTTACCTTTTATCCGTTAACACGCATGAGAGTGTTGAAGTAGTTGCTGATGAAGGTTTATCTCAATGGGGAGGCATACACCGCTATCAGTGAAGAGGATACCTTAGAGACCCTCTTAAAAAAATTAGGTCTAGAGAGACGGTATCATGCGATTGAAGTAAATCATGAGATTATCTCTCAAGAAAAAGACATCAGCTTAAAATTTAAGGAAGGGGATATCATAGAGATTGTTCAGTTTATGGGGGGAGGCAGTCAGTAAAACCAAATACAGGCCCAGTGCGCTAGTGCGTGAAGGGCAAAGATGATACACTAAGTGCTTATAATTGCACAAACGAGGGACGTAAAAACGATGACACAAGAATACAGAGCCGATCATATTAAAGTGTTAGAAGGCCTAGAGGCTGTTCGAAAACGGCCAGGGATGTATATAGGATCTACAGGATTATCAGGATTAAATCACTTGGTATTTGAGGTCGTTGACAATAGTGTGGACGAGGCGATGGCTGGATATTGTACAGATATTCATGTTCGAATCGAGGAAGGCAATATTGTCACGGTTCGAGATAATGGCCGAGGGATTCCCATAGATACCCATAAAGAAAAAAACTTACCGGCGGTTGAAGTGGTACTGACAACCTTACACGCAGGTGGAAAATTTGAAGGGGAAGGCTATAAAGTATCAGGCGGACTACACGGGGTAGGCGTTTCGGTTGTAAACGCCTTGGCAGAATGGCTTGAAGTGGAAGTTAAACGAGATGGAAAACGCTATACACAGCGCTATCAAAAAGGAATTCCGGATCAGCTCATCGGGCAATTTTATGACTATGACGGCAAAGATACAGGAACAACCGTTCGATTTTTTCCAGATGCAACCATCTTTGATGAAATAGAGTTTACCAACGAAGTATTAGATCACCGTTTAAGAGAATTGGCCTTCTTAAATAAAGGCATCAAAATTATTTTTGTAGACGATAGAATTAAAGATGAAAATGGGAACTCAGAAGAAAAAGTATATCAATTTGAGGGGGGCATTAAATCTTACGTCGAAATTATGAATGAAAATAAAGAGGCCTTATTCACGCCGCCTGTTTATTTAAAAAGTTCTCGAGATGAATATGAGATCGAAGTATCCATCCAATACGTGAGCGATTATTTTGATGAAAATGTCGTGAGTTTTGCCAACAACATCCGAACCCGAGAAGGCGGCACACATTTGGCCGGATTTAGATCAGCCCTAACCCGTGTGATCAATAGTTTTGCTAAAAAATACGAGCTTTTAAAAGACAAAAAATCAACGTTTTCGGGGCAAGATTTACGTGAGGGATTAAGCGCGGTCATTTCGGTAAAATTAAGAAATCCCCAGTTTGAGGGGCAAACCAAAACAAAATTGGGTAATTCTGAAGTCAAAGGAATCGTAGATTCTTTATTGGACCAAGGTCTAGCCGATTATCTAGAGGCCAACCCGAAAGTTGGAAAGCTCATTGTAAATAAGGCAATGATTGCCCAGAGAGTGAGAGAAGCAGCACGAAAAGCACAAGATTTAATTCGACGAAAAAGCAGTCTAGAAAACACAACTTTACCTGGAAAATTGGCAGACTGTTCCAATTCCGATCCTTCAAAATGTGAGATCTTTTTAGTTGAGGGGGATTCCGCGGGAGGTTCGGCAAAACAAGGCCGAGATAGAAATTTCCAAGCGATTTTACCGCTTCGTGGAAAAGTATTAAACGTTGAAAAGGCACGATTGGACAAAATTTTAGCGAATGAGGAGATTCGAACCCTAATTACAGCCATAGGACCGGGTGCCATTCAAGGCTTATCAGACAAGCCCCAAACGATTAACACAGACGAAGACAATGCCGAAGAAGTGGGCATGAGTGTTACCCATGCCTTAGAAAAATTACGGTACCATAAAATCGTTATTATGACAGATGCTGACGTGGATGGCGCACATATTCGAACCTTGTTACTCACATTTTTCTTCCGGTATGCCCGTGCCGTTATTGAAGCGGGAGCCTTGTATATTGCGCAGCCGCCGCTTTATTTGGTTAAAAAAGGAAATACAAAAAAGTATGCCTATAATGATAAAGAGTTAGAGTTAACCTTAGAAGAATTGGGCCGAGATAAATCGACAATTCAGCGGTATAAAGGGCTTGGAGAGATGAACCCCGATCAATTATGGGATACCACGATGGATCCAGAAAAAAGGGCCATGTTAAAGGTAGACTTACAAGATGCAGAAAAAGCAGATGAGATTTTTGCGATGTTAATGGGCAGCGAAGTCGATCCTAGAAAACACTTTATTGAAAAATACGCCAAAGATGTGCGATGGATTGACGTGTAGGGCAGAGGGAGGACAATTAAATGACAACAGTAGTAGACCCAACATTATTTGATGATACCAATATATCGCCAATTAATATTACAGATGAGATGAAAAACTCGTATCTGGAATATGCCATGTCCGTAATTGTCGGACGGGCATTACCAGATGTTCGAGATGGTTTAAAGCCCGTGCATCGTCGTATTTTATACTCGATGTACGATGCGGGCTACATTGCAGGCCGTCCGTATAAAAAGTCAGCCAGAATCGTCGGGGACGTTTTAGGACGATACCATCCCCATGGTGATACAGCGGTATATGATTCTTTAGTGCGAATGGCGCAAGATTTCTCCATGAGATACATGCTCATTGATGGCCAAGGAAACTTTGGATCCATTGATGGAGACAATGCGGCGGCCATGAGGTACACCGAAGCGAGAATGTCCCGACTGGCAATGACTTTTTTAGAGGACATCGAAAAAGAAACCGTTCTATTTAAAAATAACTTTGATGAGTCGCTGCAAGAACCCACGGTATTGCCAACACGAGTGCCAGGCTTGTTATTAAATGGAACAGCAGGGATTGCGGTGGGAATGGCAACCAATATTCCGCCCCACAATTTGGGCGAGCTGACAGACGGTATTTGTGCGCTGGTAGATAATCCAGAAATTACAACTCAAGAATTAATGGAGCACATTAAAGGGCCAGACTTCCCAACAGGGGCCATTATTTGTGGCACAGAAGGCATTGAGCAGGCCTACGAAACAGGTCGCGGCAGCATTCGCCAACGGGCAAAATATCAGTTTGAAGAAAATAAAAAAGGCAGAATGGCCATCGTCTTTACAGAAATACCCTATATGGTGAACAAAGCCAATTTAATCATCAAAATAGCCGAATTGGTGCAAGAGAAAAAAATTAATGGTATTTCAGATTTAAGAGACGAATCAGACCGAAAAGGCATGCGAATTTATATCGAGTTAAAGCGAGATGCTGTCAAAGAAGTGGTCTTAAATCAACTTTATAAACACACGCCTTTAGAGTCAACATTCGGGGTCAATATGGTAGCCCTTGTCAATGGGATGCCCAAAAAATTAACGCTAAAAGAAATTTTAGTTCACTATGTTAATCATCGAAAAGACGTGATTGTAAAGCGCACCCAATACGATCTTAAAAAGGCAGAAGAGCGGCTTCATATTTTAGAAGGCTTACGCATTGCCTTAGATAATATTGATGCCATCATTGCCTTAATTAAGGCCTCTAAAGATACAGAAACGGCTAAAAAAGGCTTAATGGAAACCTTTAATTTATCCGACCGTCAAGCCATTGCCATTTTAGAAATGCGTTTACAGCGCTTAACAGGTCTTGAGCGTGAAAAAATAGAGCAAGAATATAATGAGCTCTTGATCAAAATTGAAGATCTTAAAGATATTTTAGCCAATGAATCCAGAGTATATGAGATTATCAAATTAGAACAACTCGAAACGAAAGAAAAATTTGGGGATAAGCGGCGCTCTCAGATTGGAGAATCTGTAGAGTCCATGAGCATTGAAGATTTAATTCCCAATAAGCAGGTGGCCATTTTAATTTCGAATGATGGCTTTGTGAAGCGCATGCCTTTAGACATGTTCCGAAGTCAAAATAGAGGCGGTCGTGGCGTCAACAGTATGAATACTCGAGAGGAAGATTATGTATCCGAGCTCTTAATTACGAATACCCATGACTATATCCTATGTTTTTCAACCAAGGGCCGTGTATTTAAGATAAAAGCACACCAGCTACCTGAAGCCTCGCGTCAAAGCAAAGGGATTTCCATTGCGCATTTTTTACAAATGGAAGAAGGGGAGCACTTCTCTACAGCTATGCAAATTGATAATTTTGAGACGAACGATTATCTGATTATGGCAACGGCCCAAGGTGTGGTTAAAAAAACAGAAATTAAAGCCTTTGTGCATTTTAAAAACAGACCTATTATTGGGATTAATTTGGATAAGGGGGATGTTCTAAAATGGGTGAAACGAACCCATGGAAATTCGGATATTGTCCTGGTCACCTCAGCGGGGATGGTCATTCGATTTGAAGAGGAGCAGGCCAGACCTTTAGCCAGAGCCTCTCGCGGCGTACGGGGTATTCGCATTCGAAAAGAAGACAATCTTGTGGCCATGGATGTGGTACCCAGAGATGAAGATAAATTGCAGCTCTTAGTCATCACGCGTTACGGTTATGGTAAAAACATTCGCGTCAGTGAATTTAAAAATCAGAACCGAGCGGGGGTTGGGGTTAAAAGCATTAATTTCAGAAAATCCTTAAAAGATAGGGTTAACGATGCTGTGATTACCACCAAAGACAAGGAACTGATGATTGTAACGTATTCAGGGACCATGTGTCGGCAAGAGGTATCTAAAATTTCAACACAGAAACGCGAAGCCATGGGCGTTCGTATCATGAAATTGGACAATGACGACTACGTCATCGCCATGAAATCAGTACCTGAAGTTCAAGAGGATGACACTCAAGCAGCATCATGAAAAAAACGAGCGTTTATCTAGGGTACATGCTGGGACTGCTGTTTATAGGGAGCGTGGGGTGTTCCAATGGGGGAACAAAAGGCGGTATTGTGCTACGACCTGTGGCACCCTTAGATTCATTTACAGCCTCAAAAGGCGGCCATCCTGTAACCTTGTCTTGGGTCAATCCGCCAGATACCTATGCCATCACGATTTTATATTCAACACAAAATGCCATTTTAACCTACGACCTAACCGCCGGCCATATTTTAACTCAAAATATGCTCGCGTCCACCACAACTTTAACGCATAACACCGCAGGTATTGGTTACGGAGATAGCCGAATTTATTACAGTATTTTTGCCATTTCAAGTGCAGGCAATATATCCACGGTCAGCCTTGCACAAGCAAGGCCTGGGGATACAACGGCGCCAAGCGATATCACAGGCTTTACAGTGGCAAGTGGCAATCATGAAGTAGTATTAACCTGGATGCAGCCGCTAGATTCGGATCTAGTGGGCTATACGCTTGCTTTTATAGAGGCCCCAGAATCAGGCCCTACCCCTCCAATAGGGGGCGCAGATATCACTCGAAATATTCCAGCCGGTGCCAGTGGTACTCAAAATTATACCTTAACAGGGTTAACAAATGGTATAAGGTACCGATTGATACTAGAGCCTTACGATTTAAATGGCAATACGGGGAACATAACGATACAATTTGCAACACCTACAGTCAATGTAGCGCCGTAGGAGCGCAATTTTGTCTTGTCTCAAAAAGCGCTTAGTGGTATATTAAGGATCTCTACAGGTGCGGGATTAGCTCAGTTGGTAGAGCGCAACCTTGCCAAGGTTGAAGTCGCCAGTTCGAGTCTGGTATCCCGCTCCAATTCTAAATCATTTTCACAGACGAAAATTCAAAAAACTGAGCAATTTTCACCTTAGCAAGGGCCGAATCCATCGGGGCACCATCCAATATTTTTTCCAAGGGGACATATTTAACCGAAACATCCACAGGCGACACAAAAGAGGCCAAAGGATAGGATTCAAACCCCGTTAATTTTAAAAGATAGCAGTCAATAGAGGGGGTAACGAGGTCCTGAAGGTCTTGTATCATCAGCAGTTGGGATTCATATCGAGGATTTGCATAATTAAAATTTAAGGGAACGACAACGGGGTAGCCGTCTTTAAGAAGACTTTTAATGGCAGCGGCATTGGCGGGGTAATTTTGATCGGGGTAAGAAATAAGGCGAAAGAGTCGACCGAGGAAAGCCCAGGGGATAAAAAAAGAGGCTCTAAAGGCCGCCATTTTAGGGCGGAGGGGCACAATAACAGGGCATTTAAACAGTTGAGTCATATAAAGGGACCCCATATCATGGGTACGAAGCGTAAAAATAAGGGTGGGTTTAGAAAAAGAGGTGGGCAAAGGCGTTGTGGCATAGTGATCCATGCCTCTATAAACAAAATACCATTTAAAGTAGTGGCGAATCAGCCAGGCATAGGCATTTTTACGCTGTGAAGGGGTAAACATAAAGAGGATCAAAATCCCCAAATAGAGGGCTAAAAAATAAAAAAACCAAACAAAAAAGAGAACATGGCTCCACAGTTTATAGTACTTAAGGGCTTTAAGGCGTTGGATATCAAACTGTCTATGATCCACGGCCTTTTGAAGTTGCTGAATAGGATCTTGTTCTAAAGTCATGCTTACAAAACCTTTCCTTTATCTTGGTTCAAGAGATCATCAAGCTTTTTCTGGCGTTCTTTAAAGCGGCGTTCAACACCTTGCGCTCTATTGGTGGTTTCAATTTCATCGGGGGTAACGGGAGCCAATTTAGAGGGCGAAATGACCTCTTTTTGAGCGGATACGTCTTGAGTCTTAGCGTTAGGAACGGCGCCAGACTCTACACGCACCCCTTTGGGTGCTTTAACGGCATCGACAACAGGCGCGGGTGTGGGTTTAATCTGTGTATAATTTTTTTCAGCAAAATAACCAGGCGGGGGGGAGGGGGCTGCGGGCGGTTTGTAGGTAAAGGGTTGTGTTGGAACCTCAGGCGTTTTTTGAGGCGCTTCTGTATGGGATTCTGGAGAAACGACGGGTTTGAAGGCGGGGCGTTTAACAAGATCGGAAACAGAAAACGGCAGAGGAGTGACTTCAAAAAGATCGGGGACATTGGGCATAGAGGCTTTGGGGGGAAGGGCCTGTCTCATAATTTGGCGTTGTGCCATAAGAAAATCTGATCCAAACTGAGCCAAAACGTCTTGAGGGCTGCGATCCGATTCAAAAAGATCGGGGCTAAGATACGGCGTGGACTCCGTCATGATTTTTTAGGAGGTGCGGCCGGAATATCGGGCCTATCAAGATTAGAAGACGGTATAGATTGGGCATTTTTTTTAAGTTCATTTTGAATGCTTAAAATACTGTGATCCAAGCGATTTCGATTTTGATTGAGCTGGTCTAAAATGGTTTCTATGCGCTTCTCAGAGGCCATCATATCTTCTTTTAATTTAGCGCGCATGCGATGCGCATTTAAAACGGTAACGGTATCTCGAATGATAAAAAACGCAAAAACAGAGCCTATCACCACAAAAACCAAATAATTGTCACGTAAAAAAGATAAAAAACTCTCCATAAAATACTCCTATAAGTAATCCAGTACGCGACCATTATAATCAGGGTTCGCGGACACATAATGATCGATATCCTGTAACAGTTTACAATAAAACAGGCGCTTCTCAAATGAGCGAATTGTATCATAGGCATAGAGGGCATCAAAAAGCATCTCTAAGAAGTAGTCAGGCAGTTGATCCATGACTTTTAAGACCCATTCTGTAGAGGGGAATGTTTTAAACGAAAGAATCAAGCGAGAAATAGGCTGTTGAAGGGCCGGTTGTAAATCGGGAAAAAGCGCCATATAGGGTTGAAGGGCATAATAACATTTAAGCGTAATGCCAAATTGCTCAGGGCCAGACAGTTCTGGAAGTTCCGGAATCACCGTATCCAGAATATCTTCGGCAAGGCTTAAAAGAGAATCCAAGGGCAAGGTGGGGGCATTGGGGTAGCGCTTTAAAAAACTCGAAAGAGAGAGGTCTGGGGCTAAAATATCCTGAGCTAAGGCATTAAAATAAGGCAGGTAATCGGTGTCAGTGTCGCCATCTGAAGCGGCGGTAGGGGCAGCAGGTGTTGCGGTAAGGTTTGTAAATAAATAGGTGTCTGTAGGCAGTCGTTTTTTAACTTGAGAAAGAATACGGGGATCCATTAAGGAAAAAACAGCCGATCTATCGGTAGAATCTAGGGCCTTTAAAAAATCAAATAAAAAATCGGCGTTTAGGTCCGGTGTAATGATTTGAGAGAGGGCATAATGCTCATCGGGTTTCATGGGCGTGGGCAGTGCTTTTCGATCGATAAGAACCGTTTTAAGGGCATCACCTGTAAAGGCAATTTGGGTAGGGGAAAGGTTAAGCGTAGGCATCATTCATACCCTCCTTCATAGTCAAATTCAGAACCTCGAGGAGCGTCCCTATCATCAAATGTAAAATCAGGATCATCCCAATTATCAAGGGCATCATTTCCATCTACAGTGCTCGCATCATCAGCCCCTAGATCCGCGAAAAGAGGCACGCCACCTACAGTACTACCATCACCGCTACCTACAGTACTCGTATCATCCCCATCTACAGTGCTCGCATCATCAGTCCCACCTACAGGACTCGTATCACCCCCAGTGGGGGCTTTCAGAGCAAACAAAATTTGAGGCAAGGTAGCTTTTTGGTCAGCCACAGAGCTTGAGGAGAAGCCTTTTAAAAGCGTATGTGCAGGTGCATCTTCTGCGAGGCGGTAACGAGGTCTATCAAAGGTGTCAATGAAGGCACCAGAATCACCTTTAATGCCACCCGCACGAGCAGGGGCTTGACCAGAAACGGTATAACGGTAGAGACCTTGCTCCTCTTGAAGAGGATTATAACCCAAGCTTTTTAAGGTAGCAGCATCAACGGATTCCGTGAGCAAACGCACCGCAGTGGGTAAAAAATGAGCTTCCTGATCTGAGCCTGTTAAGCCTTGAAGCAGCGTCGTTAAGGTTACACCTTGAGACCGAGCATGCTGAAGTAAAGTGACCCCCAGTTTTTTAAGCGCGTCTTTAGGCACAGCCGACTGGCTAGACATCTCCTTTAAGCTGATGAGTACAGTCATCAAGCTCGAGGGGCTGGAATTAACGAGTGGCGGCTTGGTGGCTATAGAAGAAACATCAGAGATGCTCGATGAATCGGAATACACAGAAGACGCATCATCATCAGAAACAGGGGCAGCAGAACCTCCCAAACAAATGGCTTTCAACGCATCATAACTTGCCTGTGGCGTAGTAGCGGGTAAAAGGCTATCAAATAGAATCTTAGCTGAAGAGTCCGACACTTTAGCGCTAAGGTGTAACTGATCAAACAAGGCCTGTGCAGAAGATTTATGAGCAGATCCCCACTCGACAGGGTAAGTAGGCCTAGTCGTATCCACAGCCGCCGCATGGAACTGTCTGAATTCATGAGGAAATTTAAGGGCAATATCAGCAAGAAGTTGAGCCTGTGTTCGAGTTTCAGAATGATGAACAGGATTTGTAAGGCCCACCAACAAGCGCTGAACATTCGTGCGAAGGGTGGTAAAGGGGCGAATAGAAGGATCTGTAGAGGGCGTATTAAAAACAGCACCCGAGCCTACAAAATTCAGGATGTCACGACGGGCATCGGCAGATAGTTGAGGGTGCAGAAGCATGGAAAGCAAAAGAGGTCGACCGTCGGCCCCTATGGTTTCTTTAGCCGACAGCAGAAAACGTTCAAATCCCTCTCTTTTGAATTTTTGTTTTTCAGGTTTCAGCGAAGGATCGTTAAAATTGGCATATCGGTTTAAGACATGAACCTGATCATCAACATGGAGGCGTGTGCTTAAATAAGAATCAGCATATTGAGAACCGCTCCATTTTTTACTACCCCGTATATCTGCGTGGGTATGTACAGAACGGGTGACATCTACTGTACGTTCATTGGGCAAAAATAAAAGATCTTCACCATACCCCGACGAAAAGGCACTTAAAACCATTTCGCGAGGGCTTTGAACAGCACAAATAGTGTCGTGAATAGTACGTAAAGCATCTTCTTTTAAATTTAAATGAGGAAAATCACTTAAATCTACCATGCGATCTCGAGGCATAGAAATAACGCCGCCTGTTGCAAAACCCTGTTCTTTAAGCCGCGCAAGGAGCGTACCAGCAGGAAGCTCATAATTGGTTTCAAGTTGAGAAAGAGTCCGATATCCCTCTTGTTCTTTGTTAAAGGCAGCATTTAAGGTATCGACAGCGGTTTTAAGTTCAGGAGATAAGGACGGAGAGCTTCCGGCGCTAATAGCGGGATTGGGGGAAAGACTCCCTTGAATGGTTTGTAAGTCTTGGAAATCTTGCCACGCATGTTTTAAAATCAGGGCGGATAATCGAGCTTGAATGGCATTTGCCCGTTCAGCCCGTTCACCAGCACCTGTAAGTTCATCATGATCCGCACGCAGCTCTTTAATAACGTCGAGGCTATCTAATTTAGCAAAAGACATAATCGCACGGGCATCGAAACCGGATTCAAAAAGTTGAGGGTTAAACGATCTCGAGGTCGCAGCGGGATCAGAACCATCTAAAATAGCAGTGCCATCAGCAGCACTGCTTAATTGAACAAAAAGCTGATCAACAGTAGCCTGTTTGTCTGCAGAGGTCGGAAAGTCAATATCATCTAATGCTGCGGCAAGGCTTTGTTTAGACAGCCCTTGATTAATGGGCCGCATGACAAATCCTCGGTCATCTAAAATGGGTTTGGCACCCAAAATTTGGCGGTCAGGAGAAATCACTTTAAGGGCACGTAAGTTGGCTGTACCGATGGCTGGATCTAAATTATCAACAGAACCATATCGAGACACCTGTCCGGTGACTTTAGATAAATCCTGTTCAGAACTCCCAACGGCACCTGCTTGAGTAGCATCATGACTGCTTGCACTTACATTGGCATGGCTGGTCATCAATTTCAACAGAAAATCAGGGTTAAGGCGAGGACCTGAAATGGGTTGATATTTAGACATGGCCGCTGCAAATTGACCCAAAAGTTGGAGCGTCTCTTGATTTTCAGGAGTAGTAGGATCCTGCATGGCAAATTTAGCCAGATTTTCAAGGTGAATGCGTAGATTTTGGTAGCGGTCTTTCCAGGGGGCGCCAGGGGCAAGTTCTAAGGCACGGATATTAACAGGACCATCTTTAGACTGAGTATTACCTTCCAAAATTAAGGATTTAAGCAGAGATTCTGTCTCAGTAGGCGACAAAGGATCCGATTTAGATAGCAAGTCTTTAGCTGCATCCCTACTTTCTGTAACGCGGTCCGCATCGATACGATGTTGAACGGGGGATAAATAGGAATAAAAGAGGCCCCTTGTATCTGTAAATTTATCGAGCATAGCCTGACGAAGGGGAGAATCTTTAGGGAGACTCATGATAAACTTGTAATCTTTTTCAATAGAGGTCGCAATAGATTTACCAGAGGAAATAGCCTCGTGAGACACTAGGGTTTTAAATAAAAGGTTGGTCACAAATTTAATCTGCTTTTTGTCGCTTCCAGCTGTTTTACCCATAGTTTTTAAAATCTCTCGAGATTCTATGGGGTGCGACGCCAAAAACTGTTCCATTTGTCGGGTAATACCAGCGAGTTGCTCCTTTCCAATCGTAGGGTTAAGAGGGCCTTGAAGGGCCTGTAAAAAGGGAATCGTATTTTGAATATCTGCTTTTAATGTGGTGTGAGGGAAATTAGGATGCTCAGGACGCATAACAGAACGCGTAAGCGACGCCATTAGACGAGAAAATTGGTGCAGTTTGGACGGATGAGAGAGTTTTAGCGTTTCATACAGCGTCGTTAAAAATGTGGCATCCTTTGAAAATAACAGTTTCGCAAGCGGTTCTGGCAATTTAGATCCAAATTCATGCCGAGTAGTAACAGCAAGAAGCTGATCAAAGACAGCGTCAGATGATCCTGGAGACCGAGACAGGATGTCCATGAGGCTAGAAGGATTAGAAGCAATAGCCGTTTGAATCTCCTGCTTTGAAACAGTTGGCGTGCTCGTAGTATCAACCAAGGGGACAGTCGCTTTGAGTATAGACGGTAGCGTAGCGGCGTCTGGACTGCTTCTCATCCATCCGGCAAGGCTAAGGCCAGCAGGAGAAGACAGAGCCTCTGTAAGTGCTTTAGACTGAGGACCAGAGGCAAAGGCCCCAAGAGCAGAAAAGCGTGCCGCGTCTGATCCAAAAGAAGTGTCAGTTTTTAAGGCAGTAACAGCTGTAAGAATAGCTGAGGTATCCCCACTTGTTAGGGCTTTATGAAGGTTAACCAGTGTTCCCGTTGGTTCAGGGGTGTCTTTAGATAGTGGCGGATAAGTAGTAGGATTAAGGGTAAGGGTGGACGGTAAGAGAGCTCTAAACAGCGCTCGATCTGCAAGGGAAAGACTATTAATAGAAACTGAAAGATCTGAAAGATGATCATCTTTCAGAAGCCCCTTCTGGGACATCTCAGAAAGTGTGGAGGCAAGTTTAACAACCCCAATAGAGGGATTTGAAAAGGACGTTAACTCACGAACCAGCTGACCTGCAGTCATGCCACTTAAATCTCTAACTGCAGAATGCGCTTGAAGTTTCGCATCAGGCAGAACCGCAGAAAGACGCCCAAGATGTGTATTCGTAATGCCTGGAACGCCATCTAAAACACCAGGAAGTGCCGTATTGATAATCCCTGTAAGAGCAGGATCTGCCAGATCTGGCAAGCCCCCAGTTGCTAGGGCAGGAAAGGAAGCAACCGCCCGAAGGGTGGCTTTAGCCAATTCCTGAGTAATATCACTGAATAAGGCTCTAAGTTGAGGTGTAGGCGCTGTAACCGTCGCCATCAACTTCAGAAGAGCCCCCAGAGATTCAGGGGAGCAGGTAGGCTGTAATTTAAGAAAATTATCCACAGTAGGAGGCGTTTGAGTTTTTAAGGCTTCTTTATGAGCGGCAACTTCAGCGCGAATACCGGCATAAGCAGCCGCATTAAATTGAAGAGTGTAGTCAGCCCCAGGCTGAATACTAGCTGTTAATCGTTTGGTCTGATCTAACATGCGTCTAAATCCAGGCATTAGAGTATCGGCTTCAGCGTCTTTAAGCGGCGCTAAAAGTCGATTAAGGGTACCTTTATCATGGGTAAGGTTGGCAGGATTAATCTCCGTGAGGATTCGTGTTCTATCAGCAGGAGAAACAGTTAAAAGAGCTTTGGCCGCAGAAGGATTCACTTGAGCCATCAATACAAGCGATCTTTCGGGATGGGGCGTACCAAGAAGGGCATTCAAATCACCAAAAGTACCATCTGGTTTAAAGAAAGCATCATTGTCCTTAACCAATTGAAGATCGGCAGGAACAGCATCGCCATAAGGTGAATCATCTAAGGACTGCAAAAGCTTTAGATAAGCTTGAGGGAAGTTATCTTTAATAGCCGTCAAGCCAGCTTGAGACGGTGGCGTACCCAGCGCTGTTCCAAGTGTACTAATATCCCCAGATTGAAGGGCAGTGTGCTGGGCGGCATTAAGCTCGCTTAAAGCAGCAGGAAGAGGTGCGGGGCCTGCAGGCACAGGCACAGCGCCCGGTGCCGAAAGCGTAACAGTTAAGTGCGTATCCGCCTCTAAGAAAAGCTGACAGAGGGTAGAAACACCTTGAAGTTGAGCATAATATTCTGGATTGGGAACTTCACTAGAAAGAAGGTCTCCAGAGCGATCTTGAAAGTCCATTAATTTTTGAGTTTGTTTCTGAATTGTCTCAATTTGAGCTTTTGAAAGTGAAGCGGGTACCGCACGCATTCCCAATGCAACGGAAATAGTAGCGTCGCTATCAGATAAAACGCGTTGGGAGATAAGGGCATTAAGGTGGGTTTGCAGTGTAGTTTGTAAGCGGGTCACCTGAGTTTGTGCTGCAGCAAGAGCGGTAGCATTAGATTTATCAATACCAGCCATCACCGCCATAACTGCTTTTTCCATATTTTTAATAACATTGATGGTAGATTGGGGCTCTGCACCCGTTCCAACATGAGTAACAACTTCTTGAGACAGTGAAGTCAGCAAATCCACCGCTTTAGCAGGGTTAGTTCTGGCAATAGCCACAAGAGCATCTGTAAATCCAGCAACTTTATGATTAGAGGCAAAAGAACCCCAAATTCTATCCACAGGGCGTATGCCCAGAGGACCCATTAAGGCAGCGCCTGCAGCAGCCCCCTGAACCCCATTCACAAGCTCTGTTTTAAAGAAGGTTGCCAATTCTTGATGAGACTGGAGGTTTGTTCCCAGAGTAGTAAGGAAGGTTTCCAGTTTATCCTGATCCAGAAGAAGCACTTTATTCGCAATCTCCAGAGCGAATTTACGAACAACATCCCGATTGATAGGCCCATCTAGCTTTTTGAGGAACTCTGCAAGTTCTTGAGCCGCTGCAGCAGGATCTGTAGAAAGCTTGTCTTTAATCGCATCTAAAAATTGATCTCTAACAGCCTTTAAATCGGTAAGATTGGGATCTTCAGGGGCGGCCGTTTCTGGATCTATAAGCACCCGGAGCGCAGGCTCTGTTAATTTAGCAGCTTTAGAGAGAATATCGGTCTTGTCCTTAAGTTCTTTAACCGCTAAAACAGCGGTGGCGCGAGACGCTTCCTGACCTTTAAGGTGAGCTTTAAAGTCAACAAGATGGGCTAAAAGCTTGGCATTGGCACCTGGTTTAGATAAGTCTGCAATAAGTGCATCTAAAAGCCCATTACCACTATCCGCCAATTTTTTAACAAGGGCTTGAGGCTTTGTAGAATCATTAAAGTTAGCAATAAGATTAGCCCCATCGGAATCAGCTTCAAGGAAGGATTGCACGAAGGTTTTATCACTAAAAATATCAGATTGGTGGATACGATCGGAAAAATTTTGTCTGGCAATCAAAGCGTCATTTGCATTATGATCAGCCTCTCGTATGACAGAGCCCTTGGCACCTTTATTAAGCCCAAACAAAGAAAAGGAAAATTTAGAGGAGCCAGCAAAGGTTCTTTTCAGCATGGTCCATCCTGCTGTACCTGCAGCGCCAAGCCAAGATTTACCTCTTAGATCCACAGATTTCGACGTGGGCGAAATAAAGCTTTGAGTGCCATTTTCAGCGGTAGACTCTTCAAGAGCTTTAAGGACAAAATTACGAGTTTCAGAGTCGTCTTTACCACTATCAATTTTCCCAATAGCCTTAGTCAGCATAGAAAGCAAGTGTTTATTACGATCACGGCTGAGTTCATAAAACAAATGACGGAGCACACGCGCTTGGACCTGATTTTGTGGATCCGCAAAAGCCTGTAAATAAGCCGCTGTTTTTTGAATAGCAGCGGTTTGTTCGGGCGAACCATCTTCTGCCAAGTAAGCCTGTGTCAAAAGAGAGTTAAGTTGAACCCCAGCGCCAGACTCTGCATGTTGAAGAAGGGCGTAGCCAGAGTCGAATTGACTAAGAGTAGTCAAGTTTTGAGAAGTAAGCTTACCCTGAGCAGCTGCAACGCCCTCGGGGCTACCATCTAATAAACGAGTGCCAGAAAGCCCTTGAACCAAGTCTCTATTGGCCGCAGCTTCTCGCATTTGGAGCATTTCTGTTTTTTTGGAATTGAACATAGCATCTTCTGGGAAAAGGAGTTTCAATTGAGCCTCTTCGTCTGCACTTAATGTTTTAGAGGCATAAAGCTTAGTTGTAAGACTAGTAGAGGCATCTGTAGGATTAGAAGCAGATTTTTGAATCAATGTAGCTCTATCTAAACTGGATGTTAAAATAGCCCGCGCTTTAAGGGCAGAAGACTCAAACAGAATGTCTCGAATTTTATCAAGATGCGCTTTTTGTGTGGGATCAGGGTTAGCTTCGTAAGCCTTCTTGAGTGCATCTAAAATGGCGACATGCCGTGCTTCAGAGGTCGCGCTATCGTTAAAGGTGGTTTCTCCGGCATCTGCAGATTCTTGAAGCATGGTCTGCATCTTCTGAAGAGTGTCATCATCTGCAAGTTTAGGAGAGCGAGGACCAAGGGATTCCGGCCCACGCATTGCCTTAATGGCATTCAGTGCTTTGATATGATTCCGTTGCATAACCCCAAGGGCGACCTGTTGACGGCGTGTCAGACGAACCCCATCCAAGTCTGTTGCTTTGTCTAAAGCCAAAATGGCTTTATCCTGCTGCTCCAAGCGTGTGGAATCCCTATCCGCAACAACATCTAAATCAGGGTTTAGCGCCTGTTCCAGGCTGGCTTCAGTCAATTTACGAGATTTATCGGCTTCTAAACGGTGTTCCGCGCGGATCTCTTCAAATGTCGTGGCTTTTTTCTTGGAAAGTTTAGGATCTTTGGCATCGCCCAAAGTATCCAAAGCTTCGCCCAAGGAATAGCCGCGTAATTTTCGAATCTTACCGTGGTCTCGAATGTCTCTATTTAAAAAGGACAGGGAATCTGAAACATCATTTCGAAACCCAATCATATGAAAAAACTGGAAGATTTTAATTAAAAGCAGCGCAAGAAGCTCAATGGCAATAATACCCGCCGTTAAGGCCCCATCTCCAATCGCAAGCCCAAAAGTTTTAAGCTTACTTTTAGCAACCTCAGCTTCTTTGGGTAAGGCATCTCGTTTGGCTTGAATCACTTTATCAAATTCAGCACGTGCTTCTGCGACTGTAGTGGGTTTTGCATCAGAGCCTAAGCTTTCAAGTGTGCCCTTGAATTTTTCTAATTTCTCGTCCTCACTAAGCTTAGAAAGCGCCTTCTCAGAATGGTTGGCAACAACAGTATCCAAGGTATCCTTTTTTTCAGTGATCTCAGCACGGTTCAGTTTTTCATTGCGTTTGCCTTCTTGTTTAAGCTGCTTAAAGGTAGAACGAAGAGAATCGGTATCCAAAAGCAACTTTTCTTTAGAATAGGCACGCGAAAGTGCTTTTTGGATCACCTTGCGATCCGCATTTGTAAGGGGGGTGGTATTGCCTTGCAAAAACTTATCAATATCCGAAACCGAAAGCGGGAATTTTGTATTTGCGAACTGAGACTTGGCAGATCGAGAAAACATACTAAGAAATCTGGAAATGAAGTTTGGAAAGATTTTGTTTTTAACACTATCTCTAGCGGCCTTAAGTATTTTTAATTCAGCAGTAGAGTCCTCTTTAGCTTTTTCTAGGGCTGTTGACGCATCCTGGAAACTAACCTCAGAGGCCTTTTCTAGGGCCTTAGCAGCGGCAGCACTCTTTGCTTGCAGTGCAGTATTGGAGGGGTCAGATGCAGCTGCTTCAGCAGCTTTTGTATAGGCTTCAGTCGCAGCTGAAACACGTTTTTTAAAATCGGCATGATCTTTAGCTAGCGCTTCTAAGCGAGCACTTGCATAACGCGTGGGGGCATCGGGTTCAGACGCAAAATCAACACCTACAAAGCCAAATGCGCGTTGAATCCGTGCCTGTGCAGAAGTGGGAAGTACATTAAGAACGGCGGCAGTAGGCCGTTTGCTAAAGAAGCGTTTCTCGTCTCCAATGAGATAGGCTTCTTTAAGTTTAGGGTCTTTTTCAAGCTTTTTAAGAAAGGCATTTGCGGTATCGGTGCTTTCCATCGCCAATGGCTCAATAGTCTTATAATGGCCTTGCCAAGGAGTATTGACGGAGATGGAATCTCGTAGATGCATATTAAAGAGACGATTGATGAGACCCGTTGGAAGATGAAGTGTAAAAAGATGCCCTTCCATAAGGGACTTTTTCATCTTCGCATAGAAAGCGGCTTTAAGAGATCTTAACCCATCGGCAACAGCGGCAATATCTTCTTTATCTTCCTGAAGATACAGGTTCAAAACTTGTAAGTTTCCTTTTGTAATACCCGCTGAAAGAATGGCATTTTCAAGGCCTGAAATACCCGCAAAGTCAATGCCATTCGTAAAATCAGAGCTTGGGAAGACAGAGTCTTCAGCAGCGCCAGCATAAGGGTCCAGAGTGTCCGTTTCTCCCATTCGTTCTAAGTCTGTACTATTAATATCAAAATTGTCCGACAAACCAGTAAGTTGGGCAAGGTGGGCAATACCTTGTGCCGCAGCATCAAAAAGCCTCAGGGCAATATAAGGGCTGGCATGACCCAACATTTTAAGAAATCCTCGCGCCAGTTGAGTCCTAGCGGAGTTATTAGAGCCAACAGTACGTTTAAGATCACGGTGCTGAGTGGAATCATAAGTGGCGCCCAAACCTGTAGCTGCAGACCCTCGCTCATTGATTGCAATGGCCGACTCTAGGGCTTTTTTTTGAGCGCCTAGAGCTTTTTTATCCTTTAGACCTTGAATTTTTTTATCTTGTTTTGCAAGGGCATCAGCGTGGTTTTGTCTTTTTTTTGTAAGAGCCTTTTCTTTGCTATCTATTTTCTTTTGAATTTCCGTCTGTTTTGCAGTATCGGTCTCTTTAGCTTTCTTTTCTTTTAATTCTTTTATCTTTTTTTCATCGCTCTGGGTGGATTCTTTTTGCTTAAGTACGGTCTTGGCTCTGTCTTTTTCAAGTGCTTCAATTCGCCCACCCTTAAAACGCTTTAGTAATGTTTCAGTCGCCTGTTTAAGAAGTGCCGTCGTGGCGGTAACAGCTCCTTTTTTAACACGGTCTAGTGCTTCATTTCGGGCATCCACTGTATTTTGAAGTTTACGAAAAATTAAATCCAAAACGCGGGCATCATTTTGTTCATACGCGCCAACAATACTGCTTAATCGACCTGTAGAGCCTGCAGACCGACCCGAAAGATCGGCAATGGCATTTAACTCGGCAGATTGAAGGGCTAAAAACACCTTAGTAAGGACTTTCATTTGTCTGAATTGACGCTTCAGTTTCATGTTGGCCTTGGCTTTAAGCGCAGGGTTTAAAATGAAACGACCCCGACCTGAAAAGCGAATGGCTTTTTTCTCATTAAGGCCATAGAATTGATTTTGGGTTCCAGTATTTTGGCTATTCTGATTAATTTGAGTACGAAGTTTACCGCTAGTAACTTGAGAAGCGGTGCTAGATCCAAACGCAGCTAAAGAAAAATTAATGCTGTTAAGGCGTTCCTTTTCGCTTTGTGTGAGGCCCCCTGCATTAGCCTTATTTTCTAAATCTCTTTTTTCAGCTCTTAAGGCCTCCGCTTCTTGTGCTTTTTCATCTGAATTGCCAATGGTGGCATTTGTAATCGCCTTTAAGGAATCCTCATTAAGTGGCGGTTTTGTATTAATGGAACTAATTTGAATGATCCCGATTAAAAATTCAGAAATAGCGCGTGTTGTCGCCATAACACTGGGGATTTTGACGAGTTTTCGGAGTGCTGCACGGGTCATAGAAGGTTTCGCAACACGATCTAAGAGCTTAGCGGCCCCTAAAAGAATGCTGGCAACCATAAAGCCAACACCCGTAACCCAGGCATCGAGCACATATTTTTCATAAGCATTTTTAGAGGCAACGCGATTGTTTAACTCTTCAACCAGAGAATCCATAATCGCGGTTTGTTTGCTATTATAAATATCAGCCATAGACGCAGCGGTATTAATAGCCCCAATAGAACTTTGCATGCCAGAAAAACGAGCTACTTCTTGGTTTAGGGCATCCCAATAACTTTGAAGCACCATCAAATAAATACTGCGATTAGCAGACACAGTGGTCAGTTTTTGTTGAACCTCTGTTACGGTATTAAAATCAACCTGTTGAAATTTCATAGTGGTGAATCGTTTTTCAAGCGGCACATCACCTTTTTTAATGAGCGTTAGCAAGGCATCTTTTTCAAGCTCTGTTTGATGAAAGAAGGGGGCTAAAAGACGATTTTTATGCGTCGTTTCAGACAATATATGAGCATTTTTTTCATCTGAGGTACGTGATGTTCGAAGAATACGGGTATCTTTTGAGGGATCATCTAAATCAGCACGATTGGGAAGAAATTGACGAAGATCCGCAGTGTAAGCCCCACCTTCTGCAATTTTAGTATTTAAGGCCGATCCTGCAGGTTTATTAAAGAGGTCTGTTTGTCCATCTCGAATAGGTTGATCAGTATAGCCAGCCCCCCCTACAAGAGAGTCCCCTCTGTTCGCGACAGTGTTAATATTAGCTTCTCTATCCCCCACATTGCCATCTCGATGATACGATGCCAAATACCCTAAATAAGGGCCCCTTGCTAATTTTCGGTAGTAATCCGCCATTTCAATCGCAAGATCAAAGGCGTCAAATGCCTCTAGGCCGGGGTCTTTACCCAATTCTTTTTCAGGGTAGATGGCAGCTTCTGGGCCTGTATTTTTGACAAGTAGACGAGGTCTGTAGCGAATAAGAGACCCTGAGGCCTTGGCATTTGCTTTTTCTGCCTCAAAATCCAGTTCAAAAATAGTGCGGTCTTTTTCTAGGTTTTGGTTCCAAGAGGAAAAAAGGGCCCCTTGAATTTCACGGGATAAATCATTTCCTAAATCATTTTCAAGGCCAACAACAACGCCAATGGCATCAAAAGATCCCGCTTGTTGATAGCCGGCGTAGCCACGCTTGGATCTTTCCGCAAAAAGAGCAATAGCCGAATCTAAAGCATCTAAAATAGCGCGAAGGATAAGCAATCTAAATTCAATGGCCAATTGAAGTGTAACGGTGTTTTGGTGCTTAACAGCAGCAAGAAGACCATTGTACGTGAGAAGGCCATCTCCACGTTCTTCAATAAAGCTAAGTCCATATCCAGAAGGGGCATTAGGGTTAGAGCTATTAGGCTCGCCAGGTACCCCTTTAACTTGATAAGAGGCATATCCATTATGAAAGGTTTGGGTTTTATCGCCTGAAAATTCTTTTCGTTGCTTCAATCGAAGCAGCATTAAGTCATTAGAAAGGGCGTCGACAAAGCCAATCGCTGTGGAAGAAGCGGTAGGGGCGGGGCTATCATCCCTGGGGAGAAGCGTATCCGAAAAGCCGCGTGGTATGTCAAGAGAAAATGAGCCATACAGATGATTTGGGTCCGTTACAGGTTGTTGTGAACTAAGAAAATCTTCATATTTCTCAATATTTGAATAGCTATATCGAGAGCCATGGCCAGGTTCAAAGGTAAATCCATCTTCACGGTAGGCAGAGCGTGCCGCGGCGCCATAAGGATCTTTAGACTGTTGCAAAATGCCAGGGTTTCGATATTCAATGATTCCTTTTTCAAGGTGATACTCTAATTTTTTTTGGATAGCGGTAATATAATGTCCAGGGGTGAAGGTCAAAAGATCCATCATAAAATTAAAGTTAGAAAGTGGTACGTTGAAAATGCCAGCCGGTGGACGATCTGGGTCATAAAACCATACTTTCCCGGCATCTAATTGGGCATTGAATCCCAAAACATTGGCAAGATGAAGACCTGTATCGGTTGCAAGCTTAGCTTCAGCAGCGGCCTTAGAGGTGGCATCTGGGGCAGTAGCTGCCGCTACCCGATCCGCGGGTAATGTAATGTCCTGATCAATATGCCACTTTTTAAGGGCAGCATAGAGGGGAGCCCCTAAATAATTTGTTGTAACAGCCGTAGCTGTAATTTTAAGCGCAGATTGAATCGCCAATCCTGTACTTCGAATCAGTTGAGTCCAATAGGCCTTATAATAACTGGCGCGTGAGGTAATCAGGGCATTGACCGAATCGGTAAGCATATTAATAGAATGATGGGTTTCTTCAAAGGCTTGTTTTTGAGCTTGAAGCTCATTACCCATAAAGGCTTTGGTTCGATTTAAAAGCTGCGTAACGTAGTTATTAGGTTGAGACGCATTAAACTCTGCTGTAGCCTGTAAAATGGCTTCTAATTGGGCAACCAGGACGAGCTGTGTTGTATGGGCAAACAGTTGAAAACTCACCAAGTTTTGGCGGAATTCCACTTCTCTTTCCATATTTAAATCCACAAAAACAGGAGCGTGTGTGCTATCTAAAGTCCCGTAACGTTCTATTTGAGAATAAATTTCAAACCCTGTTTTAACGGTAGTAATAGCCCCTGCAACACCCAAAAGCGTTGTGGAGGCAAAAGAAGACCCTACCTGAATCGCAGTTCTCGCAGCGGCTAATCCCAGAGCCGCGGTGAGAGCTTCTTTAATATTAACGTCTGGGGGACGAGAAAAAGTAGCTGTTTGACTGGCATCTGCCCCATGAAATAAAGGCGATGTTTCGGTATTTTCCAAATGGTTAAGATCAATAGAAAAACGGCCTAAACTCTGACCAATTTTGTAGACACTTCCTCTGGAGCTAGGATCAAAGGATTCATTGGCTTTAGTCATAAGGCTATTGATAGCAGTTTTGGTAGAGGCCATATATTCTTCAATATGGTCTTTAGAAAAATGAATGCCTTGGGCGGCATTGATTTCTTTGGTGCTATAAAAAATGTCATACATAGTGCGACTTGTAGAACTCGAAGAAGAGGGGGGAGAGGTATCATCGGAGGAGCCCCCAATAGTACTAGTACGGGGGCCTTGAATGCGAGATAAAAGGCCGGTATTAACAAATTCGGTGGTGGGATCTTTTCTTAAAAGTGAAATACCCCCAACGCGATAAGGTTCGCCTGTAGAAGGGTCAGGAAACAGTCTACCTGTTGTAATTCGTTTAAAATATTCATTTCGGGCAAGGGTATTTTCTGCAGTGACTTGAAGTTGAAGCTGATTGATATAGTGTTTGGCCTGCGCTCGAATATAAGAAATAGAGCCTGTAAGTTCATCAAATATAGAGGGGGCAGCACCGCGAAGGGTGGATAAAATATAGGTTGTAACAGCACTGGCATTGGAGTCCGCATTGCCCGCTTCCGCAGCATTGCTCATATCAAATTCTTGAAGCCATTGATCGATATTAAAGAGTTTAGTTTGAAAGGTGACATCGTTGGTTTCTGAAATATAGGTAAACATTTGATCGGAGAGTTCGTTGAGTCCTTGAGCAATAGAGTCCACAATGCCCTGCAAGGCATCCATCCCTATTTTAAGAGTCGATTTATCTCCACTCTCTTTAAGCGCGCGTTTTTCAGCATCAGATACAGATTCCAGTTTAAACGCTTCGCTGGCCTTACCCACTTCGTCATAAACGGCTAAAATAGCAGTAGCAAAGACAGTTAAATCCTGAGTTTGGAGACGAAGTTTAGCAATAAAATCATAAAATCCTTCTGGGTTAATAGAAACGGAATGGATGTCAGTTAATCCGGCAATAGAATCATTTGCGCTAAAACTAAGGACATTTCCAATGGCTTGGGCAGCTTCTGAGCTTTGATCTCGAAGTTCAAAACGCGGGTGAATATTAACGTCAAAAAAAGGATAAGGCTTTGGATCTGTGGCTGAGGCAGAAGTACCTGATCCCGGACTTGGATTGGCCGTAATGACTTTGGTGCCATCCGGTTTTGTAACGGTAAACCTAGGAAAGTCCGCCTCGGTAATTTTAACATAGTAAGTGGGTTGTTCTTTTTGTAGACGCTTAATCTGTGTGCTAAGAGTATTAATTTCTGTTTGAAGGGCTGTAAACCTAGGATTGGGTTGCCGATCCTCTGTATAAAGAGGGGTGCTAGAGAGTAATTCCCGCTTAGCCGCAAGTTCTGCTTGTTTTTCAAAAATAGATTGGGCCTTGCCCGTAAAGTCAGTGTTATCAAGAAAAGCCATGGTGGTAGCAGATAAAAGGCCCTCGGGGTCATTGGGCGATTGATTCATAACGGCAAATTGGGGATTATTACGAAATGAAGCTTTAAAAGTATTAAGATCGAGAGACGCAGTATAAGAATTTCCACCAGACCCACCAGAAAGCGTAAACGGCAGCTTTATTTCCCGATAAAGAGCGCCATTAAAAGAGCGAGGCACGGTAAAATCTTGGAGCATTTTAGCGTTGATAGCCTGAGCCATTTCATTAATTTTAAAAATAAGCGTATCTTTATTGGCTTGATAAGCTTGAAGAAGAGTGGAGTCTGCGCTCCTTGCGACGCCATAAGCTCTTTTGTCAACCAAAAAAAACTCTTTATCGGCTCTGCCAGCACCTAAACCGGTAAAAGCACTGCGTGCTGTAAGAGGGGTCGCAAGTTGGGTGGCGGTTCTAAAGGCTTCTGTAATAGGGCCTCGTTGAATAAAGACCTCATGATTCATATCGACGATGCTTTTAAATGCCAATTGAGAGGCTAAAATGCCACCTGTTTCGCCCGTAGCATCCAATAGAAGGGCTTCGCTTTCAGGCGAGGCCTTAAACGTAACCAAGGCATGGCCTACAGGAAGGGAGTTGTCTGGAGTGACGTAACCAGCAGAAACCATCACCATCTGAGAAATACGTTTAGAAGAGAACCCCTTTTCTTGCAGGGCAGAAGAGAGCAGGGAAGCGGTAAGAATAGCCAAATCTTCACAATCTCCGCTTTTTTGAGAGAGCGTTCGATCCACAGTTTGCCATTCATCTTTAACAAGGCCTCGAGAATCGACACCGTCTTGTTTGTAGTTAAAGTTGTCTTGGACATAGCTTAAAACTTTTTCAGCTATTTCGGTGGCAGACATGGATTTATTTAAAATACGCTCTTTAAAAAGTCGGGTTTTAAGCGCTTGAATATCACGATTATTCGGTTCAACAAGCTGAGACCTGCGTCTAAATTCAACCTCTTGCGGTGTCATGCCTGTAATTTCCATGAGGCTCGCACGTGCTTTTTTAGACTCTTGTAGTTGAAGGTAATGATCATCACTTAGGGTGCTGTCGCAGGCGGCAATACAGGTTTTAATGTCGCGCAGTCCCTTTAGAGCATCAGACGATAAGCGAAGGTGTTGAGAAACCTCTGGAGTTGAAAAAAGTTGGGCAATTGTGTGAACCAGCTCCAGTTCTTTTGCAGAAAGCGTAGAAGGACCGTGGTCCACAAAAACATTCCAAAGATCTTGAATA
The DNA here is from genome assembly GCA_964539135.1 of uncultured Rickettsiales bacterium. Classification (GTDB taxonomy): domain Bacteria; phylum Margulisbacteria; class Marinamargulisbacteria; family CAZIFG01; genus CAZIFG01. Next base: position 53,439 of record CAZIFG010000005.1, read on the forward strand.
TCTTTAGGAGAAATAGAGCCTGAAAGATGCTGAAAAACACCACTTTGAGGCAGTGCTTTTTTAAGCGCCTCACGAGCATGAACATTAGAAACAGGAGAGGATGTGGAGAGCGAGTATGTATCAAAAGGAGTATCCAAGAGGTCATTGAGGGGTGAATTGGCCCGATAAAGCAAAGAAAGACGATGGAGTTCTGAAACCTCAGAGGCAGTTAAAGATGCGGTTGTTGAAGTAAAAGACGTCGGTGTCCTTAGATCCGTCATAGTGTGTCTCGCTTAGAAGGTGGTCTACCTTAGATTTTTTAACTCAATATCTCAAATAATGATCCTATTCATTATATCATTAATAAGATCGACAACCGAGCAGGAGAACTATGTATTGAAATATCTTAATGAATTTAGGCGTTTTGCAACAGTCCCATTCAGGAGATTAAAGCGTCGATGGCCTCATCGCCAAAAAGTCGACGAAAGGTAAGTTCATGCGGAATAACGGGAAAAATGGCAAGCGCAATTTCCAATTTTTTAAGCCCCATCTTCTGGATCAGTTCACAAAGTCTATCCAGGTATTTTTTATGTCGAGTGTCCATGCGTGGAAAGATAAGTGATGCGATGGGATAATCTGTAGCGGATAAGCACTGGATGGTAAAATTGGCCAATTCTTGAGAATAGGTGGCAAGGGCGTCTAAAAGATAAATATAAGGGGCAGATAAAAGACTGGTGCATAGAATCGCAATGAGGATTTTTTGGGTAGGGACAGGATAAGTAGGTAATCGCAAGAGGAGTTCATTCATCACCTCAATATCCGCCATATCGACGAGGATATAGCCCGCAGAAATAACGATTTGAGTGTCTTTATGTTCCAGACAATGAAAGGCAAATTGAACGCCGCCAGGATCTAGCTTTTCAGTATAAAGGGACAAAAGGTACAGGGCCTTTAGGATTTCTGCCGTCATCATGATAAGGCCAATCATATCAGAAAAATAAAGGGAGGTGTAAGGATAAATATAATGATGTATGATAAAAAATCGATACATGAATAAAACGAGCAGTGTCGATAGATAGGCTGTAAGAAAAAATAAGACTCAAAATTTAAAGGGTCAAATAAATAAAAATAGGAGATGAGTAATATGGCAGGATTAAACGCAAGTATAGGAGGGGCAACACCTGAGGCAGTGAGAGGAGATACCTTTATAGATGGGAACCAGCTTAACACATTTGCATCCTCATCACATCTAAGCCGGAATATTGGTGTAGAGTTTACAAATAAAGCGGCATCGATCACAGATAGCATCACATCAGGTCAAGGTAACCAATTAGCAGCAGCGTTGGGCGCCTCTGTAGAGTTATCGTCAATCACTTCAGCGAAAGACTCTAAAATGGGTGCTGTGAACGCGGTAACCAAAGGAACCAAAGACGAAACTGCTGGATTTAAACAAAAAGCCGGATAGTTTTAGGTAGATTAAGGGGCCCTCATCTAATAGAATTAGGTGGGGGCCTTCTTGTTTAGTGGCAAAAAAAGGAGCATCATCATGGCAGGCGGAAATTTATTAACAGCAGCAACCTTAGGAACAGCAAAGCTCCAGACGGAAGTGGTGTTGAGCCGTGCTCAAATTTCTGAAGTAAACCGCCAAAAAGCAGGCGTTAACGCGGATTTCGCCTATGCCGATTATGTGGCTTTGACCAATTTCTTTACAGAAATGAAAATCTTGCAAAACGATTTAATTGCAGGGAGAAAATTAAGACTACGAGGGGTATCCGGAGAAGTAGATCCCAACACCTTAGCCGGGGCTTTGGTTTTAAACGTGCATCTGCAAAATTTACAATCTCAACGAGATACCTTACAGGCCTTTGCCAAGTTAGGTCTGAAAATAGAAAGAGACGCATGGAAACATTAAGTTAAGCACAGGGAGGTAGGAAGGTATGTCATCATTGGATCAGTTTCCCAAATCAGCACCTTCCTTATTTTTACCTGTTCCCATTTCCCCTACTTTAATACAGCAGTTGGACTTACCCGAATCGAACGACAGTCGTGAATTTGGGGCACAGTTGGCATCACGATTAAAAGAAGAACCCCTTACAGATTCAAAATACGCAAAAGCAAACGAAGCGTCTGCCTATCAATCGGCAACCTTAACCCCCCTATGGGCCAATCAATCAGCATCCTTTTTAGCAGATTTGCATTTAAAATCATCACTTACATATTCCGTAGATAAAAAAGTCGCGGAACAAACATACACAGAAGTTAAAAATAACGATACCAGCAAAGCGGCAGACAGAGTAGCGGCCATACTGTCTGAAAAAGAGGCCGAACGCCGTAAAAAAATCCAAGATTTAATCACGCTACACAACGTAGAATACATGCCCGATATTGATAATAAAAATCCCTTTAAAGAAGGAACACCAGAATACGAGGCCTTTAATACCCTGGATGTTTTTAAAGGGTTAAGAGAAGGAACCACCACCTCTTTAGAAGTGTTGGGTGATGAAGGCAAACGAATCATAGAAGATGCCTTAAAAATGGCAGGATCTCGCCTGAAATCAGAAGAAGTAGAAGATCCATTTCAGGATACAAAAATCAAAACATTTAATGTCAGCCAAAACTATTTTGACCTCTTTTCAAATGAAGATAAATGGAAGAATTGGGATAAAAAAACAACCTTCGGCGTTTTATTGGCCCGTTGGTCCCAGCTCAGCACGTCCTATAAAACGGTACGATCATTTTCAGGCCCCAGTTATGATTATCTGGAGAGTGTAAAAGCAGGAAAGACAGCGGATAGTGCCTTGGCCTCAGACAGCGCCTTTAAGACCTATGTGGATACCATGAAAAAGACCCTCGGGGAAATGTCGAAATTGGTTCAAAACTTAATTTCGGGCGCTGCCTCTGACGAGGGTGATTTATTAGGGCTTAATCCATCCAGTTTAAAATCAGCACCCAGTACCAGTGCGTTAAAATCTGGAACTGGAACCGCAGCAAAAGTGGATAAAACCTTAACAGAATTAAGTGAGCAAGTGTTAGCGTTCAAAGCCCGAGCGAAAGATAACCCTCTGTTGCAGGATCAAGTCAGTCAGTTAGAAGCCTTAGTCGGGACCTACGATGAAGCTGTTTCGGCAGAATATCAGCTCAATAAAAAAATCGACAGTGTAAAAGATCATGCCTTAAAATACGCGAAAAACTGGATGGATGTAGTTGGTAAGAACCTCCAAAATCAATACATGATTGTAGGATTTGCAACCTTTTTAAAATCAGCGCCAGATGCATTAACACAAACCAATTTAGCAAACTGGGACGGCCAATCAACCAGTGATTTAGCCGCGTATTTATCCGCCTCAAAAGATGGGCTGATGGATAAATTTATTTCGGACGGATTGGCCTATATTAAATCAACTTTTATCGAAAAAGAGTTTAGTATTCCAGCCCTTAAAGAAGGCGCAATGTCTAAAAGTAAGTTAAATTTTGAAGCCAATGACCTTCAGAAATCAGGTGGGCTAGAGCGAAAAAACATCAAAATAAACACTGCATACGGACAATCCATGACCATGGAAGAGCTATTAAGCCTTGTCGGAAAAGGCAGTACCGTCAGTGATAGATATAACAATGCAATTCAGGTTAAAAATACCGTCATGGATATGATAGAGCAGCTTTCTGGTATTGGGTATAAAAAAAGTGGCACAGCGTTCAAAGTAACAGGTCGTCGTTTAGAAGATGCCGAAATCCCAGAGGGATACACAGGCGATAAATCAAAATTAATTGCGGTTAAATTGCATTCCAATGTAGATTGGGAGCAATTTTCGGGTGAAGATAAGCGAGCGGCAAATGCAAATACACAGGCCTCAACAGGAAGCTTAACGCAGCAAACAGGTAAGCCCTTTGAAATGATGTTTGAAAGCACAGAAAAAGCACAGGCGTATTTAGATATGCTGATGAAATTGGATCAAACCTTGGACGCCGTCTTACAGCCCTTTGACCGCGGTGGCCATAAAACCATGACAGAAAAAGGACCCGTAGAGACAGATTATAGGCTACTCGTGACGAATGAGGGTGAATTGGGGAAATCTGGTTTAATCACAAAAGACAGTGCCGAATATAGTGTGTCTGTGGATACCTTTTTAAAAGGTAGTGACATCAAAAACTACAGATGGGATGCCATTTCAACTTACATCGAATTTGAAGGGGCTATGGGCATCGCCAGAACTGCGTTGGGGGGTGTGACTGTAAACATTCAACGATCCTCCGATAAAAAAGCCGAGATTGAAAAGTATGACGAAGAAAAAGAAGAGTTTAAACAAGAACAAATCAGAGAACAAAAAGAGAAAAACGAAAAAGAGGTTCAAGAAAAAAGACGGGTAAGCGAGTCTGAAAAAGCATCTAAAGAGCAAGCCCAAATTGCGAAAAAGAATGCAGAGAAAGTAGCCCAAGAGCGAAAAGCCATAGAAGAACAAACCTTGGCCATTCAAAAACAAAAAAAACAAGAAGAGTCTAATAAAAAGAGTAAAAAACAATGAGTTACGGTCCTATAGATGGTAATGCAGGAACAGACACGAATGACACAATTTACTATAAAAAGTTGCAGCAGCAACTGAAGGCGAGAGCAGAACTTAAAAATCAGTTAAATAACACAGAAGACAGACCAGAAAGAGGGATTCATTCAGACGCAGTGAGCATGGAGGGCGCTAAGAATTATAAAAAAGAGGATGAAAAAACAGAGTTTAAACATCCCGATATCAAAGACGAAGTGAAATTATCAAGTTACGAGTGGGAAAAGAAAGTGCTTGAACAAAGAGACGGGACAGGGCAAAATCAAGAGAGAGATCGAAATGCTTCAAAAGACAAGGACCCTAAAGAGATTTTAAAGGTTGGATATGCGATTAATTTTATGAAACGAATACCAGAGTTAAAAGAAATGTATCGCTTCAATTTAATTGAGGCTCGATCTCACCAAGATCTAGTGGGAAAATTCTCACAGTTTAAGGTAGGTGTGATTGGCCAAATGTTAGCGCTTGCGGGCGTATCCGTAGAGGAATTGAAAAAGTTAAAAAAGCAAGCCATTCAAGAGGCCTTTGAGGAAAACTTAGCCGAAATGATTGATAATATTTATCATGAAGAATTATCTGAGCTTATTCACGGTAAAACAAAAAAAACAAAAGCAGCCTTACGGGTCTACAGTCAGTACCGGGCCAATTTAGCGACACAAATGACGAATTTAGGGCGTCCGGGATATTGGACCAGCACACGTATTTTGGAAGAAAGAGTGCGGCAGTGCGCTAAAATTGAGCAAGAGTTTAAGCGCGAAAGAGACAACTTATTGTATCAGCTAGATTATTTATTACAGGCGTCATTTTAATGTCAAACTTAAACGATAATGCAGTAAAATCAATCAGTGACATGAAACTACAGGTTTCCAAACTGGAGCGGTACATTGCGCGCGCCAGTTCCAAGCGACAGGCCTATGAAAAAAAGTTAGAGCGGCAATATACTATTAATAAAGCCACTCAAAATTTAGTAAGACAGGGCATTGCACTTATGAAACGACCGAGCTCACGCTTAGGGGTGGATTTATAATGAGTTTGGGGGGCATTTCAAATTATGGCAAAGAGGTAGAACAGAAGGACCCCAATTTTGACAGGGCCTTAGAAAGTATTGTTTCCATTGAAGAGCAGGGGGCAGGGGAAACCAAAAACGGCGATGGGCGCTTAGCTGCAATACGCAGAAAAACACATAAAACAGAAACTTCATCAGGTAAAGGGCAGGCAATAGATGCCTTGGATCAGCGTCAAGAAGCCGTTGATATTTATAAAGAATTTGCGTCTAAAAAAACAGAGAGAGCGGAGAAAAAAATAGGGAAAGAGATGCTCTCAACCCGAAAAGAAGATTTGGCGGCCTTTGCAAAAGAGTTGCAGCCCGCGGTAATCGCAACCGTTTCTGATCGTGTGGTATTGTCCAGTTTGTCGAAAGATCGTCTCAAGGGAAAATTAGATACAACGCAACAATCCGAAACGGAGTTTCGCGTAAGACGTGACGAGTCCCCAGCTCAGGAGGATAAGCTCAAGGAACTCAAAAAAGCAGTTAAAGAGCAAGGCCTTGCTCAGGCACAAGAAGGGGCAAAAGCCTTGCGAGAAATTCCAAAAGATATCGTAGGCAGTTATGTATCGGCAGTAGCTGAAAATTTGATTGCGCCCACACCAAAGAAAAAGGAAGAATTGCGTCAAATTCAAGCACAGGTAGAGGCAGGTATTTTAAGCAGTAAAGAAATCAAAACCGTGCAAGAGCAAGTGAAAAAAATGCTCACCGAAGACATGACCAAGACCTTAAGACGACAATATGCAAGAGTGGCAGTAGCGACAGCCGAAAAATCAAAAAATTTAGCGGGGTTTCTTAAAGAGGTGGAAGGATACGATTCGGTATTAACCAATGCCATCGTATTGGGATTAATTGAAGAGGGACCAGTGGGCCGAAAAACGCTACAGGAAGATATAAATAATGAGTATCGATTTTTTGTGGCAGATGAGTTAGATCGCACCTTATCAGAATCGCTGACCAAAAGTGCCTCAATTAAAGACCTTTCCAAGGCCTTTGATAAATTAAACGGTCTATCCATGATGGTAGAGTTTCAATCGCCGGCTTATATTCAAACGGTTCAAAAAAAGATAGAGAATTTAGGGCTTAATTTTTTTGTGAATCCCAATCCCAATCAAGGGTCCTTAGACGATGATCCTAAAAGAAAGAAAAAACAAACGCAGACACAAGAGATAGAAGGCGTTTCAGGCGTAGAAAGTGTAGAAGATACCCTTCGGGCACTCTATGAAAAACTGCATGTGGGCGTGGGATTTGTAGAGGGGTTGAAAACAAAATGGGCCATAAAGAAAGCAGAAAAAAAATTGAAAGAATCCGGAAAAGAAAAAATGCTGAAACAGCTGAAACAGGAAAGTTCTGGATTTGCAAAATTAAGATTGATGCTCAAGCTAAGGGCCTTATTTGAAGAGCGAGCGACATTACTGGAGTTTAAAGGGCCGGACTATAAGCGGATCAAAAAAGAAATCAAAAAAACCTTAAAAGCCTTAAAAGACATAGGGTGTATTGTAGAAAAATCTGATATAATGAACCTAAGAGATCAATGTAATAAGGCTATTTTTGGGGTGATGAAAGAAGAGTTTATCAAGCTAGAGATAGAAGTAACCCGAAATCCAAAACATATTGGATTAAAGCAAAAGCATGGAAATTATTTAATCGTGTTAAATCGTTTAAAAGCGGAGACCCCCATGCTAGAAGAAATTAAACCCAGTATGATGAAAGGTTTAGAATTTTTAACGGATGTCAATATAATAGAAGCAGCATAAAGTAGGAGCGTTAACATGTTAGATATTTATGTCAATTCACAAAATACACTGTACGGATTAGAGAGCGCCTTAAGAATTGCCATTTCAAACGCCAATAACTTTGGAACGCCAGGATATAAAGCAATAGGGACATCCTTTACAACGGTATATACAGAGGTCATGTCGTTGGGAACAAAGTCCATTAATCCCTTGCAGCTAGGATCAGCAGCAACCTTAGGGGCAACGTCCACAGATTATACCCAAGGGGCCATAGGATTTGGAACTTCCATGAACGTAGCCATACAAGGAGAGGGCTTTTTTATCATTTCAGCAAGCTCTACAGAGTTTGGCAGCAATGCCGATAAATTATATACGCGGGCAGGATCCTTCCAAATTGATAACCTCAATAAATTCATCATTGACTCATCAGGGCGAAAAGTATTTGGGTATGCGGTAGATAAAGCAGGAAATAAACTCAATGATACCTTGGTGCCAATTAGTACAAATGACGAAACAGACATAGGATTTACCGATGGTGGCTTATTGGTCAAAAATTTTGCAGCGTCTAAAACAGATCCAGATAAGCCTCAAGAACCCATGTATCGATTGGCCTTAACCAGTTTCCATAATAAAGAAGGGTTAGTGGGGGTGTCTGGAGGCGCTTGGAAAGCAACATCCTCTGCGGGAGAGCCTCTGCCTTTGGGGGGCTCAGGTTCAAAAATTGGAGAAAATGGGAATCATTACGGGGATATTTTAGGCAGTGCACTAGAATCTTCTAACGTAGACGTTGCGAGAGTATCTTTAGATTTAAACATGTTAACCAGATCCTATACCGCTGTTCAGGCTGTGATTGATGACGTGACCAAAATCATGTCTTCCTTGATCCCCAAAATAGGCGGATAATAATCCGCCTAGAGAGGGGCATTAAGCCTAAAAGGCCAGGAGGCTGTCGCGAAATGCCTACGTTTGGATCAGCTGCAAGGCAGTACTAGTCCGAAAGCCCGGAATTTATATGTCATAAATGAGGGCTTGAGGCCAAGGATAACGCATCAGATGGCCAAAATAGGCGTTTCGCGACAGTCTCTAGGTTTCAATCAGTCCAAATTGGTCACCGCCAAGGGGGTAAATAACGCATACGCGCTCATGAAGGTCTCGAAAAGCAAGGAAGCTTAAATTATCCTTTTCAAGGATAAGAATGGCATCTTCAGGATCCATGGGTTTGGCAACATACCGAGGCTCTGTTGCATTGGAAAGGACAACTTTGGAGCTGGGAGTGTCGCTGCTACGAGGGACGCTGCTTCTTTTGTGATCGCGTAATTTTTCCTTATGCTTTTTAAGCTGACTTTCTAATTTATCGATCAGAACATCAATGCTCGCGTACATACTAGATGAGGCTTCTTCAGCTCGAATAATAGTACCAGAAGCAAAAATAGTGGCAGAGGCAACATGCTGCTCGCTGTCTTTTGAACTGCCGGAAATATCCAAATCGACCACAATTTCTTGAATAGCATCAAAAAATCGCTCCAATCGCTGAAGCTTAGACTCGGCGTGAGCCTTCAACGCTTTGGTGATCGAGATGCTGTGGGCTTTGATAATCATTTTCATGGAAATCCACACTCCTTATTAACCTAGATATAAGACCTGTTCAGTCTATCATGACAGTAGATAATTTGCACAGATAAGGTATAATTAGAGTTCAATACACCTTGGGTGAAGGAGTCATTATGAATAATTTTGCCATTATTTTAGCTGCGGGAAAAGGCACGCGCATGAAGTCAGACAAACTAAAAGTCGCCCATAAAATAGCCGGTAAACCCATTGTGAGTTATGTTGTAGATGCTGCCTTTGCAGCGGGCGTTAAAAAGGCATTTGTCGTGGTAGGCCATCAAGCAGAGCTCTTAAAAGAGACTTTAGATCACAGTGAATTGCAATTTGTCACACAAAAAGAGCAGTTAGGGACAGGCCATGCTGTCATGCAGGTGGCTCTAGAGTGGCAACCTGAAGAAGGTGACACTGTGGTTGTTCTGGCAGGAGATTGTCCGCTCATTAAGCCTCAAACCTTAAGAGATTTAGTGGCCATGCATCATGAGTCCAATGCCATTGCAACGGTATTAACAACGAATATGGAAGATCCCGCAGGGTATGGCCGTATTATTCGAGGGGGAATGGGGACTTTAATGGAAATTGTAGAGGCAAAAGATTGCACACCAGATCAGCTAAAGATTAAAGAAATCAATACAGGGACCTATGTATTTGATGCTCAGGCGCTGTTTAATCGCTTGAGTCAAATTCGAACCGATAACAGTCAGCAAGAGTATTATTTAACAGATATGATTCACATTTTAAAAGAAGAAGGCCTTGTAGTTTCTGCCTATTGTTTAGCGGATAGTACGCAGGCAATTGGAGTCAACACCCGTCAGGATATTGCAAGTACGCACGAAGCCCTATATCAAGAAAAAAATAGGGCCTTGATGCAAGAAGGGGTGACCATTATTGACCCTAAAACAACCAAAATAGACTCAATTGTAGAGGTAGGGGTAGATACGATTATTTATCCGTTTACCTGTATTTATGGGGCATCCAAAATTGGGAGTCAATGTGAAATCGGAAGTTTTTCATATTTGGAAGACATTACCCTTCAGGATAAGGAAAAAATCGCACCAGGTACGCAGTATTACCCAGGAAGTGTAAAAAACGTTTAAAATGGGACTAAAACGGGTAAAAAGACCATAAAACACAGCATTTTGGAGTTTTATGATGAGAAGGGTCGTGCCCGATTTGAAGCAAATTATAGTATCCTTAGGGATACTGATGGTGCTGCCATGGCAGCTGCAAAAGCATCTATTTGCGGTGGAAGAACCAAGTGAAGCAGTGGTTGAAATTCCAACATCTGCAGGGGGATTCAGTGCCGAGTATTTTGGGTTTGACGGAGCGAGTCCCACATCCAATACGGTAGAAATAGAGGAGTTATTTATCAGTAAAATGATTGCAAGTTTAGGCGCAGAATTTAGAACTGTAGAGAGTGAGGCAGGTGCCATTACTGCTCAACTGAAACTAATAGGCAAACCCCTGAATTACCCAAATCCCTTTACAATAGATCAGGGAACGGAAATTGGGATGATGCTTGAAAGTAAATCCGATTTTGAGATTTACATTTTTAATATGCTGGGGCATAAAGTAGCTCAGAAAGTAGTGAAAGGAGAAACCTTAGTCGGAGAGCTCAAGCCTGAAGGAATATATTGTAAAGTGAAAATAGAAAAGTCAGATATTCCAGGGTATGTTTCACCTGGGGGGTATTTTTATTTAATTGTGAAAGATAAAACAATCATGGCAAAAGGAAAGATGGCGATTCTGCCATAAAAAGGAGATGAAAATGAAAAAACTATTAATGGCAGCTATGATTACACTATGCGGAGCCTCGGGAATACAGGCAGGGAATTATACGCCTGCAATTATGATTACAGATGTAGGAACGTCTGCTGAGATGTATGGATTGGGAACCATACAGAGTTTTAGCAAATCGTCAGCAACGATATTTGAAAATCCTGCGGCGCTTTATAAAATAGATAAACTCAGCGTGTCTGTATTTACAACACGGATCATCAATGAAGTGGATTATAGAAATATTGCCTATGCGCACAAAACAAAGTATGGAACCTTCGGATTGGGCTACATGCAGGCGTTTTCGGGCGGATTCCCGATTACGGCAGAAAGTGGGGGTGTATTTGTAGAAACGGGGACCTTTGATGTGGACTTTGGCCTTGTAAAATTAGCCTACCAAAATAAATTGAAACGTCAAAAAATCAATTATGGGGTAGGACTAAACTATTACACCAATAAAATTGCATATGCGAGTGGAAGAGGGTCCAATATAGATGTGGGTGCCATGAAAACATGGAGAAATTTTGAAGGATCTTTAGCCTTAAAAAATATCATTTTATCCTCAAGTACAAATTGGAGTAATGGCGGAAAAGAATCCCATCCCTTTCAAATTGTTCTAGGGGGTAAATATCACAGAGGCTATTTTGATTTTATGGCTCAATTACATCAACATGAGAGTTATGGGCGTACGTTAAAATCTGCGGGGATACAGTACTCTCCTGGATTTTTAAAATTTGTGCAAGCACGTGTAGGGTATAGAGAGTTTGTAGAGCTTAATACAACGGTAAGTTCCATTACAGCAGGTCTTGGATTGCAGTTCAAAGGCGTTGGATTTGATTATGCCTTTGAAAAAAGTACCCATCCTTTAGTCGATAATCACAATTATTTTTCAGTAAAACTGAATTTCTAGACCTATAAATATAAAAAAATAAATTGATTTTTTTAAAATCAACTCTATGATGTAAACATGCGCCCCTTGTATGAGGGGATAAGCCTATAGCATCTTAAAAGAGAGTTGAATGAGTAAAAAAGAAGAAAAATTTGCCGGTTTATTTATAGGACTCATTTTGGCATTTTTGTTGGTCTCAATGCCGGGGCTGATTGCGGATAGCGGCGGCTTTTATGGCAGAGGGCGTGCAACTGTAGATTTGCCTGCTGCTGGCAGTGTTTATCCTAAAACAACAACGTCTGTAAACCTAACCATAGGTCACAATGCAACGCCTACCTTTAATGGCTATTTGGCTTGGACCTTAAATCAGCCCTTTGAGTCAGGGGCCAGAACAACTCTAAATGCAGGGAGTGCGCCTGCAAGCATAAGCTTAACAGGGCTAACAAATAATGCCATTCATAGAATTTATTTGGGGTGGGTGAGTTCAGATGCGTCCTCGCTTTTAGATGCGGATATCACCAGTAGCAATTTTGTCATTGAAGGCGATGCCGATGTATCAACGATGAAGATATATACATCGGGTTATGATACAGCTGGCCACACAGAAGTAGGTAAATCTATTTATATAGGATCAACAAGCAACGCAAGTGTGGTATGGAATACCGCCAACTATTTAGGCCCAACGTTATTTTTAGGCGGTAAAAAGAATTTAAACAGTACCCTTACGATTAACTCGGGAGTTGTCGGCATTGCAGGGGATACGTGGCTTGGAAAAGAGTCCAATTCAACAGGATCTATGACCATTCTAGGTGGGAGTATCACGCTGGCAACTCTAAATAGAGGCTTAGGAATTGGGACTTTATTAATCAATGGGGGCGCAACAGAGATAGGCATCATCAACCCCTTAAGTAGCTTAGTGATGAGTAGTGGAAGCTTAACTGTATCCACAATCAACACGCATTTCCAAATTTTAGGGGGAAGTGTATCCCCAAGCCTGAATACAAGCCAGATCTGGATAACAGGAAATTATACGCAAGGCGCAGGCGCAACGCTTTCGATTCAACTGACACCCATATCCGGAAGTGTTTTAGCTCAAAGTCTATCTGTGTTGAGCAATATGAATCTTGCGGGGGGATTAAGTGTTACGACTCGAAACACGTTAGTACCAACCCGCAGCGTGACATTAAATGTCCTATCTTGGGGAGGAACTGTAACAGGTTCTTTTGATCGCATACAACTTCCTAATTTTGGGAGTTCTGTCGTGTGGTCCACAGCGAATTTGTATACACAAGGGGTCTTAAATTTGAGTGTGGCAGAGGTCGATTCAGATGGAGATGGCCTTTTAGACAGCGAGGATGAGTATCCCTACGATGCCTCAAGAGGAAGCCACATTCATATCAACTACCCGCTCAATAATATGTTTATAGAAAATACGGCAACCAGTCTCAATGTAATTGTGACAGGGAGTATCCGGCCTGGATATCTTGGAAGTCTTGTGATTTCAACGGGTGACATTACAATTTCTTCTCAACGGGTGACCTTACCCCTACAATCCAGGGTGACGCAATCTATTCTAATCACCGCAAACGCGGCCTATCGCCTTACAATAGGGGTGGTGAGTAGCAATGGATTTTTAGATCCATTGATTGCCACACGGTCTATTTTATTTGGAGTAGGATATCAAACGCCCAGTACCGATATTTTGATTGAGGGCGCGGATTATGTCACACAATCCAGTTCTTTAGATACATCGCAAAGTATTTGGGTGGCGCATTTATCCCCCTTATCGTATACCATCCCATCATCATCGGTTGTCAGTATCAATACCTTGAACTTAGGCTATCGAAAATTCATGCCAACAACGCTGAATATCCAAGGGACATTAAATGGGTATTTAATGTACAACGGATTTATAGGGACTTCTAAAGTCTTTCAAAGTGGAGGGAGTGTTGAGTTTTTTCAAATAGGATTAGGGGGTAATGAGGGGGAAGGTCATTATTATCTCAGCGGAGGAAGTCTAAAATTAAATGTACTCTATATTGAGGATACGGATACCCGAAGTCAATTTAGAATGACAGGAGGGCTTTTAGATCTCGGGATATTGGGGATGCCCAGTCAAAACGCCTTCACTTTAGAAGGGGGAACGCTAAATGTAAGAAGCGTAACCTTTATAAACGGCAGTTTAATTCAAGCCCCAACCGCAAGTATTCAGATCACACTCACCAATTATCCCAGCGCATTACGAGCCGAATCCATGACACTCAATGGTCGATTGGTAATTATAACGGATAACAATACTGCCTTAAGTCTGAATAGTACCTTTCAGTTGTTTACGGTGAGTGGGAGTAAAGTGATCAGTTTCAATTCAATGCAGTTGCCCGCTGTGCCAACAGGGATGATGTGGACCACTCAAAATTTAGCGTCTTTAGGGCAATTGTCATTAGTGGCACTGGATACAGATGGCGATGGTGTTCCAGATGAAGACGACCCATTTCATTTAGATGCAACAAGATCTACAGCCAATATTTTATTAATTGATCCGGATTATTTTTTATTACCTTTGAGTCCAAATGTAACATTTATAACGCCTTATGTTTCAGCCAATGTGGCCCCAAGTTTTACCGGATATTTGGCTTGGTCCAGTGGTAATTTTTCAGTCACAGCCAATAGGGTAACTGAAAATGTATATAGACCCACCTCTAACTTAAGAGCAGGGTTTACGATGTATCACGTGCCCATTGCCCAAGGTCAGACCATGACACTGACGATGGGGCTAGTGAATCAGTATGGCGCTTTAATGCCAGGCGTTGCAACATTCTCCCTGACAGCAAGTGTTGCACTCCTAGATACGGATGGAGATGGCGTTCGAGATGAGGATGATCCGTATCCTTTAGATGCAACAAGATCTACAGCCAATATTGTGTTAATAGATCCAGACTATTTTCTGAGACCGTTTAATCCAAATGTAACATTCATATCACCTTATGTATCGGCCAATGTGGCCCCCAGTTTTAATGGATATTTAGCATGGTCCAGCGGTAATTTTTCCATAACAGCCAATAGGGTCACAGAAAATATATATAGACCTACCTCTGACTTAAGAGCAGGATTTGTGATGTATCATGTACCGATTGAGGAAGGTCAGACCATGACATTGACGATGGGATTGGTGAATACATATGGGGCCTTAATACCGAGCGTTGCTACAATTTCGCTGACCCAGAGTGTCGTCTCTCGACATGTGACGATTCTAGCGCCGACACAAAACTATGAACCGACGACATCCATCAGCAGTGTGACGGTCAGTGTAGAAAATGCCTTGCCGTATCAGTACCCTTGGAATATTGCCATTACCACGCGAAACATCACAGACGTCAGTGGGTGGATTACCCAGTCTATTACATCTACATTAAACACCTGGGTATTACCTATTACCGATAATCATGTTTATGACATCAGTGTGGTGATGGTTTCAGCCAATCAAATCGCACCGAGTATAGATGTCAAACAAGCCAGGATAGGGTCTTTTTTAACATTGAAAAGTAATGATTTACAATGGATCATTGAGGGGCCTGGTACTGTAACCGCAACATCCTTAAGTCTGCCAACCTGGGCAGCACGTATTGGGAATTTGTATGATATCAATCATGTCATTTCAAATGGAGTAACATGGAATCTAAACAGTGTATGGTTGGCGCCGCGAGAAGAAGTAACGGCAACGCTAAATATCAGTGGGGGAACAATCAATATATCAGCAGATATAAAAGTAGGCGCTTTAGGGAAAGGGGTTGTGGTGCAATCTGGCGGCGATGTGTCCATCAATGCCATTGCCATTAACGAAAAAGGAATCTGGAATTTATCGGGGGGGCGCTTAAAAACAAATTACATGGATTTTTATGGAGGTGCCACGGGAACCTTTAATGCAACTGGGGGGACCTTGGAAGTTGGCACCCTATCTTTGTATGGAGGGAGTGGGTTTAATCTTGCTTCTGCGACCTTAGACATCAAGCGGACATCCTTTGTATTTGGAGACTTAACGGTACCTACAGCCAGCAAAATAATTTTGTATCTGACATCAGCAACACAAAATACGCAGCTACTGGCGTCGCGTGTAACCGTTAATGGAACCCTTCAAGTGTTGAAAAATGGGCCTTACAGTCTAAGTCAAGATACCAAATTTAACGTTTTTTTTGAAAACAATCGCAATATCTCGATTAAGCCCAGCCAATTACAACTCCCAACCCTAAATGAAGTATTAACCTGGAACATAGAGGAGTTAGAAACCTCTGGGAATTTGCAAATTATCAATATCAATGGAGATGGCGATCGAGATGGCGATGGCGTGATTGATAAAAATGATGCCTATCCTACTGATAATACACGCTCAACAGGAAACATCCGTATTTTATTTCCATTAACGCAAACATACTATATTCAGTCGGTAACCAACAATGAAATTATGGTGGCCAATTCAGAGATGATTACTGTTAATGAATCCATTAGCAGTATCAATTTTATATTTAAAACAGTATTGCCAAGTGGGTATACAGGAAAACTGGCCATTTCAACGGGAGATATTACCGTTTCTGAAAATAGAATGATCTTAAATCTAGCAAGCAGTATCACGCAATCGATTTCCGTAAGTCGAAACTCTGTCTATAAAGTAACGGTAGCCGCAATCAGTGCCAATAATCAAGTAGATACCAGCATTGCAACACAGTCTATTATTTTTGGGATAGGCAGACCCCGCTATCCAGAGGCCTTGGTAATCGAGGGTACAAGGGTTACGCAATCTGTATCGATAGTCACAACACGTGACATTGTCATTGGAAATTTAGAGGATATAGACTATACCCTGCCAGAAGGCGTGACGATAAATGGTTATGTGATAAGCACGGGGTGGTTAGCCAATTCAAGAAGTACTCTTAATATAGAAGGGGGTGTGAGCGGTGCGATTATGATAATGGGAGAGGGCGGATATTCCCATGCCAATCAGAGTAAGGGGCTGATTAATGCCTATTGGTTGGCTGTAGGAAAATATGGGTCGTACCGATTTTTAGGTGGAAAAATAGCACTCAACACGTTGGAATTTCGAGACAGCATTCAACCAGAGCCCTTTAGAATGTTAGGGGGGCTTTTAGAAACCAGTCGAATTTATATGCCAAGTACAAATACATTTGTGATAGAGTCCGGAACACTATCCGGACGTTGGCAGTATACATCCACACAAAGTGCGGTATATACCTTTATCGAAGGCAGTTTACTTCAAGAGCCCAGTGGAAATCTGGAACTCTTTTTATCTTCAGAATGGGAAGGTCATGGTATTTTACGGGCAGAATCCATTACGTTAAATGGACATTTAAATATCCTAACAGCAAATACAGAAACGCTTCAAATGAATAAAACCTATCAGATTTTTAGTGTCAGTAAAAATATCAGCTTGAATTTAAGATCTCTGACATTACCTACCATTCCAGCACAGTGGTATTGGGCGACTAGTAATTTGGGTATAGATGGAACGCTAACCTTAGTATCGGATGATGACGATTTGGATGGTACACGGAATCAATGGGATGCTTACCCCACAGATTCCGCACGATCCACAGCCAATATTAGCTTACAAGATCCCAGTTTTTATTTGCAGCCACTGAATCCTGGGATTTCATCGATTGTGATATATGCAATAGGAACAGTAGCGCCCAGTTTTAATGGATGGATTGCATGGGCGACACAAAATTTTAATGTAACAGCCAATAGAGTAACAGTAAATGCGTATATATCCACTGCAGACCTGAGGAGTTTATTTGGCTATTATGGAGTCCCCATTGCAGAAGGAACAACGATTAATATTACCAATGGTTTAGTCGATCAGTTCGGGGCTTTATTGCCTGGAGTAGCGACATTTTCGTTAACGCAACATGTTCCCAGTCGGCATATTGATATTGTATTGCCCACCAACAATACAGACTATAAGGTCGAAAGGGCGACAATTACTGTAAATATTCAGAACCTGTTGCCTTACGACTATTTCCCCTTTGGAGAAATACCAACCAAAGATATCGTTTTAAGCGTAGGGGATATTACGAGCGCGAATTCTTGGATGCGGCAGCCCATAATATCCACACTGAATACATGGCAGCTTCCAGTGTCAAATAACAGAGTTTATACCATAAAAGCAGCCATTGTATCTGGAAATATTATTGATCCTTTAATACAAATCAAAGAGGTTAAAATAGGGACTTTTGTAGATTGGCATGTAGGCGAGTCTGAATACATTATAGAAGGGCCAGGCGTGACATCTTTAAATACAAGCTTAGATATCCCCACCAAACAGGTTCGAATTGGAAATTTAGAAAATGCAACATATGAAATTTATAATGATGGCATATTACAAAGTGCCGGCATCCAAATAGCGCCTCGGACAGGAGTGATCTCAACTTTAGATGTCAAGGCAGGAAATGTGATTGTTTCAGGTCAAATTCAGGTGGCGGGTTCGTCTAATATGCAGGTATCAGGGGGGCTGGTTTCAACAAATGCATTAACGATTATTTATAACTATCAAACACAAAGTACAGGAAGTTTGAAACTTTCAGGAGGAAGATTGCGTTCCCATTATTTAACGTTTTATGGGTCGCCTCAAAATCATTTTGGAACCTTTGTGGGAGAAGGAGGTGTTTTAGAAGTAAGAGGCATTGATTATGTTGGATTTGGAGAGTTTAATTCCGGTAGAAGCACCTTGGACGTGAAAGATAATTTGTTTATATTTAATGGGGGGTTAGTCATTCCCACAGGCGGCGCCATTGAAATCTCGCTGGATAACAATGTTTCGGAAAACATAGGGCAGGTCTTTGCATCTGGCATAACCATTAACGGAAAAATACAGGTTACAACTCAACTGGTTCTAGATGAGCCTCGTACATTTACCCTTTTTCAAACCAATGCAGGGTTAAGTGTAGCGTCGGCATCAGTCACATTACCAAGCTTACCAAGCTATTTGACCTGGAATACGCAGGCATTAATACCCTCGGGCCAAATACAAATCGTCTATAATGATGCAGATAATGATGGCGTAGTGGATATTTTAGATGCCTTTCCAGAAGATGCAGCACGAAGCACCCCAGACATTTGGTTAAGAAATCGAGAGAGTTTGCTATCAGGGTTTGGGCCATTAACCACCACCGTGAATTTATCGGTAGGGGTAACCTTAAACATTGCCTATAACGGATTTTTAGCCTGGACCAAAGGTAATTTTAGTAGGCCTCAAGAGAGAGTGACCCTAGATGCGGATTTATCGCCGCCACTACCCGGAACACAGCGGGTAGTAACCGTATCTATTCCCGTAAGTGAAGGCAGAACCTATCGCATAGAGGTGGGGCTTGTAAATCGTAATGGAAGTCTAGTCACAGGTTCAAGGACCATTGTGGTTCCGACCTTAAGTGTGTCGCTTGTAGTGGATGGCGATCTAGATGGGGATGGTATTTTGAATTATCTAGATCCTTATCCTTATGATAGGGACTTATCAAGCAGACCAAGTAGAAACAGTGAAACACAAACGCGGGTAAGTACAGAAAATTTGGGACTTTGGATAGATGCGAGCGGGGTGCATGGTGCGAATGCAGTGACGCTCAATACAAAATTAAAAACCATTTTAGATCAAAGTGGCAATCAGAATGATATCCGTCAGGATGAAAGCATGAATCAGCCCTATCTGGTAGAAAGTGCACGCTTAAGAATCAAAAAAGCCCTTCGAAGTGACGGATCTGCGATTTTAAAAGTACCCGAATCTGCCCTGTCCACGATGACAGCCTTTGAGTTGTATGCGGTAGTGGCCAAAGAAAATCGGGAAGGAAAGGATATTATCTTTTCAGCCAATGATGATGAGGTTCAAATTGGCATTGAAAATACACAGTTTTTTATTGAAGAAAAAGGCGTGAAATCACTCATTGGCAAGGCCTATCCCAATGTTGTCTATTTGGTAAACGTAACCCAGGAGATCCAATCCGGACAGGCAACAGTCAGGGTGCAAATATCCGGCGGAAACAGGATCACGCGACGCTATACGGTAGGTGGAAGTAATCCCGTGAACAGTCTCTATATCTTGGGTTTTCCAAGCAGTGGAAGCGGATTTAGAGGCGATTTAGGGGAGTTTAGACTCTATAAACAGCTTTTAAACAAAGCGTCTCGACTGCAGGTTGAAAATGAGCTGGCGAAAAAGTGGCGAATTTATTTACATAGACAAAATTGGTAAGGACAAAGGAGTACGTATGATAAGACAATGGAAACAGAGCACGGTATATATAGGAATTATGTTAGTCCTGATGGGATTATCCATCGCCGCCCATGCCTTACCAAGAACCGTTTTATTGGAATCGGTGATTAAAAAAGACGGGACACCTTTAAACGGACGATACAATGTGCAGTTGACATTATTGAATGGGGACACATCGGTTTTTGTAGAAAATCATCCCTCCGTTAATTTTGTATCGGGAAAAGTCAAGCTTGAGATTGGAAGCATTGTATCTTTAAATACGGCCATGTTAGACAGCGATAATCCGAGATTGGTGATGAGTATCGCAGGGGCAGGTGCCGATGCAGATTTAATCAGTATCCCCATTTTGTCGCAATTTTATGCCCTAAAAGCAAAAGAAGCCGATCGATTAAGTGTTCAAAGCGTTTTGGTCTTAACAGAAGGGGGCGGTACGCTACCCATCAATTGGACCAGCCGAAATCGACAAAAAATCACCTTAACATCAGGAAAGACGGTGACGTTTACGAATCCTGAAAGTCCGGAAACCCTAACCTTACTCATCGTACATGGAAATGCGAATGAAAAAATCATCAACTGGCCCGTGTCTGTGAAATGGGCAAATGGCAATGCAGCACCAGAGCTTTCGCAAGAGTCTGGGGTGACGGATATTATTTCGTTTTATTTTGATGGCACTACCTATTATGGAACCTTTACGGGGGGCTTTTAAGCATCAGATAAAAAGAGAATTTTTATAGTTGTCAACATCTCTTGCTACTTCTTTAAAAATCATGTTAAAATGAGCCTCCATTACTCGGGAAAAACGAGACGATAGGATATTGGTGCCGTTAAACATAACGTCAACGTGGAAAGAATAAAGGAGAAAAAATGCTAAAAGAATACGATGCACTGTTTTTGTTAAAAACAAATATTGGCGATGAAAAAATTAAAGCGTCTTGCGAAAAATTAAGCGGATGGATTACAGATAACGAAGGAACCATCGACCAGTACAATGAAATTGGCGTCAAAGATCTTCAAACAGAATTCAATAAAATGAAGCGTGGATACTACCTTCACATTCAATTCACAGGAACAGCAAAAACTTTAGAGACCATCAGTCAGCAACTGAGCGTTAATGAAGATTTCTTCAGACATTTGATCGTATTAAGAGAATCTGTACAAGAGGCGGCCCCTGTCGAAGCCTAAATGTCCGCACTAAACCGCATTATTATCATTGGAGAAATGGTAGAGACACCAGATATTAAGGTCACCTCAACTGGCGATCCTTTGGCGTCGTTTCGTTTAGCGGTAAAAAGACCCAATCGTGTAGAAGGTGCAGCGCCTCAAATGGATTACATTAAAGTGGTGGCTTGGAGACAAGTTGCGGAGTTGGCACAGCCCATTCAGAAAGGCATGTTAACCTTAGTGGAAGGTCAAATTCATACGCGAAGTTATGATACAGAAGCGGGAATTCGAAAATATGTCACAGAGGTTGAAGCCCGGAATATTCAACGTTTAACCGAAAATGAGGCTTCTTTTTCGAACGCAGGCATTCAGCCCCTAAAACAAGTGAAACAAGAGATAAAAACCGAGAGGGCGTCTGTATCTCATGGTGTTGCGAGTCCCATTGAAGTTCTTGAAACAGCGACACAGACATCTCCAAGCCCCGCTTTTGATTTTGAAGAATCGCACACTCAGACGAGCGCCTCACAGAACAGTATGAATGAATTACCCGGAAAAATGCCCCCAGATTTTGACCAAGAGCTGGAAGAAGATATTCCATTCTAGGAGAGACGGATGTATAACAAAGCATTTTTAATTGGACGTTTAGTAAGAGATCCAGAATCCAGAGTCACAAGCTCAGGAATAGCGGTAACACGATTTACAATTGCCGTGGATCGATTTAAACGAAAAAAAGAGGGTGAAACAGAAGGTCAGACAGCAGATTTTATTCGCGTAGTAACATGGAGACGGCTCGCAGAAATTTGTGCGCAGTACCTCATAAAAGGGAAGTTAGTCGCCGTAGAAGGGGCCTTACATATTGACACATACGAAAAAGAAGGTCAAAATCGTGAGGCTGCAGAAATTGTTGCAGATAATATACAGATGCTAGACCGAAGCGCCGATAGCCATTCAGCGGACAGTCAGTATGCAGAGGAGTCTGTGGCAGCTGGAAATAATATTTAAAAATAAAGGAGAGGCGACAAAATGATGAAAAAAACAGTACAAATTAAACGCCGAAGCAAACGAAGACGAGTATGTCCACTGTGTGCAGATAAGCAAAGCGTGTTGGATTACAAAGATGTAAACCGAGTATCTAGATTTATTACAGAAAGAGGTAGAATCGTTCCAAAGCGAAATTCCGGTGTATGTGCAAAGCATCAACGTGTAGTTGAAGAATCCGTAAAACGCTCACGATATATGGGACTTATTCCCTACACCTTAGATTAAGGAGCGAGCGCATGTCAAAAGAAATCGAAGTTATTTTTAAAGAAACAAAAAAAGGCCAGTTCATTGTTGGACAGCAGAAAAAAGTAAAAGCAGGCTATGCTAGAAATTACTTATTTAGGTATGATTTTGCGGTACCTGTTTCAGAAGGGTTCAAACAAGAATTAGATCGTTTAAAGAAAAAAGCAACCTTAAAACAAGCAGAGCTTAAAGTGGAAGCTGAAACGCTCAAAAAAGTTTTAGACAAAAAAGAACTTGAAATTAAACAAAAAACACATGATCAAGGCCAATTATACGGATCCGTTCATGCGCAAGATGTTGCTGAAAAAATCAACGAAACATTCAAGGTTGAAGTCGATAAATTGGATTTGAAAATGTTAACAGTGATTAAAGAGGTTGGCGAATACAATATTTCTGTGGCCATTCATCCCGATGTTAAAATTAACCTCCAGTTATTTGTACGATCAGAAAATGAAAAAATCGTGAGAGAAATTCAAGCAGCTGTTGTAGAAGAAGAAGCAGTTGAGTCTGAAGACGAAGCAGAGCTTGAAAGCGAAGTGGTAGAAGAAGAGGCTAACGCCTAGATTTTACCTGTGTTTTCCTGGGAAATACCTGGTAAACCGCCCAAATCGATTTTACAGAATATCCCCATTTTGCCTGGCATTTATATCATGCAGGATAAAAATGGGGATATTTTGTATGTAGGGAAAGCCAAAAACCTTAAAAACAGAGTCGGGTCTTATTTTAAAAAAAAGGACCACGACGATTTTAAAACCACCGTTTTAGTGGGGAAAATATGCGGATTCGAGCTGATGGTCACGCGAACCGAATATGAGGCCCTCATTTTAGAAAATCAGCTCATCAAGCAGCACAAACCTCGATACAATATCCTTTTAAAAGACGACAAAAGTTATCCTTATATCCGATTGAGTATGGGGGAACCCTTCCCAAAAGTAGAGGTTGTCCGTTACAAAAAGAAAGGGGATGATGGGACTGTTGCTAAACGCCTACGTTTGGATCAGCTGCAAGGCCCCCACGTCCGAAAGCCCTTATACGATATAAATGAGGACTTGAGGACGAGGATAACACAGCAGATGGCCAAAATAGGCGTTTCGCAACAGTCTCATGATTTATATTTTGGCCCCTTTCCCTCTATTGGGGCTTCTCGTATGCTGTCTCGACTCTTGGTTGAATTATTCCCCATACGGACCTGCAAACAAAGTATTTCTTTAACTCGAAAAGAGCCCAAATGCATGCTTTTAGACATTGGAAAATGCATAGGACCCTGTGTCAAAAAAGATATAAAGCCTCAGTATGATCAGCTCATTTCAGATTTAATTCATGTATTATCCGGAAAAGACACCACCGTGATCAAGAGACTCACTGTGGAAATGAAAGCCCATTCAAATCAAAAAGCCTTTGAAAAGGCAGCGGAATGTCGCGATAAGATTGCCAAATTGAAACAAATAGGGGATAGGCAATTGGTGGATTTAAACCGGGAGCTTAATCTTCAAATTTGGACGTATTATGAAGAGCAGGGCATGGGCTACTGTTTGGTACAAGGGATAGAAGACGGTAAATTAAGCTATCAACAGGGATTTTATGCCGATAAACAGGCTTATAGCAATAAAGAAGCGTACATCGAACAGAGTTTTGCTCAGGTGTTAACGCAACATCCCAGCCCCAAACATATTATTTGTGATGAAGAAATGGGGCATTTTTTTAAGCGTATCAAATCCCTATTTAAAGGCGGGTTGAAATTGGAAATTCCAAAACGAGGACTCAAAAAAGAGTTGCTTGAAAATGCCCATAAAAATGCAAAAATCGCGGTATTTAGAGTGCGTAAGCTCGAAAGTGAGGCAGAGGTTAAGACGGATCCCTTGCTGCAATTGCATCAACTATTACAGCTATCCAAACGACCAGAAACAATATTTGGATTTGATATTTCGCATCTTCAAGGGACAGAAATTGTAGCGTCTGCCGTATGTTTTTCAGCAGGGATTCCAGATAAAAGCAGGTATCGAAAGTTTAAAATTAAAACAGTCAGTGGCAAAAGCAATGATCCAGCATCGATGTATGAGGTAGTATATCGCCGATTACAGTTGGCACAGAGGGAACAGGAGCCCTTGCCGGATTTAATTTTAATTGATGGGGGAAGAGCTCAACTTAATTTTGCGTCAAAAGCCCTTGCCGATTTAGAACTCTTAGGTCAAATTGAGATCGTCAGTTTGGCCAAAAAAGAAGAGGAAATTTACACCTTATATGAGGCCAATCCACTTAAAATAAAGCGTCATGAACCGGGTTTAAAAGTGCTTCAATATATTCGGGATGAAGCCCATCGATTTGCCCTAAGTTTCCAAAGAAAAAGACGCAATACATCTTTAAAGTAGAACCGAACCCCTCTCTTAGGTATAATAGCCCTATGACTTATAAATTCGTATTGATTTTGCTCTTATTTTTTACGGTAGAATCCCGTCTCATGTCGCAAGAAAGCACGCAGGAAGAGGTTCAGCGCTATCAAGATATTTTAAAAAAAATAGAGATGAACAAACGAAATATCAAGCCAAAAATGGAAAAGAAAATGAAGGCTGAACAGCATTTAGGGATCATTCAAAGGGAGTTAAAATTTACAGAGTTACAATTGAAGCAAACCCAAGAAAAATTAACGGTAGCCCGCAAAAAAGAAAAAAAAGTAAGTGGGGCCTTAGTCAAGTTAAGCACGGAGTTTGAGGGGTCTAAAGAAAAATTAGGCAAACGCTTATCAGAAGTGTATAAGGATAAGCAGTTAGGGAGTTTGGAGTATATATTTTCAGGTAAGAAATTAATTGAATATGCAGATACGACCTATTATTTTGATCGGGTAATGCAACAAGATCTCAATATGATCAATAAAATTAAACTACAGCATAATCAGCTCAAAACAGAAAAACAAAAATTAGCAGCGCATCAACAAGAAATCGCGATTTTAGAGGGTGGGATTAAGAAAAAAGAAGAACAATTGGTCAACAAGAAAAAAACAGAGGCCAAATATATTTCCTCTCTAGAATCGCAAATTGAAGAGTTAGAGCAACAAAACGAGGCACTGGAAAATGAATCGAATGAAATCGCAAAATTCATTCAGCAAAGCAGCAGAGGCTCATCTGTAAACTATATTGATGGGGCCTTTGTCCGTCCTGTAGAAGGATGGATTTCATCGCGCTTTGGGTATAGAATACATCCCATTTTAAAGCGTCGTGTTAAACATAATGGCATTGACTTTGCAGCGCCGCGAGGTAGAAAAATTGTAGCCGCAAACTCGGGACGTGTCATTGTAGCCGGCCAGCATGATAGATATCGCGGGTATGGAAAAATTGTCGTCATCGACCATGGACGTCAATCCAATGGGACCATTATTTCCTCATTTTATGCCCATCAATCACGTGTATTGGTTACAGAGGGTGAGCGCGTAGAAAAGGGGCAGGTCATAGGATGGGTAGGGTCTACAGGCTTCTCAACAGGCCCTCATCTTCACTTTGAAATCCGGGTGAATGGACAGCCCGTAGATCCATTAGCGTACTTAAGATTGTAAAATAAGCACATTTCATATAGAATTCTGCAAATGACAATTGGAGTGCTTGGTGCGAGCCATCAACATGCAGGAATCGCAGAGCTTGAATCAATTTATATAAATGGGGATGGAATAGGCCCCTTTTTAGAGACTCTTTCCACATCCAGTCCCATTCAAGAACTGGTGATTTTAACAACCTGCAACCGTATTGAATACTATTTTTATGCCGACAGCTGTGAAGAAGCAGCGGTCTGGCTAAAAGAGTATCTCAATAAAACAACAAAAACACCCATAGAAACAATATCTAAAATTCTAAAATTCAGAAAAAATGAGGCGGCTATAGAATACTTATTTTCTGTGGCATCCGGTATTAAGTCCATGGTGTTTGGGGAGAATGAAATTTTAACCCAAGTCAAAGAGTCTTATGAGAGATCTAAAGAAGCCGGTAGTACAGGCCCTGTTTTAAATAAATTATTTCAAATGGCTGTTGCCACAGGGAAGCGCGCGCGAACAGAAACAGGCATCAGCCGGGGCGCGTATTCCGTAAGTTCCATTGCTGTAGAAGCGATAAGAGAGCGTGTATTGGATTATTTTGGTCGGAAAATATTAATCATTGGATTGGGGACCATGGGCAGCAGATCCCTTAAAAAATTAGTCGCGCTAGGACATCCCAGTATAACAGTAGCGAATAGGACCTTCGAAAAGGCCATTGCCGCGTCACGCGAATATGGTGTGTCGGCAATGTCTTTAGAAGAGGCTTTAAAGATCTGGAAAGCCTTTGATATTATTTTAACCGCAACAAGTGGGTCCGAATATTTGATTAAAGCAGGGTCAGGGGAAGGTCCGTTGACAACACAAGTGATGATTGATTTGGGAATGCCTCGAAACATAGATCCAAAATTAAAGGAGAGTGTGGAAATCATTACGGTGGAGGGGTTAAAAGAAATCGCAACCAAAAACGTGCAAAAAAGACAGGTAGAATTACAGGATGTCATGACCATTATCCATGCAGAAATAGAAAAATTTAACGAGTGGACATCGTATAGAGTGACGAAAGTATGATGGCAAAAAATACCCTTAGAATTGGAACTCGAGGCTCAAAATTAGCCCTATTTCAAGCCAATAAAGTGAAAGCAGAAATTGAAAAAACAGGGGCGTATGATGCGGTTGAAATCTGTGTCATTAAAACAGAAGGAGATGAAAATCAAACATCACCTTTATCAGAACTTGGGGGAAAGGGGGTTTTTATTAAAACAATAGAAACAGCCTTAAGCGAGAATAGGATTGATTTAGCCGTTCACAGTTTAAAAGATATTACAGCAACCAGCAGTGACGATTTAGAGCTCTCAGGGTACCTAGAAGCAGAATCTCGGTTTGATTGTTTAATATGTAGACCGGATTTAAAAGAAAAAACACTAGAAACCTTACCTAAAAGTAGCCTTATTGGGACCTCAAGCATGCGCAGGCAGGCCATTCTGTCTAAGCAAAGACCCGATTTAAAATTCAAATCCATCAGAGGGAACATTGATACGCGAATTACACGATGCTTAGCGGGTGAATTTGATGGCATTTTACTCTCTATGGCGGGCGTAATACGATTGGGCTATGAAGAACTCGTGAGCCAAGTCTTGACGCAAGATAGTATGATTCCAGCGCCCGGTCAAGGGGTTATTGCTCTTCAAACGCGAAAAACAGATCTTCAGTCCGGGGACATTGCCCGTCGAATTGGAGATGCGCATACAAAAGCGTGGTGCCAGGTAGAGAATGAAATTTTAAAGCAAATAGGATTAGGCTGTGATTATCCATTTGGGATATGGAGTGACTTTGTAGGGGATATGTGGCATGCGCAGGTTTTTATCGCCCGATCTTTGGATGAAAATCATCTTATATTTAAACTCAAAGAAAAGAAAGAAAATGCCCTTCAAAAGGCAAGAGAGTTGGGGGGATTTTTGAAGCATCACATTGATGGCGTTGTCCAATGAAAGTAGGACGCGTCACGTTAATAGGCGCCGGGCCTGGAGATCCTGCCTTGATGACCTTAAAAGGGATGCAGTATCTCAAGCAAGCTGACGTTATTTTATACGATCAATTGGTACATCCGACATTATTGACGCACTGTAAACCGGAGGCTCAGTGTATTTCTGTGGGAAAATCAAAAGGGAATCATTCCCAAACACAAGCAGAAATCAATCAAAAAATGCTGAGTTATGCCAAAGCGGGATTTTGGGTTGTGAGGCTGAAAGGGGGGGATCCTATGATTTTCGGTCGAGCCGGAGAAGAGATGGCGCTCTTAAAAAAAGAGGGTATTCCCTATGAAATCATACCGGGAATCACTTCGGCAATTGCAGCTCCGACCTATGCGGGAATCCCCTTAACACATCGAGATTATTCCCAAAGCGTGGCCTTTGTAACAGGGACCAATAAGGAGGGGGCGCATGCAACACGAAATCGAATGCCTCAAGCCGATACCCTTGTTTTTTTAATGGCGGTTACTCATCTTCAGGAGATTATCCAGCAGTTAAAAGAGGAGGGAGGGAAGTCAAAAGAGACCCCTGCAGCCCTAATCTATAAGGGGACTTTAGCGGATCAAAAAGTAGTCGTTGGGACATTGGAAACACTCTATGACTTGCACGAAAAAGAAGGGGTGACACATCCGAGCATTTTGGTGGTTGGAGAAGTCGCCGCATTGGCCACTACATTACAATGGCGAGAGGCCCTGTCCTTAATGGGAAAACGCACGATTCTTTTAAGACAATCGTCCCAGGCAGAAGAATTAGCGCAAGCGCTGATGGCACAAGGCGCAGAGGTGGTTTATGCGCCCATGATTCAAACCCAGCGCAAGGCGTCTGCAGAGCCTCTTATAGATCAGGCACTCAAAACCGCAACAGTACTTATTTTAACGAGTCCCAATGGGGTAAGACATTTAAAAGAGACCCTTACAGCGCTCCGTCAAGATTCACGCGCATTATCCAAGCTCAAGATAGCCTCTATAGGACCCAAAACGAGCGAAGCCCTAGCGGAGATGGGCATTCGGGCGGATATAGAAGCTAAAGAGGCGATAGCTGAAGGCATTTTAGAGGTATTGCCTGAGGATATATCCAGTGAAGTCGTGTTGCTGCCTCAATCCAACAAGGCCAGAAAAGATCTCTCTGAAGCCCTCAAATTAAGAGGGGCTCAGGTGATAGACGTGGCGCTATATGCGACAGAAATACCAGAGGCCGCTCAAGTCGACGTCAAAGCGGGCGATATTGTGATATTTACGAGTTCATCGACAGTAGATCATTTTTTTCAGGTGGCAAAAGGAGACATAGAAAAAATATGTCCCGTTGTTATAGGGCCTATTACCCAAAAAACCTTAGCGGTTTATACAAAAAAGCCCCCCCTGATTGCAGAAGAAAGTAGCATAAATGGACTGGTATCTTGTATACTAAGGAGTTATGAAAATAACGCAATCCCAAGACGAATTTGAGGCAGCAAAAACCCGTTTAGTCGGCGGTGTTAATAGTCCCGTTCGGGCTTTTAAAGCAGTAGGCGGAACCCCGCTTTTTTTTGAATCCGGAAAAGGGGCCTATCTATACAGTGTAGATGAGGAATCTTATATTGATTATGTCTTGTCTTGGGGTCCTTTATTGGCAGGCCATGCGCATCCTAAAATACTAGAGGCCATTTCAAAAGCAGCTGCAAAAGGAACCTCTTTTGGGGCACCGACGCGAATAGAAGCGACATTGGCAGAACAGATACAGGTCTTTTACCCTCATATGCAAAAAATCAGGATGGTGTGTTCAGGCACAGAAGCAGGCATGTCTGTGATTCGGCTCGCAAGAGGCGCCACAGGGCGATCTATTATTCTGAAGTTCAAAGGCTGTTACCATGGCCACGCAGATGCCTTATTGGTCTCCATGGGATCGGGAGGCCTTACCTTTGGGGTGCCAAATAGCGCAGGGGTGCTAGAAGATACGGCAAAACATACGCTAGAATTGGATTTCAATGATAGTGACGGCGTCAAGGCCTTATTTGAATCGATAGGCCCTCAAATTGCAGGTGTGATTGTAGAGCCTGTAGCCGGCAATATGGGCCTCATTTTACCAAAACCAGGCTTTTTAGAAACACTTCGGCAGTGCTGCGATGCCTATCGCTCCATTTTAATTTTTGATGAAGTGATGTGTGGGTTTCGATCTCAAAAAGGAAGCACCACAGAATGGACAGGGGTTACCCCTGATTTGGTCATGCTTGGAAAGGTCATAGGGGGTGGATTACCAGCCGCAGCTTATGGCGGAAAATCTGAAATCATGGCCTATGTTTCTCCTGAAGGCCCTGTATATCAGGCAGGGACACTTTCAGGAAATCCTTTAGCGATGGCTGCCGGTAAAGCCATGTTAGAACTCATTGAAAAAGACGGCGTTTTTGAATCTGCAGCAGAAAAAACAGACAAACTAACAAAAAAATTAGCCGAAGTATGTCAGCAACATCCCCTATTTTCAGTGGGGGTAAAAGGAAGCATGTGGGGCATTTATGCAACAAAAAAAGAAATCCTCAATCGAGAGGACATCGCGACGAGTAATATAGCGCAATTTAACGAGATGTATCATCGATTACTTCAACGTGGTATCTATCTCCCACCCTCTGCTTATGAAGCATGTTTTATGTCATCAGAGCATGGGTATGGCGAGATTGAAAAAACCGTAGAAGCATTCGCTGAAAGCATTTGAGAGTCGATCAGGTTAGTATATAATAAGGTGATATGAAAATGAAAAAAAAGATAGTATTCATGGCAGTATGCATAGGGTTTATGGGAATAAGTACGTATAGTGCGGCTGCAGATATCATCGATATAGATGCTATAGATGCGGTAGATACGGTAAAAATAGAAACCAAAAAAGAAAAATCGGCACGAATAAAGGCTGAAAAAAAGGCTGTTAAAGATAGCAAAAAGATCGTAGTAGTCGCAGAAAATACAGTAAAAAAAGAAGTGGTAGAGGCCAAGGAGATGCCGCTTAAAGAAGTGAGTGACCTTCAAAAACAAGAGTGGGCACAGTTGCGTAAAAAAATAGAGCAAGCCAAAGAACAAAAGCGATTTGACACGGTAGAAGAGCTCATTTTAAAAGTACCGACAGAAGAGCGCACAGAAGATGAGCGGTTTATGTGGGGTAAAATTCAAATTTTTAAAGCGGTTGAAAAAGAAGAAAAAGAAGAGTCCTCCATGTTCCGAAAAGAAACAGCCTTAGATGCAAGAGTGGTAGCCAGTGTAAAACGCTTATATCAAGGGGGCCAAGCCGCTATTTTGAATAAAAAAGACAGTCTAGCCAAAGACATGTTAATTCAGTCTTTATTTTTAGACAGAGGCAATTACAAAGCGAAAAAGCTGCTTGAAAAAGCCCTAGGCCTACCTGTAGGCTCCTATTTAGTAGAAGATGTAGAAGCCAAGTATTGGAAAACATCCCTGATTAATTTTTATAGTGGTTATCCTGAAAAAGCGGTAGAAGATTTAAAGGTTTTAGAATATTTTGCGCCTCAAAATCCAGATGTATTTAAGCGCATGGGATCGGCCTATTATTCGATGGGAGAAACAACTTTAGCCGTACAATCTTGGAAGCGGGCCCTATATTTAGATGATAAAGATGAAAAATTAAAAGAATTCATTAAGAGTGCGACAGAAGAAATAGACAATCAATCCAAAGACATTAAAGAGCAGCTGGCACGTAGAGATAAAGTCAAAGCAGAAAAAAAGGCAGAGGGCGATGCGGTGACTTTAGGGGTCTATCGAACAGCAACTCAAGCGTATAGCTTTGCTCAAGAAGTGAGAGAGAAGCAAAAAGGTGCGAATGTAGAAGTAGTGGAACAAGAAGATGGAAGATGGGCAGTACAAATCATTAAAAATAGCGGAAAAAAGGAGGCTCAGTAATGAATCGAATCATTCAATATATAGCGTTGATGCTGGTATGTTTAGGTCTAGGGGTAAGCACCATTCAAGCCGCAGCAGATCAATCGTTAGAAGAACAAAACCTAACACGTGTGGGACAAGAGGCCTTAAATAATATATTTGGGCCTGGAAATTTTGTGGTTCGAGTTCGGGTTCAAATGTCAGGGGCCCAATATTCGGTAAAATACACGCGACAATCTAGGCCTGCAGGGGTATCTAAAGAGGCACAAAGAAACGAAAAAACATATATTTTACCTGGGGTTCCTGCCATTAAAAACATTTCGCCGGATAAGTTCAATCAATTGCCATTTGATTCTGTAACCAATATGGCACCTTCTCGAGTGGCAAGAATGGGGATCTTTCTAATCGCGAATAAAGAGGTGCCCAGACGACAAGTGTCAGCTGCAGAAGCCATTCTAAAACAGGTCTTAGACTTTCAAGACGGAAGGGATGCCTTTAAAGTTAAAACGGAGACATTTTACCTAGCAGCAAAAGGAGAATCAGCGCCTCAAAAAATAACAGTTGTGCCAGGTGAAGAAAAACTCGTCACACCACAAAATATTTTTTATGCGGTCATTTCAGCATTATTTTTGATTTTTATGATCATGTTCGGACTTTCCTTTAAATCAAAAATGGGGAGAGAAAGTTCTTCGGGAAGTGGAGCCGGAAGTATTACAGTATCAGCGCCGTCTGGTGGAGGCGGTGGGGGCGGTAATGATAGACGAGGTGGGAACACAACCATTGATATCAGTGAAGCACCTAAAATCAAACGCTATTTTGATTTTGTGACAGAAAAAAACATTGATAATTTACTGTATCTCTTAAAGAAAGAGCAAATCAGTGTAGAATACGTGACCATGATTGTCTCGTTTTTACCGTCAGAATTAGCCTCAAAAGTTTTGTTAGAGTTGCCCCCTAAAGATCAAGTGCGTGTGGCACAAGAGCTTATGGACCAGCGGTTGAGTAATAAGGAAATTTTAGACAAGCTAGAGAAAAAACTGCAAAGCGCCTTAGAGTGTTTTGTAGGAGGTATGTCTAAAGTAGAAGCCATGTTTGAATTCATGCCAAGTGAATCTAAAAAATCAGTGCTCATTGCCTTAAAGCAAGCCGGCGATCCTGTTGTCTTTCAAAAATTTAGAAAAATCACACTTATTTTTGAAGACTTGTTTCAAATTCCAGACCGAGATTTACAAACCATTTTGTATGAAATCAAGCAGCCCCGTCAGTTGGTAATGGCCTTACAAGGGATTTCCCAACGTTTTTATCAACGGGTATTGGACAATATTTCAGAACGGGTGCGCCTGATTTTAGATGAGGAACAAAATCGATTAGGTGCCGGCGTGTTTGAAAAGGATATTTTGGAGGTAAGAGAAGAAATATTGAGCATGGTGAGAGACATGGAGCGTAACGGGGCGATTGAACCCATTGCCGCTCGGTTTGCAGACATAAATGCTAAAATAGGAGATGAAGCGTGATAGATCCAACAGTTATTATAGGGATTATATTTGCGGTGGCGATGCTGTTCTATTCCATTGGGATAGAGAGCGGGATTGCCTTATTTTTTAGCGCACATGGGTTAATTATTGTATTGGGTGGAACGCTAGGAGCGACCTTGGTGCATTTCCCCGTCACGCAGCTGCTTAAAATAGGTCCGCGTTTAAAAGTTATTTTTTCATTTAAAAGTCAAAACTACAATTCAGATATTCAGTCCATGATTCGTTTGGGTGAAAAATTACAGCGAGAAGGTCGATTGGCCCTTTCCAATGAATTACCGTATATCAAAGACCATTTTTTGAGGCATGGGCTACAATTATTGGTAGATAAAGTCCCCGCAGAAGAAATAGAGACTTTATTGAAAGAAAACATTGAGTACATGAAAGAGAGACATGAAATTGGGGCTCGCTTTTTTGATCAAATGGGACGATATGCCCCCAGCTTTGGTCTTTTAGCCACCTTAATTGGACTGATTACCATGTTATCAAAACTCAGTGACCCTAAAACCTTAGGCCCCAGCATGGGTGTGGGCTTAATCGGAACCTTTTATGGGGTATTAACCAGTAACTTAATTTTCTTGCCATTGGCAGGGCGTCTCCGAATTGCAAACACAGAAGAAGTCCTTCAAAAATATATGCTTCTACAGGGATTGACTGCGATTGCTCGAGGGGAATCCAGTTATTTGATTCGTGAAAAAATGTCCATGATTTTACCTCAAAATGAGCGTAAAAAAATCGAAAAAGCAGAAAAGGCAGGGCGTTAAAATGCAAGATTCAGAAGACACATCAGTCCTGTTTTTCGTTTCTCTAAGCGATTTGGTGATGCTCTTATTGATATTTTTTATTTATTTGTATTCCATTTCAACCATTGACGCTGAGAAATTTGCCCAAACAGCTGAAGCCTTGTCATCAAATCCAAAAACAACCAAGGACATTGTGAAGGAAATTGTAGAGAAGCAAAAAGAAGTAACCAAAATGTCCACGGAAATACAGACGTATTTGAAAGAGCAAGAATTAGAAAATGTGGTATCGGTTCAGTTGATTAATCAAGAATTGGTCCTTAATTTAGGCGATTCTCTGTTATTTGATGTGGGTTCAGCAGAACTCAAACCGAAAGCCCAAGAAGTATTACGCAATATTGGTAAAAAATTCTTAACCTCTAAAAATGACATCATTGTAGAAGGATATACAGATGATGTGCCCATTAATACCTTTCAGTTCCCTTCAAACTGGGAGCTTTCTTCTGCAAGGGCATCCTCTGTGGTGCGATATTTAATGACAATGGGCATTGAAGGTGCGCGATTTACAGCCGTGGGATACGATCAATATTATCCTGTAAAGCCAAATAATTCAGCTGAGAATAGAGCAAAGAATCGTCGTGTTAAAATCACGCTAAAACCCAGCAGAAGCGAAAGAGCCTTAGAAAAAGATTCTAAAGCCATTGTAAATAATAAATAGCCCCCCTTCAGGCTCCCTTAATAGCTAAGGGAGGGAAAGGGAAAGAGGCCTATAGAAAAATAGGCGAATCAAAAAACTCTTTATTCGAGTTCGTTTGCATCAAGAGTTTAATCAATTCTTCTGCAGAGCTTTCACTATCTATATTTTTTCTCAAGAGGTAGGATTTTTTCAGATGGGCCTCGCTAATGAGAAGTTCTTCCTTACGAGTACCTGAATTAAGGACATCAATCGCAGGGAAAATACGTTTATTGGCCAAATTGCGATCCAAATGAAGCTCCATATTCCCAGTACCTTTGAACTCTTCATAAATGATATCATCCATACGAGAACCCGTATCGACGAGCGCTGTGGCAATAATCGTTAAACTACCGCCATTTTCAATGTTTCGAGCACCACCAAAAAAACGTTTAGGCTTATGAAGCGAGCTGGGATCCAATCCACCGCTTAAGGTACGGCCAGAGGGAGAGACAACCAAATTATAGGCGCGAGCAAGTCGTGTGATAGAGTCCAACAAGATAAGAACATCTTTACCAGATTCAACAAGACGTTTGGCGCTTTCAAGTACCAGTTCAGACACACGCACATGCTGTTCTGGCGGTTCATCAAAGGTAGAGTAAATGACCTCTCCACGAACAGAACGTTGCATATCAGTTACCTCTTCAGGTCTTTCATCAATAAGGAGGACTTTAATATGAACATCGGGGTGATTGACACTGATGCTATTTGCAATATCTTTAATGATAGACGTTTTACCTGCTTTAGGCGGAGAAACAATAAGGGCACGCTGGCCACGTCCAATAGGGGAAAGCATATCAATAATACGGCCTGAAATGGGCGTTTTACCCCGTTCCATAACAAATTGCTGATCGGGATAAATAGGCGTTAAATTGGAAAACCGAGGCCGAGTTTTAATATGCTCCGGCGATTCCCAATTAATGGCTTCTACTTTTAAAAGGGAGAAATATCGTTCCCCTTCTTTGGGGGGACGAACTTGTCCAGAAACAGTATCTCCAGCGCCCAAAGAAAAGCGACGAATTTGAGTTTGAGACACATAAATATCATCTTGTCCTGGGAGGTAATTTTTAGTGCGTAAAAAGCCATAACCATCAGGAAGGAGTTCTAGAACCCCTACGGCAAAAATCAGACCATTTTGTTCCGTTTTATATTTGAGCAATTGAAAAATAATTTCAGATCTTGGAAGGCTTTTATTAACAGGAAGTTTAAAAGAGTCGGCCATAGCAAAAAGGGCATCTTGAGAGGCTTGTTGAAGTTCTGAAATATTGATACCATGATCCTCTTCTTGTAAGACAGCTTCTTCTTCTTTGGTTTTATTTTTTCGCTTTTCTGTTGCCATAACTCTAGTTCCTTTACTCATGGGAGTACTCCTCTATATACGTCTTTTTTTAAGATTAAAAGCGTAAAATAATAATATGCATAATTTGGATTTGGAAAATCTAACATAAAGAAAAAAACAAGGAGTCTTAAACAGACTCAGCATGTTTAATTTTTATGAAATATCTTAAAAATGTCCCCTTTGTAGATAAAATTTCCTAAAACAAGTCTAACACATAAGTTTACGACGCTTCAAGGCTTATTAAAGAAACAGAAAGTGATGGGAGTAATTTATAAAAAATAAATGTCTTTCTAGACAATAGGATTGCACACCAGATAAGCCCTATGATAAAATCGTAAAACCTTTGGTTGAGTATGGTTAAAATACTCTTTCATTGAGCTCCTGTAGCTCAGTAGGTAGAGCGCTTCCATGGTAAGGAAGAGGTCACCGGTTCAAATCCGGTCGGGAGCTCCAGTTTTAAGGGTTTATAAGTAAGAAACGCACTTCAGAAATGAAGACAGTGGTAAATTAAGAGATAAGAAGGAGACCATTTATGGCAAAAGAAAAATTTGAGCGGAAGAAACCGCACGTTAATATTGGAACAATCG
>CAZIFG010000006.1:0-83696 GCA_964539135.1 uncultured Rickettsiales bacterium
AAGCGACAAAACGTGTGATAATTACTTTGATATCTAATAATTCTTGTTTGGTGATAGCAAATGCAAATGATAGGGATAAAAAGGTACTTCCAAGATAGCCCAATACTAAATATTTATAACGGCCTAAAATTGGTAGTATGAGGTTAAATAAGACACTAACAACAAACATGCCTATTATACCAGTCAGCAATGTCATCCCTTGTGCTTTGGTGTCTTTGTTTTTTAATGAGATATATAAATTATAGAAAATAAACAGGCATATTCCTATAATAAATGTGGCATATAGTGTGTATCCTGTGTAGTCTGTATATACTAATTTTGACTCTATAACTGATAATTTTGTGATTTTATTGAGAATAATAAGCGCGGAAAACAAACTAAAAATACCAAAAAACATAGCTGAAATGGCGGTGGTTTTTATTTGTGCAAGTTTCCTTGTAAATTCATAGGCCATAATGATAAAAAATAAGGCTGAAATGTGCTGAAGATGAGATAGTGTGTTAATGTAATCTGATTCTGGAGATAGGTTTATGGCATATGCGGATATATTCCAGATGGATGTACCGATGCTCATCATAAAAAAACGCTTTTCTAAATCAGATTTTGAATGCCATAAGCTTAAACATCCTAAAAAAAATAGAAATAATCCATTTATAAGCAGTAAATGTGTCATAGATCTATTGTTACCAAGTTACAACAATGATTGTGCCTGCTTGGCAAGAAGAAAATATGGTGATGCAACTAATGCACATCCCATTTCTCCTTCTTTAACCTCCGTAGAACTGATGCCCACGAATATTCGCTCATAAACTATATGTTGCTTTTTTGCGATGCCTAAAACACTGTTGCATAAGTTGTTTTTTAACTCATCTATTGATTTAGAGGGACATATTTTTCCGACGTCTTCCATAAAAAGAATGGCATTTTTATATCTGTTTTTGGGCAGGCCCATTGCTATTCCTGAGTATAATGTGCAAGGGCCTGTATGGGTAATATTCTTGGTTGCACATAAAACATGAGATCCCGGAAAAAAGGGATAATGAGGATTTGTAACGGTCCCAGTTAGGTTTTTAAACGCTTCTTTTAGTGGGGTTATATCAAAAATATCAATGGTTTTGCAGGCGTCTAAATGAGTGATTGGAATGTCTTTTTTTTTTGCTACATCCAATCCCCATATTTTTCCATTCGGGCCACAAAATGAAGAAACAGTTATCATATTTACTTGACCTAGATGGACGTCGGATACTTCAGCTAAATCAAAGGCCTGTATGCGATCTAGATTATCGCTCCCTTCATGGCTAAATGATAAGGGTACAACGGCGCTTGCATAATTTATACCCACTAAATACGCTTGCATGTCTGTTTTATCTGGAAAATAACCTTCACAATAGTCATTAAATTGACTTAGATAGGGCGTTATGTGGAGCATAAAAAATTATCCTTATTTTGCCTCATTTCTTTATAGTATATTTTTATATTTATAGGGGATAGTTTGAAACAGTATTCTAGAGTTCTATGGACATTTCCTTTCATTAACACAAGATCATCTTTCATGTAAAAATGAATGGGGATCCATTGTATAGAGAGACCCCAATCGAAGGATTTGCTTTTGGTGTTTGTCCAATACAATATCGATTTTATCGATAGATTTTCTAAATGCTTAAAAATAATGGATATAAAATAGGGCGTGAGCGGTGTTTGAATGGTATTGTCTTGCATGACTCCAAATTCTTGAATGAGGAAGAAAGTGTCTTGCTTGAGTACATTTTGGTAGAGATATTTTATTCTAGCAACAGAGTCTTTTTTCTCTTGGTTATTAAGTGTGTACGGGAAGTCTATTGTGCGTATTTGGTTCCTTTTTTTTATTTTTCCGATAAAAAATCCAATGATGACGTGATCTTTTTTTAATAAGCCTATCAGTGGTGTTCCATCTGTCCGATTTGTGACTTTTTTTAAAAGTGCTGTTGCTGTTTTTGATGTCCATGTTTCGGCCCAAGATTTATTAAATAGCCTTGTGTAACATGTTACGAGTAGCGCTTGATCTGTTTTGGAAAGTTCTGAAAATTGCGTATTAATATGGTGCTCAAATTGAGTGCCGCGTGGAAGTTGGAATGATTCATGTCGTGTATTGGGCTCTTTTGAATCTGGTGCCTTAACGGAGGCTTTAATCCCCATGATAGGCATGATATCAGGGAAATGATAGCGTCCGTCTGTTTTTCGTTGGATTGCTTTCATAATAGGTTGAGGCCTTTATGTTTTATTTTATGTGATATGACCCTTTATCATAGCCTACAGAGCGGCTCTTTTAAAGTAAAATAATAGTGTATGATGTTATTTTAAGATCACTATACTTAAAGAAAAAATGAGGCTGTAAAAGAGTAGAAAGAGGCCGGTTTTTGCCAAGCATGCGTTGTATTCTTTGCCCTCTGACTTATAGGCGTTTATGCTTAATGCGATGGCTGGAATGAGCAAGATTAGGGATATGAGATATAATTGATGCGTGATACTGGGTAATAGGACGCTGATCATCATGCAGAGTGTGTATTCCACAAGCATGGCTGTGCGTCCGAATCGTACAGCAAGGGTTTTTTTGCCTGTTTTTTTGTCTTCATGGCGATCTCGAATATTATTAATCGCCAGTAACCCTGTGGCTAAGGCGCCAGGACCTATACTGCTTATCAGCACCAGGAGGGGTAGTGTGTGGGTTTGGGTATAAAATGTACCGCCTACGGCGACAGGGCCAAAAAAAATAAACACAAAAAGATCCCCCAATCCGTTGTAGCCTAGAGGAAAAGGGCCACCTGTGTAAGCAATGCCGGAGAGGATGCTTAAAATGCCGATGAGAATCAGTGGCCATCCGCCTTGGATCATCACGTAGATTCCAAAAAGAACAGCAAGACCAAAGGCTATTATCATCGCGTTTTTAACAGTTTGAGGGCTTACCAGACCTGCTTGAGTCACTCGTACAGGCCCTAGTCTTTCTGAGGTGTCTTTCCCTTGTTTGTAGTCAAAGTAATCGTTGGCCAGATTGGTACCTATTTGAATGAATAGGGAGCTGATGCCTGCGGATAGGGCGGTTAGCCCTTGAAAACCCCCTGCGGCATAGGCGAGTGCCGATCCTATGCACACGGGTGCAATGGCGGCGCCTAGTGTTTTGGGCCTTATGGCCATTATCCAAATTTTTATGGGGTTTTGAGACATCGTAGATCCTTATGAATTTGCGCGATGAGTGCGTCTTTAGACTCAAATTTGATTTCAGGTCGTATCTGTTGGGTGAGTAGTACGGTTAATTTTTGGCTGTATAAATTTTCGGATCGATTGGGAATATGAACTTCTACACTGGTGATGAGTCCTTCAAAAGTGGGTTTTGTTCCGATGTAGATGATACAGGGGGATTCGGTTTTGTTTTCGATGAGTAGCGCCTGATAAACGCCAGGTTGGGGCAGTAGTTTTTCTTCGGGTAACTCTAAGTTTGCTGTGGGAAAGCCTAAAGAAGCGCCTCGTCCGTCGCCTTTTATCACGGTGCCTATAAGGGGATATCCATGACCTAAGGCATGACAGGCGGTGTTAAATTTGTTTTCTTGAATCCATTGTCTAATTTGGCCACTTTTTATGGGGAGATCGGCTTCTTTTACAGGCTCAATGACTTCAAAGTCTATGTTGTTTTCTAAGGCCCATTTTTGGAGTAGGG
This sequence comes from uncultured Rickettsiales bacterium, assembly GCA_964539135.1. GTDB lineage: Bacteria > Margulisbacteria > Marinamargulisbacteria > CAZIFG01 > CAZIFG01. The sequence continues at coordinate 3,692 of CAZIFG010000006.1, forward strand.
GACCATCGCCTTCGCCTTTTTTTCCAAAGCGATAGTCGTAGCCTATTACGATTTTTGAGGGGTGAAATAGATCTAAAATAACCGTGTTTAAAAACTCGAGGGGGGACATTTGGGCGATTTCAGAGGTGAAGGTTAATACCTTTAAATTTGGATAGAGGAAGGTGAGCTCTTCAGGCGTGGTTAAGTATTTAAATTCTGAGGTTTTACCCAGTACAACATTGGGGTGAGGATGCAAACTGAGTAAGGCATCGCACTGCTCAGCCAGTGCTTGGTGGCCTTTATGAAAACCATCAAAGGCGCCTAATCCGATGCGTTGGCCTTTTTGGATATTGGGTGGACTTATTTGTATCTTCATGCCATTACGGTAGCGTATTTTTTTTGTTTTGTCATTTTAAGGTGGTGAAAAGTGCGGCTTTTAAGTCGGATTCTGTTGCGTTTTCGCTGTCTATTGCGCCTTTTTGGGTGTAAGGGCCAATAGCAGTGCGGATGAGTTGTTTTGTATAAGCAGGAACGCCTAGTTTTTGCCCAATATCCCAGGCCAGCTGTCGAATATAGGTTCCTTTTGAACAGCGGCAGGATAGGGTTATTTCGGGATAATCGAGGTGTTTTATATCGAGGATTTGGAGGTCATGAATGGTGATAGAACAGGGCGCTAAGCTGACCGGTTTTCCGCTTCTGGCTAATTTATAGGCGCGTTTTCCTTGTATTTTTTTGGCTGAAAACTGCGGTGGTGTTTGGTCTTGTTTTCCTTTAAAACTGGCAAGAATTTCTTCTATTTTTGAGTTTGAGAATACCAAGGGGGGCGGGGTCATGGCGCAGAGATGAATGTCGGATTCAGGATCTAATGTTGGGGTGCTTTGTCCCAAAACCATGGTGAATTGATATTCTTTTTCTAGGTCTTGAAAGGCTTGAATTTGTCGGGTAAATTTTTTACCTATGGCCATAATTAGGAGTCCGGAGGCAAAGGGGTCTAAGGTGCCTGCATGACCTATTTTTTTGACGCCTGTTTTATGTCTGAGAATGGCGACGCTCTTAAATGATGAATAGCCTTCTGGCTTGTTGATGCAGATGAATCCTTCCATCGCTGGTCCTATCCAAAGGCTTTTAGATCTTTTTCTAATTGAGATAATACGGCTTCTTTGGCCTGATTAATTCCCATAGATAACTTAATGCCAGAGGCTTTTTTATGGCCGCCACCCTGAAATTTTTGGGCAAATACGCTGACATCAAAGTCGGTTTTTGAGCGTAAGTTTATTTTAACTAAATTGCTATTTACCTCTTTAAAAACCACACAAATTTGGCATTCTTTGAGTTGTCGAATAACATCAATAATGACAATGCTGCTTTTAGGGGCATTTTTGGGGATGATGGTGTAGCCCAGTTTGAGTTCAGGATCCATGGTTAAGTTGTCTAAAGCCACTTTGATGACTTGAAAATCTTCGATGCTTTTATTTTCGTCCATGGCTTGAGATACAAAATAGGGCGAGGCGCCATCTTTTACCAATTTCGCCGCTATATGCAGTGTTTTTTCGGTGGTATTGCTAAATGCAAATCTTCCGGTGTCAAAACTAATCGCGGCATAGAGGCAGTTGGCCATTGTGGGGGTGATTTCCCATCCTAAATCGTAAAATAATGTGGCCAGTGTTTCGCCTACAGAGGATAAATGGGTGACAATATTGGTTTGTCCAAAATTCCCATTATCAGGATGATGATCGATATTCACGATATGAATACTATCTGGATCGGCTTTTAGCTTTTGATATTGTGCCACACGACTTAAAAAGGAACAGTCTAGGACGTAGATGGTGTCGTATAAATATTGAGATGGGTATTTTTTATCAATTTGATTGCAATTGGGTAGAAATTCTAGAGAACTTTCTATTTTTTGATGGACCCAAATTTTAGCGGTTTTGCCTTGTTTTTCGAGTTGCTCCTTAAGCGCTAAACATGAACCGATGGCATCTATATCTGGAAACTCATGGCACACAATTAATGCGGTTTCACAGCGTTCTACGGATTCTTCAAAACTGTTTAACTGTTTACTGTTCAGGCTCACTGGGGTCCTTTACATGGAGGGCATTAATTTTTTCTACTAAATAACTGCCTTTTTCAATGGTATCGTCATATCTAAAATGAATTTGGGGAATGTTTTTCATTTCTAATTTTTTGAAGAGTTCACGTTGTATGTATTTGGTTGCGGCGGCTAGTCCTTTTTGAACTTTTTCTAAGTCTACATTTTTTCCAAAAGGGCTATAATAAACCAAGGCATGTTTCATGTCTGGATTGACTTTTACTTCCGTAATGCTGATGAACCCAATTCTCTTATCAGAGATTTCTCGGAGTATCAGTTGAGATATGTGGTGCTTGAGAACGGAGGCTACTTTTTCGACTCTACCTGACATAAAATCCTTCTAAATTAACTTTTTTTCTCTCTCTTCAAAGGGAATGATAATATCGCCAATTTCAAACTTATCAAAGTCGTTTACAACGATGCCGCACTCGTAACCGCTTTTGACTTCTTTAACGTCTTCTTTAAAGCGTTTTAAAGAATCAATTCGGCTTTCATGAATCATCGATTTTCCTCTGTAGACTCTGATTCTATTTCCGCGTTGGGCTTTGCCGTCTAGCACATAACATCCTGCAATTATACTTACTTTTGAAAATTTATAAATTTCACGGACTTCGATTTTGCCTAATTCAATTTCTTCAAAAACAGGTTTATATAGGCCGTGAATGACACGCTCAACGTCATTGAGAATTTCATAAATAATTTTGTAGGTTTTAATGGTGATGGATTCTTTATCGGCTAATATTTTGGCTTCAGGGCTACTTTGAACTCCAAAACCAACTACAAGTGCTTTAGAGGCTTGTGCTAGCATGATGTCATTTTCGCTGATATTACCTGTAGAGGCGTGTAGAATTTTAATGGGGATATCTTGGCTGTCAATTTTATCGATGGAAGATTTAATGGCTTCTAAGGATCCGTGCACGTCGGCTTTAATGACGAGATTTAATTGGCGTAAATGACCTTCTTCTGCTTGCGAGGATAGGGATTCCAGGGAAACCGCGACACGTTGTGTGGATTTTATTTCGGAGGACTCTGCAATCAGACGCTCTTCTGCCAATGCCCGACATTCTTTTTCGGTGGCCTTTGCTTCAAGGACTAAGCCTGGGAAGGGCACTTCGTTGAGACCTAAAATTTCAACCGGTGTGCCGGCTTCTGCTTTTTTTATGGCTTTTCCTAAATCATTGTGTAGCGCTCTCACTTTACCGTAAGTGGAGCCTACGACAACGTAGTCGCCTACTTTTAAACAGCCTGTTTTAACCAAAATTGTTGCCAGAGCGCCTTTTTGTTTGGAGAGATTGGACTCAATGATAATGCCTTTTGCAAGCCCATTTTTATTGGCTTTTAATTCTAACATTTCAGCCGTTAAAATGATCATTTCTAGTAATTCAGGAATGCCTTCCCCTGTTTTTGCTGATAGGGGTACCATTGTGATTTTTCCACCCCAATCTTCGGCTAGGAGATTGTGCTGACTGAGCTGTTGCTTTACGGTGTCTAAGTTGGCACCGGGCTTATCAATTTTATTAATGGCGACTAGGATGGGAACATCTGCTGCAATGGCGTGATCAATGGCTTCAATTGTTTGTGGCATGACGCCGTCGTCAGCTGCTACAACTAAGATAATAATGTCGGTTACTTGGGCGCCTCGTGCACGCATAGCTGTAAACGCTTCATGACCAGGTGTGTCTAAAAATGTTAATTTATGGTCGTGATAGGTGATTTGGTAGGCGCCAATATGTTGGGTGATGCCACCTGCTTCTTTATCGATGACATTGGTTCTACGGATGGTATCGAGTAATTTGGTTTTTCCATGGTCGACGTGACCCATGATGGTAATGACAGGGGCTCTTGTGATTAGCTCTGCATTTTCTGCGTTTAATCCCTCTTCTTCAATGTCTAATACTGTTGTTTTCAGTCCGATTTGCTCTTCTTCTTCATTGTTTTCAATTTTAACTTCTATGTTTAAGTTTTTTCCGATTTCGATGGCGGTGTTTTGGTCTACTTCAGAATTAATGTTGAGTTGCATGCCTTTTGTTAAAAATACCCGTAAGACATCGGTTACCGTTACACCCAGTAGGTTGACTAAGTTGGAGACTTTAATTGTTTTTTGATCCAATACAACGGTTTTGGCCTCTCTAACTTGAGGTGTTTTGTCTTCTTTTTTTTGGCGAGATTCAAAAATCCCTTTCATTTTTGACGCCGTTCCCGGATCTAATTTATGAGACCCGCTTTTTGCGTGAATATTCATTTCCCTTAAAAAGGCAATTGCATTGGGTAGGGAAATATTTAACTCAGATGCAAACTCTTGGACTTTCACTCGGCCTTGTTCTCCTCTGTTTCATCGATTTCATTTTTTGCTTCTTCACTTGCTTTTTTAATGGCAGCCGCTAAACTACTCATTTCAGGGGCGTCTGTTTCTGTTTCTTCAACGAGTAATTTTTCTTTTGATAACTGAATTTTTTCTGCGATGGATAAATTTTGACGCTCTGCATTTGAGAGCGTACTACCTTGTCCAGATTCTGGAATCACATCTAATTTCCACCCTGTTAATCTTACAGATAAACGAACATTGATGCCTTGTTTTCCGATGGCTAAGGATAATTGATCGTCTGGAACAATTACAGTTGCTGTTTTTTCTTCGGCATTGGTGATGCTGACTTGGCTGATTTTTGCCGGCTTTAATGCGTTTGCAATAAACTGCTGGGGATTTTCGGACCACTCTAAAACATCAATTTTTTCGTTTCCAAGTTCTTTGATGATGGATTGAATACGGCCGCCCATTTGACCTACGCAGGTTCCTACTGCGCCTATAGAGGCATTATTACTTTTTACAGCAATTTTAGATCGTTTTCCGGCTTCTCGAGATACGGCCATGATACTGATAATTCCTTCTTGAATTTCAGGAATTTCAAGCTCAAATAAACGTTGAAGGAGTCCGGGATGTGTTCTAGAAATGTGGATGCTATTTCCTCTTGGACCTTTGTCAATATTGACGATATAGACACGAATTTTATCTTTTGCGTGGAAGGTTTCTCCTGGAATTTGGTCTTTTAGCTGAAGAACGGCTTCTGTTCGACCTAAATTTACGAGGTAATTTCTATTTTCTACGCGTTGAACGGTGCCTGTTAAAATCTGGCCTATTTTGTCTTGATATTCATCAAAAACGGATTGTTTTTCGGCTTCTCGGATGCGTTGTATAATGACTTGTTTCGCTGTTTGAGCCGCAATTCGACCGAACTCTTCGGTTTCAATGGGAACATAAACCTCTTCTTCTTCTTTAACATCTTTATTGTATTTTTTGGCGTCTTGTAGACTGATTTCCATGACCTCATCTTCTACTTTTTTAACGGCAATTTTAATTTGAAACAGTTGCGCTACACCTGTTTTAAGGTCTAATTTTGCATATAAATCGGCTTCTTCAGGCATTTTTTTTCTGCAGGCAGCAACGAGGGCTTGTTCGATTGCGGAAAACAGAACTTCTTTCGATACTCCACGCTCAGATTCAATTTGATTTGCGACTTGCATTAAGTTATCTATTACTATCATGGCTTTTCCTTATTACCCTCGTATCAATTTTTTAATTTCTTATATAAAGCAAAAAAGTGGGGCTACCCACTCTCTATTACCTTTTAAGCGGCTTATAAAACAGTCCCTTTACTCTAACATTTATTTATGATCATGACAAGTTCGACTGTAAGGACCATGTCTTGGCCTGCATAGGGTGGGTTTGTGTCTAAGATAGCGGTTTCGTCTGTAACATCTTTAAAAACACCTGTGATTTCTCGATTGTCTGGTAGGGTAATGGTGACTTGTTTGCCATTTTCGCATTGAATATGGTCGGGAATTTCAGCACGAGATAAGGGGAGTAATAACTCCATGATTTTGGGACCAAAGGGTTGTGAGAGCGTAATGGTTTTGGTTTCATCTATTTTCATGCCTAGAATGGCGTCTTCTACACCTGGAACAAAGGTGTTGCTTCCAAGGAGAATTTCAAGGGGTTGTGCGCCTCTGTTGCTTACATAGACTTTGCCGTTTGTATAGGCAAGTTTGAAATAAACAGTGACAAGATCGCCTTTTTCGGCCACAATAAATGCCATAGTTTAGTATGATATCTTGATTCAGACAGAATAGACAAGAGGTGGTGAATTTGTGGTTATTTTAACAGGTGGTGCAGGATTTATCGGTAGCGCTTTTTTATGGAAATTAAATCAAGAAGGCATTGACGATGTCATCGTTGTGGATCAACTTGGCGAGAGTCCGAAATGGAAAAATTTGGTGGGACTGCGCTATAAAGCTTATTATCATAAAGAGGTTTTTATTGAATTAATTCAAGATGAGGGATTCTTAGAAGATTCGACCATTGATGCGGTTATCCATATGGGGGCGTGTTCGTCCACAACTGAAATGGATATGGATTATTTAATGGAAAATAATGTCCAATATAGCAAACTTCTTTGTGCTTGGGCGTTTCGAAAAAAAACCTATTTTATGTATGCCAGTAGTGCCGCGACTTATGGAGATGGCGAGCTTGGGTTTTCTGATTTTCATGAGACCATTCCGGCTTACCGTCCCATTAATCCTTATGGGTATTCTAAGCAGCTTTTTGATCTTCATTTGCTGCAGGAGGGGCTTTTGGATCGGGTTGTAGGCCTTAAGTTTTTTAATGTGTTTGGTCCTAATGAATATCATAAAGAGACCATGAGAAGTTTGGTTTGTAAATCCTACCCGTCTATTTTGAAGTCTGGAAAAATGGGATTGTTTAAATCTTATTTGGATGGCTACGAAGATGGGGGTCAAATGCGTGATTTTATTTATGTCAAAGATTGTGTGGATATGATGTGGTGGCTTTTTACGCATCGGACGGTTAAAGGGATTTATAATATTGGGACTGGCGCGGCAAGATCTTGGAATGATTTGGCAACGGCTCTTTTTCAGGCTATGAAACTGCCTGTTTCTATTGATTATATCGAAATGCCTGAATCTATTAAAAATCAATATCAATATTTTACGGAAGCACCTATGAGTAAATTACAGGCCATGGGATGCCCGCCTGCACGATGGTCTTTAGAGGAGGCTATTCAGGATTATATAGAGGGTTATTTAACGTTTAATCTCTATCTTTCCGTTTAAAGGTTTGGGGCTGTTGCGAAAGGCTTATTTTGGCCATCTGCTGTGTTATCCTCGTCCTCAAGCCCTCATTTATGACAAATAAATTCCGGGCTTTCGGATTCGAAATGCCTTGCAGCTGATCCAAACCTAAGCTTTTCGCAACAGTCCCAGTTTGGATTTTTGACTTTGTAATTGTCTATTTTGAGTTCGCCCTGTATACTCTACATTTGACTATGACTTTCTTTAATTATACAGAAATCATCGACATTTACTCATTTTTAACGAAAAGGAACAGGAGCTTTTAATGAAAAATATGGATTCAATGGTAACTCAGTTTTTATCGCGATTTCGTTGCGATTTGGGAATAGATTTAGGGACTGCTAATACCTTGGTTTTTGCTCAGGGTAGTGGCATTATTATTCAAGAACCTTCTGTTGTTGCTTTAGATAAACATAAAAATACAGTTTTGGCTGTTGGAGATGAGGCGAAGCGCATGATAGGGCGTACGCCAGGTAATGTGATTGCAGTTCGCCCCCTTCGGGATGGAGTTATTGCTGATTTTGATATCACGGAAACCATGCTTAAGTATTTTATCAAAAAGGCATTGCCTGCACATAGCTTTATTCGCTTGAAACCTCGTATTATTGTGGGGGTTCCTTCTGGCATTACGGGGGTTGAGAGACGGGCTGTTCTTGAGGCGACTCACCAGGCAGGGGCTAAAGAGGCTTACTTGATTGAAGAACCTATGGCTGCGGCGATAGGGGCTAATTTGCCGGTTTCAGATCCTGCAGGAAGCATGATTGTGGATATTGGTGGTGGGACTACTGAAATTGCGGTAATTTCTTTAGGTGGTATTGTGGTCTCTAAATCCATTCGCATCGCTGGAGATGAATTGGATGAATCCATTATTTCGCATTGTCGTGAAAATTACCGGCTTTTAATTGGGGAGCGTACTGCTGAGGAAATTAAGATTCATTTAGGGTCTGCTTTTGAGCTTCAGCAAGAAAAAACCATGGAAGTACGTGGGCGTGACTTGGTGTCGGGTTTACCTAAAACCTTTACGTTAACCAGCACCGAAATTCGAGAAGCTTTGAAAGATCCGGTTCGTGCTATTGTTGATGGAATTCGAACCACGCTTGAAAAAACACCGCCTGAGTTGTCCTCTGATATTATGGATAGAGGTATCACGCTTGCCGGGGGCGGGGCCCTGCTTGTGGGCTTGGATAAATATATTGAATCTGAAACACAAATTTCTGTGGTGATCGCCGATAATCCCTTAGAGTGTGTGGCACTTGGAACTGGAAAAGCGATTGACGAAATTGATGTTTTAAAAGAAGTTCTTATTTCAGAATAAAGAAAGGGGCCTTAGGGGTGGCGATGACCTTTGTCTGTGATTCCTCTTTTGTTGCGGATTATGCCGCTTCAGATCTGATTTGCAATCGTGTTTTACCTTTGTATCAGGATCAAGGCATGTCTTTTTTTTTAACAGAGGGCATTTCACACCAGTCCCGCCCTGTTTCTTTTGATCCGGGTATTCCGCATACTTTTATTCCTTTGGATTCTGTTTCTTTTCATGAACACCTTTATTCTACCTTGGTTTTAGATGGGGCTGCGCTTTCTCTTTTGGATTCTTTTTTACTTCGGGCTTTTTTATCTGAGGCCTCCGATATGCATCTGTATTCTGAACGGGATCGTGTTCGCATTGTTTATCGAATTCAAGGACGGCTTTCGGATCCGCTGTTTTTGGATACGGCGGATGCCCGTGTTTTAATTCGTCTTTTAAAATTTCATTCGCATATGGATGTGTCTAAATCTTTTAAATCGCAAGATGGTCGTTTGGAGTGGCGTGGGCTTAGTCGGATTGAAACCATTCGGGTTTCCTCTGTTCCTACTGTTTATGGGGAAGATTTTGTGTGTCGGTTTTTTTCGTCATCTTCTCATTTATCTTCTTTTGAAGATTTGGGCTTTCTTCCTGATGTTACGCGTCAACTTCAGTCTCTTTTATCGCTTTCGTCTGGGCTTGTGTTAGTGACAGGCCCTACAGGATCTGGAAAAACCACGACTTTGTATCAGTGTTTGCGTTGGTTGGTTGAAACGCGTCGTCTGAATGTGGTTTCTATTGAAGATCCTGTGGAATCTGTGCTTCATGGCGTGAGGCAAATTCCGGTAGGGAGAGAACAGGGGGAATCTTTTGCGACTATTTTACGCGCTGTTCTGAGACAGGATCCAGATGTGATTATGATCGGTGAAATTCGAGATGCCCAAACCGCTCAAGTGGCATTAGAAGCGGCGTATACAGGACATTTGGTTTTGGCTACTTTACATACTGAACAGGTTTCGTCTACGCTCTTACGACTTTTGAGTTATGGGTTGGACCCTTTTTGGATGACCTATTGTTTAAAAGGCATTGTGTCTCAGCGTCTTCAGACGCCTTCTAAAGGAAGTCCTGTGTTGCTTTCAGAGCTTTTTACATTGACAAAACCTGTGACCCTTAAGGATTCTTTTTTGGATCCTGAAGATTTTCTTCAGCAGGGAACCTTATGGTCTTTTGAATCTGATTTACAGGCTAAAGCGTCGCGTTTTTATGTTTGAGGATGTTGTTCTCTCTCTACAATCGAATTCTATAGGCGCTTTTCCCTGTGATACGGTATGGGGACTTATTGGGCCTGTGACCGACGAAGCGGCATTGGCTTTGGCTCAGCTTAAAAATAGGTCGCTTGAGAAGGGATTTATTGTTTTAATTCCTGACTTGGAGTCTCTTTTTTCTTGGGTTACAGTTTCAGAGTCACAACTTGCTCTTTTGACTCAGATTTGGCCAGGCCCAGTCACGGTTATTTTACCTAAAAAAGAGGGCGTCTCGGATCTGATTACAGGGGGACGTTCTACGCTTGCGATTCGTTTTCCGGGTGATGGGATTATTTGCGATCTTTTAAAGGCCTATGGAAAGCCCCTTTTATCTACGAGTCTTAATCGTTCAGATGAGGCTCCTTTGGATTCTCTTACTTATCTTTCGCCTGAATTTAGGTCTCAGCTTTCTTTTTGTTATGAGGGGCAACCGGCTTTGGGGCTTGTGTCTACCCTGGTGGATTTAACAACGCGCCCGTATCGTGTTCTTCGAGAGGGTGCTTTTGATATGGGGCCTTATGTTTAGGATCTGTTGCGAAATGCCTGGCATCTGATTCAAACGGAGTCCTTTTGTAACGGTCCCGGCGATGCTTTTTTCTTGCCCATATGCGCCTTGCCCGTTATTCTTAAGTTTATGACAGCGTACTCTGGTGTTTTTTTGGATTCAGGACTTTCTGCTGATGATGCAAAACGTCGCTATCGTTTGCGTCGAGATGCCTTGCTTTCGCGTTTGGAATGCCCCGCTCTTATTGTAGGTCCCTTTTGGGAGCCTTGTTCCGAATCTTATTGGGCGGCACCTTCCTTTTCTGTGTATCAAGATCCTTATTTATTATATTTAACGGGTATTAATCAGTTGAATACGGCTCTTTTTTTAGACCCTCAAACACAGGAGACCATTTTGTATTTACCGCCCAAAAACGAACATCATGAATTTTGGGAAGGCGTGCAATTAGGAGGGGGGTCTCCAGAAAAGGATAGGGTTGTTTTGGAGGTTACAGGTTTAAGCACTATTCGACCTTATCAGAACTTGTTTTTGGATTTAGTGACTCGTTTTAAAACAGGGAGTTCGGATCTGGGGTTGGTGTGGTACGATGCCCCTAAGGGGCGTAAAAAAATACCTGGGTATCATGATGTTTTTAATCAAAAATTGCAGCGTCGTTTTCGATCTCAAGGGCTTTCTGTTTCCTTTCGATGCCTTTCAGATTTTCAGTGGGATACCCGATTGTGTTTGGATGCCTGTGATATTTCCCACCTTAAAACAGCGAATCGATTGAGTTTAGAGGCGTTTGATGCGCTTTGTGAGGCATTGCCCTATCTGAAATCCGAAACAGAGGTCGCGGGATTTTTGAATGGGGAGCTTCAAAAACGATCTTGGATGGGACTTTCCTTTCCGACTATTGTTGCTGGAGGCGCTAATGCTCAGGTGTTGCATTATCGTAAAAATAATGACCCTTTGCCTCCAAATGGCTTGCTTCTTTTGGATTTTGGGTGTCGTTATCAGGGGATGCCTGCGGATATTTCTCGCACGATTCCGGTTTCGGGGACGTATAATCCGCTTCAGAAGCTTTTGATTTCTATTGTTCTGGAAGCTCAATCTCAGGTTGAAGGGGCTCTTCGAGCAGGTGTTAGCATAGACGCGCTGAATCAGTTGTGTTGGGACTTTATTCAGACTCAACTGGATATTCATATTCGACGTAAAAAAGGCATGATTCGTTTGCCGTATGACAAGATGCCTCATGGTGTGAGTCATTTATTGGGTTTTGCAGTGCATGATGGGGATCCTTATCGCTCCTATAAGTCACGACCTTTATTGCCCGGAATGGTGATTAGTAATGAACCTGGGATTTATGGTTTTTTTGATGTCACTTTGGATGGAAAACGCTATGTGGAAGAGATAGGGATTCGTATCGAAGATAATTTATTGGTTTTATCTGAAGGGTGTGAAAATTTAACACGCTCATTTTAATGAAGGGGCACAAAAAAAGATTGCAAGATTTAATAATTTTAGATAGACTCGAAATGGTTATATCTCTCTTTAAGGAGCGTTTATGAAGTCTACATCTCGTTTTACGAATATTATTTTCCTTTCCATGGTTTTGGGTGTTTTGGTGGGCTACCTTTACCCCTCTTTCAGTCAGCATTTTCAAGTTTTTAGTGATGTTTTTCTTCGTCTCATCAAAATGGTTATTGCGCCTTTGGTATTTTCAACTTTGGTTGTGGGCATTGCTAAGTTGGGTAGTTTTAAAACAGTGGGTAGAATTGGTATTAAGACTTTGGCCTATTTTCAATTTGCGACCGCTCTTGCCCTGATTACAGGCCTTGTCATTGTGAATGTTTTTGAGCCGGGCCATCGTATGAATTTAACCCTTCCTGAACAAGGAACAGAAACGGGGCTTACCACAACAAAATTAAATGGCGTTTCGGATTTTGTCGCACATATGATTCCTAAGAGTTTTGTAGATGCGATGGCACATAATGAAATTCTTCAAATTGTTATTTTCTCTCTTTTCTTTGGTGTTGCTGTAGCCTCTTTGGGGGATGTGGGTAAGCCTATTTTAAAAGGCATTGATTCTTTGTCTCATGTTATGTTTAAAATTACTAAATTCGTCATGTATTTTGCTCCCATTGGTGCTTTTGGTGCTTTGGCCGCTGCTGTAGGAGAACATGGTATTGGTATTATGCAGGGCTATTTTTATTTGATTCTGTGCTTTTTTGGCGGTCTCCTTTTCTTTACAGGGGTTATTTTGGCTCTTATATGTTATGTGCTTCGTATTCCTTACCTTAAACTGCTTTCTTATATTAAAGAGCCTTTTGTTTTGGCCTTTAGTACAGCCAGCTCAGAAGTGGCCTTTCCTAAATTAATGGAGCGTTTGGAAAGCTTTGGATGTAAAGATCGTGTGGTGAGCTTTGTTCTTCCTGTTGGTTATTCATTTAACTTAGACGGTTCTATTATGTACACAACCTTTGCGACGATGTTCATTGCTCAAGCTTATGGGATGCCATTGTCGATTCATCAGCAAGTTGTGATGATGTTGATGCTCATGGTTACCAGTAAGGGAATGGCGGGTGTTCCTCGCGCGTCTTTGATTGTAATTGCGAGTGCCTTGACTACTTTCCATATTCCGGTTGAAGGCTTGGCCTTGCTTTTGGGAATTGATCAACTTTTAGACATGGGGCGTTCAGCTGTTAATGTTGTTGGAAATGCGGTGGCTACGGCGGTTGTTGCGAAATGGGAAGGGGATCTTGTTGTGAATCCTTTGTCTGCTGCAGACGCGCCTGTAATTGATGGCTAATACTCCCAATCTTAAGCGGGAACTGAGTAAATGGAGTTTGACCTCCCTGGGTATCGGGGCGGTCATTGGAGCTGGTATTTTTGTTATTACAGGTCAGGCTGCTGCACAATATGCGGGGCCTGGGATTGTGATTTCTTTTATTCTTTCAGGTTTAGCGGCCCTTTTCGCGGGTCTTTGTTATGCTGAATTTGCGTCTATGTATCCTGGATCTGGTAGTGCTTATACCTATACCTTGGCGACTTTGGGTAAAACAATGGCGTGGATTATTGGTTGGGACTTGGTTTTAGAGTATTTGTTGGCCTCTTCCACAGTTGCTGTTGGGTGGTCTGGTTATATTACGAGTTTTTTAGGGGATATGGGGATTCATATACCAAGGGCGCTTTCTATGTCTCCTTTTGTTGTAGATGCGTCTGGATGGCACTTATCTGGGGCCCTGATTAATTTTCCTGCTATGGCGATTATTGCAGTTATTACGTCTCTTTTAGCCGTAGGTATTCGGGAATCTAATCGATTTAATGCGGTGATTGTTGTGATTAAATTGACAGCTATTTTGCTTTTTATTGGGTTTGGGCTTTCTCACATTAACCTCTCCAACTTAATGCCTATTATTCCCCCCAATACGGGTGAATTTGGCCATTATGGATGGAGCGGTATTTTGCGAGGTGCTGCGGTTATTTTCTTTGCTTATTTGGGTTTTGATGCTGTTTCTACAGCTGGACAAGAGGCTAAAAATCCTCAAAAAGATCTTCCGTTTGGGATGTTGATGTCTTTACTCATTTCAACGGTTCTTTATATTTTAGTGGCTGTAGTGCTTACGGGGTTGGTTCATTATTCCCACCTTAATGTTCCAGACCCGATTGCTGTTGGGGTTAATGCCGTGGGGCCGAGCTTGGCTTGGTTGCGACCCATTGTGAAATTGGGTGCTATTGCAGGTTTAAGTTCTGTGATTTTGGTCATGATGTTGGGGCAAACGCGTATTTTTTATACCATGTCTAAAGAAGGCTATTTGCCGGCTTCTTTTTCTGCGGTTCATCCTAAATTTCATACACCCCATGTCTCTACGCTGATTACGGGGGGCGTTGCCATGGTTGTGGCGGGCCTTTTACCTATTAGTATTTTGGGCGAATTGGTTTCTATTGGCACTTTGTTTGCGTTTGCTATTGTATGTGGTGGGGTCATTCTTTTACGGGTTAAAAAACCGGGGCTTAAACGACCCTTTAAAACGCCATTTGTTTATGTGGTGGCACCCTTGGGCGCTTTTTTTGCGATTGCTCAAATGGCGGCCCTTCCTTTAGATACCTGGATTCGCTTGGCGGGGTGGCTTGTGATCGGTCAGTGTATTTACTTTTTTTATGGGCGACGTTTTGGAAAAACGCATCCGGATGACGCAGATCTAATAGATTAGAGAGGGGTATTTGAAACAGGCTTGACCTAAGTCTGTTTAAGGCATACAATACTTTTTTCATTATGGAAATGAATACAAAAACAATCTATGTTCCTGAAAGTCCACACCCTCGTGTTGTTGTTATTGGCGGTGGTTTTGCAGGGATTAATGTTGTGAAACATCTTAAAAATAAAAACGTTCAAGTTGTTCTCTTTAATGACCATAATTTTCATTTATTTCAGCCCTTGTTGTATCAAGTTTCTACCTTTGGTTTAGAGCCGGATTCTGTTTGTGAACCTCTTCGCAAGCTTTTTAGAGGCTTTTCTAATGTTATTTTTAGAATGGCTGAGGTTACGGATGTTTATCCTTCTGAAAAGCGAATTCAGACCTCTATAGGGGCTCTTTCTTATGATTATTTGGTGATTGCTACAGGCAGCCAGTCCAATTTTTTTGGCTTAGAAGGTAAAAAAGATCTTTTCTATAGCTTGAAAACCTTGGAAGATGGCACTAAAACACGCCGTGATTTTTTGAAAAATTTAGAACAAGCGGCGATTAGTCAAGATTCAGCGATTCGAGATACTTTGCTTACGACGGTTATTGTCGGCGGTGGGCCTGCAGGTGTTGAACTTGCGGGAGCTCTGGCTGAATTTAACACGCATATTTTAGGTTCGGATTATCCAGAATTGGCATCTTCAAAGCGAGAGTTGTTTTTAATTGAGGCAACAGGTAAATTGTTGGGCACGATGTGTCCAGAATCTTCTGCAGCGGCTTACGAAAAATTGAAACAACTGGGTGTTAAGATTTTATTGAACCAAGCTGTTCAGGACTATGATGGTTCGGTTTTGAAGGTGTCGGATCATCCAGATATTTCAACTAAAATGGTGGTTTGGACTGCAGGGGTTAAGGCGCGTATTCCTGCGATTCATGATGGGGAAGCCTCTCAGTCTCGGCTTCTTGTGAACGAGTATGGCCAACTTTTAAACCATCCTGACGTTTTTGCGATTGGCGATGTTGCCAAGTTGGTTTGTGAGGATTACCCCAATGGATATCCGATGTTGGCGCCTGTGGCTATGCAACAAGCGAAGTGTTTTGCAGATAATTTGGGGTGTTTACTCGATCAAAAGCCGATGAAGCCTTTTGTATATAATAATCAAGGTATTATGGCTACAATTGGCCGTAGCGCTGCTGTTGTTGAATTGGGTCGATTTAAATCTCAGGGATTTTTTGCGTGGTGTATTTGGATTTTTGTGCATCTTTTATCTATTGTTGGCTTTAACAATAAGATGGTTGTTTTGGTGAACTGGATTATCAGTTATTTTACCTACGATAAGAAAAATCGTATTATTTCTTAACGGCACTGTTGCGAAACTTGGGGCTGTTTCAAAACGCCTATTTTGGCCATCTGCTGTGTTATCTTTGTCCTCAAGTCCTCATTTATACCCTATAAGGGCTTTCGAACTCGGAATGCCTTACAGCTGATCCAAACGTAGGCATTTAACGCGCGTCTAAAACAGATACGAGTGTGGTGATGAGGGCGTCTTCGCCTTTCATTTTTCCGGACTTAATATTAAAGTCTGCGTTTGCCCATAAGGTCATGCTGTTTTTGAGTTCGGAGAGTGTGTATTTTTTGCGAATGTCACTGAGGACTCTTTTGACAAAAAATGGGTTTTTACCGAGTATTTGGCCTATTTCTTGATCTGATTTTTTTTCTAAATCTGCGGCCAATAGTTGACAGTAAAATCGAAATGTTGAGACGATAAATCCCAATAATTTGATGGGATCTTCGCCGTTTTTTAATATCAATTGCAGTGATTGCGTCGCGTTTTTCATGTGTTTTATTTTGAGTGCGTCGCTGAGTTGAAAAAGGGTGCTTTGACTTCCGCCGGCGGCTTCTTTAACATCTTGAGCCTTTATTTTAGGATTTTTACCTGTGTATATGCTTAATTTTTCAATTTCTTTGGCCAATTGTTTGAGGTTGTTTCCGCCCATTTGTTCTAAAAGAATGGCGGCTTCTGTGTCTATTTCTTTTTGATAGTCTTTGCTGGTTTTTTGGATCCAGTCGATGATCTTATCTTGTTCCCAGGCTTTAAAGGCAGGGTATTCCTTGAGTTCAGCGTATTTTTTGAGCAATAAAAAGGGTTTTTTGCGCTGATCTAAGGTGCCGTTATGATAGATTAATAATTTATCCGATAGGGGTTGTATTTTTTTGAGGCTGCTTTCCAGGGATTCTACTTCTTTTTTTTCGAGGCTTTTTAATAAAAACGCGGGGCTTTTGATTACTATTGTTTTTTGATCTGAAAATAAAGATACCGCTGTCATTTGAAGTTCTAACTCTTGAATGGAGCAGTTGCTTTCTAGCGATTCTATGGTGCCGCTGTCCGGTAATTTTAATCTTCGATTTAGTTCTTTTTCGACTAAATAGGATTCTTCTCCAAAAATAAGGGCGATACTCATGTACGGTACTATATCGTAGAAGCCTCTTTTAATAAAGCAATAAAAAAAGTATACTTTATGCATGTCTAAACTCTCGCTTTTATTTTGGGGCAGTGTGGTGTGTTGCTTTCTGGGTGTTGGTGTGATGCTTTATGAGCATTATGCAACGCCTATAGGTCCGGAATGGACGGAAATTCCCTTGAATTCTAGCCCATCTTTAAGCTTGAATTCTTCGCCAAATTCGATGAGTCAGTCTCCCAAACAGGTTGTGATTCATATTTCTGGGGCTATTTTGAAACCTGGAATTTATAAATTTAATGCCGAACCTCGTTGTTATGAAGTGGTGGAATCCGCAGGCGGTTTTTTATCGAATGCGCAAAAAGATGCCGTTAATTTGGTTCGCCTGGTTCCGGATGGGTCGCATCTGTTTATTCCCTTTGTCTCTCAAGGGGGCTCAGCTTCTATTGTATCGCCTTCTGATCCTTCTGGGCATGCTTCGTCTGTTTCTGATCCTCCGCTTCAATTTTCTTTGAATGAGGCCTCTCCTTCTCAATTGGATGAATTACCTGGTGTGGGTCCCAGTATGGCCAAGCGTATTGTGGCGTATAGAACGGCTCATGGTGGATTTAAATCCTTGGATGAATTGAGACAGGTTAAAGGCATAGGCGCTAAAAAATTGGAGGTCCTTAAACGATATCTTACTTATCCCTAATCCAAACGTAGGCATTTCGCAACAGTCTTGTATCGTCTCTTTTTTATAAAGGATGTTTATCTTTTCTCTTTTTTGGGTACCCCTTTTTTACTAACACTAATTTAATCAGAAGAGGGGATACGTCATGTCCAAACATACACAAAGTAAGTTGTATAAACAATTCTTAAAGGCCGTTTCTACTACAATAGGCGCGGGTAAAGGCACTACCTCTTATGTGAGTAATCTTCATGCTTTAGAGGGGGCATCAGGGCCACAATATTGTCTGTCTCTTTCTTCTACAGAATTGCGATATTCCAGTCTTTTTGCAGGTGATAGGCATCATACTGTTTTGGATTTAAAAACGATGGCGATTTCTTTTGATGGCATTCTTCAGTCGGATTCTTTTTTGGCGGATTTTTCTCGAGAATTGACACAGGTTATTTCAGATATTTCAAATCGACGGGCACGTGTTTTTAATATGTCACAAAAGGTGGGGGCTTAATTTATGGATATGATTTCTTTTGTTGCCGGTACAGTTTCTAGTGAGCCGCGTCGTCGTGTTCAACAGCGAGAGGCATCTGATGTTATCGATTTATCGTCTATTATTGGGACGCATCCGCCTTTAGTGGTTTCTAATGCGCATCGTCGTCGTCAGATGGTGAATGTTTTACAGCTTTTGTTGCAAAATTTTCAAATGGCTGTACAGTCTCAGGGGATTTCTTCTCAGTCGGTTCCTGATCTTCCTTTAGAGGGACTTAATCTTTTGGATTCCTTTGGGGATTTGTCTCAGCGTTTGACGACCTTTAATCGGGAATTGGATCTTTTTAGAGGTAAATTTTTTTCGGATCGTTTTCAAACTTTGTATCGGCGTATTTCTGGATTTCAGGCGGCAGATACGCTGTCGAGTTTGGGCTCTCATTCTTTTTCCACGTCCACGCCTACAGCTCCGGATGCTCAAGCAGTAGAATTGGGTTATTGGGAGCAACAACGGAATTATAGAGATCGACGTCGAGAGGTGTCTTTAAGAGAAATTCGATCTTCTATTGCGGCATCGTCTCAACCTGAGTCCGAAATTGAAGGTCTAATTTTTACCTGTCCTATTTCTGAAGATCGCTTTGGTCGTGGAGATCAAATGGCTATTTTAAGCGATGTGGCGGATATTACGACGGATCCTCGGAAGTATACTCTTATTTCTGTGAATGTTGCGACCAAAATTATGGAGAGTACACGTAAGGATCCGATGACAAATTTGCCTGTTAATTATATGACATTGGTTACCTTGGATGATCCGGAATTGGGCGTACTTCGTGAACAGGCCTCCGATTCTGTTGCCTTTCCCACACCGTCAGCCCCTCCTGAGGATGCTGTTTATGCCGAATCTCATGCTTCTGAATTTGAGACTTTACGGGAATCTGACCAGCTTTTAGATTTGAATGCCCATCTTTTTTGGGATACAACTCAGATTGCGTCTGTTTTTATCACTTTATCTGATTATGTGAAAGAACTGCTTCAGGTTACGCATATTTTACAGTCTAATTTTAAAGATTTAGGGGCCATTGAATCGGGCGATACCTCGATTAAGAAAGAAGCGATTTCTCAGTTTTTGTTGGCCGTTGAAAAAGATACCGATTTGGTTTTAAAGTTGTATAAAGCCTCGGCCTTGCCGCCTCAATTGATGTCCTTGGTGGATTCTACTTTGCAAATGGGAGATATGATGACCTATTTGTCTAATATGAATTCGTTTAATGGGACAGTTGCACATTCTCGCGATATTTTAAATCAATCCAAATGGGCGATTCAGCGTGTTTCCAAACGGCATAGAGATCGTTTGGATTCTAAAGAAGTGGTGGCACTTTTATTGGAAATTGATGCGATTGATGCCCAATTGTCTCAGCTGTCGACCATGATTGTTCAGTTTCAATCTCAGGCTGTGAATGGCTTATCTTTTTTCTTTGATGCAGCTACGGTTCCCATGAATCAATTAAAATCGCTTTACGCAGATGATATGTATCGCTGGGTGGCCTTGTATCAACAACTGGTGTCCAAACGCCATGGACTTAAACAAAAAACTGAAGCTGCTTTAGCGGCTTAAAATATGCCCTTCGTTTGGGTATACCTGTAAAGCTACTCTTTCTTTCTCTGCGATGGCTTGGATGGGCTTTAAGGGCGCAATGCGATCCTTTTCGCCATGGTGTAGCGTTAAATGAGGGATTTTTTTCAGGTCTCCTGTGTTTAAGTGTATGGTTTTAAGGGTTTCCAATCCTTGAATAAGGTCGGCTTTAGACCATTTTTCGATGAGTCGAAATTCGTGGTGTTCTTGAAACGTTTTGTAGGCGTTTGGATGCTCAAAACAGAGCTGATAAAACTCGGAAAGGGTTTTGTTTTTATTGATTTTTATGTTTTTTATGATGGGGTCTATAGCGCCTTTGGGATAGCCTTTATTTAACCCAATGAGCGTGGTCTTTATGGCATTCAGGGATTCTTGGCATTTGACTAATAATAGGGCGCCCAATGAAAATCCTACACAGGCGTAGGTTTTTAAGGTGTATTTTTTGATGAGCAGGGGGATCTGTTGTTGTAATTCTTTTAGTGTTGTACAGGTGATAATGAGATGGTTTTTATCCGGCGCATAGGGGGCAAAAAATGTGTGATCTAATGCCCATCCTGTGACATAAATTACGGTTATTTTTGCGTGATTATTGATCCATTCATGTGAAACCATTTGATAATCTCCTTTCCTAATAGGGTGATGTCTTTTTTGCTGTGATTGGCTGTAATAGAAAGTCGTATTTGAGCTCTATTTTTAGGTACTGTAGGATAGCGAATGGGGAGTGCTTCTATGCCTTTTTCCTTCAAATAAGTGCTTAGTGCGATGCTTTCTTCGGTGCTGTTTACTAAAATTGGAATGATAGGCGTATTTCCTTTTGTGGGAATTTTGTGTTCGTTCAACATTTTTCGAAGATATAGGGCATTTTGATGTGCTTTTTTTCTTTTTTTTTCGTAAAGGGGTAGGGCTTCTAAAACGTGACGATTCCAACTTAATACGACAGGCGGTAATGCCGTGGAATAAATAAAAGACCGACAGGTCGTGATAAGCCAGTTTTTTAAGAGCTTGGAACATCCAATATAGGCTCCTTGGCTGCCACATGCTTTTCCAAAAGTGCCTGCGATGATGTCGATGTCTTCTGCATGTTCAGGACAGAGCCCGTATCCGTTTTTTCCCAGGATGCCTATGGCATGTGCTTCGTCTACCATTAAGAGGGCGTGATGCTTTTTTTTAATTTGGATGAGTGTTTTAAGTGGGGCTTGATCCCCATCCATGCTAAAAACAGATTCTGTTATAATTAGTATTTTTTTGTATTTATATTTTTCTTTTTCTATTATTTTTTCTAGATGTTTTGTGTCGTTATGATGAAATCGCTTTAAGGTTGCGCCTGATAATTTGCAGCCATCTATGCTACTTGCGTGGATATAGCGATCGGCTAAAATTAAATCGCCAGGATTCATCACTGCGGGAATAATGCCGGTGTTCATGTGGTAGCCGGAATTAAAAATGAGTGCTGATTCTGTGTTTAATATTTGGGACAATTGCTGTTCTAAGGCTTCGTTTAGGGGATGGTTTCCACTTAAAAGGCGAGATCCTGTAGATCCCATGCCTTCTTTTTTTAAACTGGGAATGCTTTTTTGAATGAGGGATTTGTTTTTTGCGAGGCCCAGATAATCATTGCTGGTGAAGGAGACCCAAAAGGAGTTCCCCTCTTTCGAGGGGAGACTTCTTTTTTGCAGATCGGCTTCTTTTTTTTCTAAAGCCGCTTTAATGAATATTTCGAAGGAAGGCTGGGACATCTAAGTCGAACTCAAAATCATCATCTTTGGATTTCTCTTGAGTTTCGGGTTCCTTTTTTGTGCCTTCAAGGGTAGGCTCTTTCGCTTGTAGATTGAAACTATTTTCAGTAGTGGCAGCTTTTGTCGGTCCGCTTGAAAAAAATGAAGAAGGGGTGCTTTTGGGCGCCATTGTGCTTACAGGTGTTGTGTAGGTGCTGACCATTTCCTCTGTTGAAATAAGGGGAGAAAAGGGTTTTTCTGTTTCATTAATAAGCGGTGTGCTTCGAAAAGGCGTTGCACTTGTTGGCGTTTCTGCTACCGGGGCTACTGGTTCCTGTGCTGTAAAGGTAGGGGCGGGTGCAGGTGCCACTTTTTCTTTCAAGGATGTGACAGGATTGGTTGTATAGGTTGCACTGCTGTAGTTTGAGGTATGGCTTGGCACACTGGCACTATATTGAGCTTCTAAATGTTTGTATTTTGTGGTTCTATTGAATCCTGTTGCAATAACTGTAATGACCAATTCCTCTTTTAAAGAGGCATCAATGACGGATCCAAATAAAATGTTAGCGTTTGGATCTACGGCACTATAAATTACCTCTGCGGCCTCATGAACTTCGTGCAAGGATAGGCTTTCTCCACCGGTAATATTTAATATGACTCCGGTTGCTCCATCAATGGTTTCTTCAAGTAAAGGAGAGGCTATGGCTTGTTTTGCGGCTGCTACAGCACGATTTTCACCGGATGCGCGGCCAATGCCCATCATTGCAGAACCTGAATCTTTCATAATGGTTTTGACGTCAGCAAAGTCTAAGTTAATTAATCCTGGGATGGTGATGAGATCGGCAATACCTTGAACACCTTGTCTTAGAACGTCATCTGCAATTTTAAAAGCTTCGACCATGCTGGTCATTTTTTCGACCACTTCTAATAATTTATCATTGGGAATGACAATCATGGCATCTACATGTTGACGGAGTTTTTCAATGCCTTCTTCTGCTTGTCTGTTTCTGACAGGACCTTCAAATCGGAAGGGTTTTGTGACAACGGCGACAGTGAGGGCACTTCTGTCTTTTGCGGCTCTTGCTACAACCGGTGCTGCGCCTGTTCCTGTTCCACCACCCATTCCAGCGGTGATAAACACCATGTCAGCTTCTTCGAGTGCTTCTTCAATATCTTCAATGCTTTCTTTAGCAGAGGCTTCCCCTACGCTGGGAATGGCGCCGCCGCCGAGACCCTTTGTTAACTTAGCGCCAATTTGCACTTTGTTATCTGCAAGGGAAACATTAAGTGCTTGAATGTCTGTGTTTGCCACCCAAAATTCGACACCTTTTACGCCTGCCGCTACCATGCGATTGACCGCATTTCCGCCGCCGCCGCCTACACCTACGACTTTAATATTTGCGAATTGTTTCAGATTTTCTTGAGACAAATGATACCCTTCTTTCTTAATTAGATTTTGAGTGACTTTTTTTTGAGTATAACATAGGAATTACAGACTGTTAACTGGAATATATTTTCTTTTGGGACTATTGCGAAAGGCCTATTTTGGTCATCGGCTGTGTTATCCTCGTCCTCAAGTCCTCATTTATTATGTATAAACTCCGGGCTTTCGGACTCGGAATACCTTGCAGCTGATCCAAGCGTAGGCCTTTCGCAATAGTCCCTCTTTTTTATTTTTTCTTTTATGTGTTAGGATGGGCCTCATGAAAGCCTATTTAGATCTTATTCGTACCATTTTAGAGTCTGGAGAGGATAGGCATGATCGTACTGGGACGGGTACGAGATCTCTTTTTGGGGCGCAACTTCGGTTTGATCTTCGAGAGGGGTTCCCTCTTTTAACCACAAAAAAAGTATTGTTTAGCAGTGTCTTGAAAGAATTGTTGTGGTTTATTCGTGGCGCTACCAATATTCATGATGGGCTGGACTGTGGTATTTGGGATGCTTGGGCAAAGCCAGATGGGTCTTTAGGACCTATTTATGGCTATCAATGGCGACGTTGGGAGAAATTTACCCAGGATGAATCAGGGCAGTATGTCTGTACGCATGTGGATCAGCTTCAGGATCTTTTAGACGCCATTCAAAAAACACCGGATTCAAGACGCTTGATTGTGAATGCTTGGAATGTGTCCGATTTGGATAAGATGGCCTTGCCGCCTTGCCATACTTTTTTTCAGTTTTATGTTTCGAATGGCCATTTGGATTGTCAGCTTTATCAACGTTCTGCGGATATGGCACTAGGCGTTCCGTTTAATATTGCCAGTTATGCCTTGCTTTTGATGATGGTGGCTCAAGCCTCTTCATTGACGCCTCGATATTTTGTGCATACGTTTGGAGATGCTCATATTTATCATAATCATATTGAGGGCCTTCGTCTTCAATTAACACGAACACCGACGGCTTTGCCTCGTGTGGAAATTGCTTCAAAGCCTTTTTTTGAATTGCAATACGAAGATTTTGTGCTTAAGGATTATGATCCTCAACCTTTTATTAAATTTTCAGTTGCGATCTAGGGCGGGGAAGGGAATTTAAGAGGGTGGGATTTGTTTGTAATTAATGATAAATTCTGCGACTTCTTTAAAAACAGGACCGGCGATGGCGGATCCCCAGATTACGGTTCTGGGCGTATCTATCGATACTAAAATGATGACTTGGGCATCTTTGGCCGGAAAAAATCCAACAAAACTGGCAATATAGGCGCCGCTTTCATAGCCATGTCCTCCTTCGGCTACTTTTTGAGCGGTTCCTGTTTTTCCTGCAATGCTATATCCGGGGATTTGAACATTTTTAGCGGTGCCTTCTCGGACTACGGTTTCCATAATTTCTGTCATTTCTGCCGCTGTTTTTTTACTGATTACTTGTCGTTTGGGTCGAATGGGTGTGCTGTGTCGGATGGTGAAGTCATCGTTCGCTAAATAGTCTACAATTCGAGGCGTCATGAGGACTCCGTGGTTGGCAATGGCACTGGTGGCGTTGATGATTTGAAGTGCTGTTACGGCAATACCTTGTCCAAAACTAATCGTGGCCACATCTACTTTTGACCAATTTTTGAATTTTCGTGCAATGCCTTTGGATTCGCCAGATAATTGAATTTCTGTGGGTTGTCCAAATCCAAACGCTTCAACGTACTGATGTAGTTTTTTGTCTGTTAATTTCATGGCAATAAGACTGGTGCCGACGTTTAAAGACTCTTTATAAATATCGGTGACTGTTTTTCGGCTGCTTTCACCTGCTGGACGTTCATGGGCTTCTTTGATGACGATATTATAGAGGGGGAGTTGCTCGGGGACGTCAAAAACAGTTTCAGGTGTGACGACACCTTCTTCTAAGGCGCCTGCAATGGTGATGGTTTTAAAAATAGATCCGGGTTCGTAAACATCGGTAACGGCTCTGTTTTTTCGAGATGTACTTTCATAGTTTTCCCATTCGTTGGGGTTGAAATTGGGGTAGGCGGCCATCGCTAAGATGTCTCCGTTTTTGGGGTTCATGACAATGATTTTACCGCCTTTTGCTTTTGCATTGGCTACCCCTTTTTTTAGGGCTTTTTCTGCGGCATATTGAATGGGTGTGTCAATGGTGCTGATAATGTGGAAACCATCATAATTGGGGATGGTTTTGCGTTGGCCTGTCAGCAGTTGGAAACCTCGAGGGTCACGTTCCAAGATAATTTTTCCTGCGGAGCCTTTTAATTTTTTGTCGAAACGGTATTCCAGACCACTCAGCCCTTGGTTGTCCACACCCACATAGCCCATAATTTGAGCCCCAACATGATTTTGTGGGTAGACTCTTTTTTCTGTTTGAACAAATCCAATGCCGCGGAGGTGTAATTTTCTTAATTTTAAGGCGGTCTCAGTGGGGACTTGTCGCTTTACCCATAAGAAATTAGATCGGGTTTTTCGCCAATTTTTGTTCATTTCAGCTGGGTTTTCATTGAGAATTTCTGCCGTAATACGCGCTGTTTCTGTGATGTCATTCATTTCGTTTTTGACGGCAAACACAGAAAAGGTTTTTTCTGTGATCGCCAGTGGTACTTTATTTCGATCATAAATATTACCCCGATGCGGGTGTAATAAAATAATACCCTTTAATTGCTGTTCTGCTTTTTCTTTGAAAAATTGATATTGAATGACTTGGAGATAAAAAGCGCGTAATACTAAGATGCTCGTGAGTATAATTGTGATCAAAATAACGGTAAAATGTCGGGATTTATTCGGGATCATGGGCTAACCTTTGATGAAAATGATGGCTTTAGGCGGAGCCATTTTTAAGGTTTCGGTTGCTTTTTGATCTATGGTTTCCATGTTGGTTTTCCGTAAAAAGCGATGTTCCAGTTGATTGTTTTTCTCTCGCAGTTCTTTAAGGGCTAATTTTAAGCGCTGGGATTCGATCATGAGGGCGTTTGTTTTGATGTTTACCCATAGGCTTAATATGGCAATAATGCCTATTATTGCATAGATTGTGATGTAACGACGTGTTTTTTTAGCCTCTCGATTCATGTTGTTTATAGTACCATTTTTTTGTTAAATGCCATAAAAAAAGATCTCTTTTTTACAATGGAAAAGGATTCAATAAAATAAATGTTTAAAAAATATAAAATTATGGTATAATTCAGTTCGGGGTGGGTTAGAAGTCTTCATAATCTTCTAATTCTTCGAGAAACACAAAAACAAAATAACCACAAATGTTAAATATGTCTCTTTTGACTATTTACAAAAAAAACTTCCCTCTAATCCACCCTTTTTAAATCTCTTCTTTTTAGTATAGCTTATTTTGATTTTTTTAACGTATGATTTTTTTCTATTTTGTCTAGCATAGGCTTTATGTTTCCAAGAAAATAAATACTGCCTGTGATGATCAATAAGGGGGTTTTGGAGATATGTGATGGAATGTCCTGTATCGCTAGTTTTTTGAGTTTTACGGGACTTCTTTTTTGGATTTCTTTGTAAGAAAGCCCCAATTCGTCTGAAAATTCTACGATAAAAATTTCACTAGCCTCTTTTTTGATTTGGGCGATCATTTCTTTCGCATCTTTTTCTTTTGAGATGCCTAGAATCCATGTTGGGAGGGTATTTGGAAATTTCTTTTTTAAACTTTCGATGAGTGCCTGGATCCCATTTGGATTATGGGCACAATCAATGACGACTGTCCCTGATTCATGGTGAATTTGAGTGAATCGTCCCCAATGCCTAGCTGTTTTTAATCCGTCTAAAAATTGGGGCATGTAGGGGCTTTCTTCTCCAAAGAGATGTCGAAGACTGGTCAGTGCCATGCCGAGATTAATGCGTTGATAATGACCTTGTAGCGTATAGGTGGGGATGGGTGCTTCTTGTTTGGCGATAAGTAGAGGCGCTTTTTTTTCAGCGGCATCTTTTTGGATCTCTTCTAATACTATGGGGGCTTGAGTTTCGGTTGTCACAATGGGGATATTTTGTTTGATAATGCCACATTTTTCTCTTGTGATTTGAAGCAGTGTAGATCCTAATATTTGAGTATGATCCAGTCCTATGGTTGTGATGATGCTAAGGTTGGGCGTGATTACATTTGTGGCATCTAGTCGGCCCCCCAGACCTGTTTCCAGTAAGAGATAATCCGGTTTTTTTTCTGCAAAATAGGAGAATGCCAGGGCTGTTAGAATTTCAAATTCTGTTAGGTTGTAGTCGGGTGATAAGAGGGGCGTGATGTGGCGGATAAAGTCGGATTTTGAGATGAGCTTATCTTTGAATGTGATGCGCTCAAGATAACTGACAAGATGGGGAGAGGTGTAGGTGCCTACGGTAAATCCGGCTTGGATTAAGGCATATTTTAAATAACTTAAGGTGGACCCTTTTCCGTTTGTTCCTGCAATATGAATGATATTTTTGCATTTTTTTTCGGGATCCCCGAGTTTTTTGAGGGTATTTTGAAAGTCTCTCAATCCATAATTGATGCCGCGACGAAATTTTTTTTCCGAGAGTTGGTTTAGAATACTTTCCAGTGACGGTGTTGTTTTTTCTCTTTCCATTTTCCTTATTTTATCATGTTTTATTTTGTTTGAAATAGCAAATTAATTAAAAATGACCTTTTTTTATGACTCGTTTTTTCTGCTTTTAAATGGGCTGCTTCTTGCTTAAATTGAGGTGTTTGTGGTAAATCTATCCATTACTTATGACAGATTTAAAATTACCGGATAAATACGATCATTTACATTCCGAACAGCGGTGGCGCGATCATTGGGAATCTTTGGGCCTTTATGCTTGGGATTCCAGTGCGTCTCGAGAGCATACTTATAGTGTGGATACCCCGCCGCCTACGGTTTCGGGTTCTTTGCATATTGGTCATGTGTTTAGTTACACTCAGACTGACTTTCAAGTTCGATTTCAACGCATGATGGGCAAGTCTATTTTTTATCCCATGGGTTGGGATGATAACGGTCTTCCCACAGAGAGACGGGTTCAGAATACCTTTGGGATTACCTGTAATCCGGCTTTGCCGTATCATCCGGACTGGACGCCGTCTCGGGATTCTCAAAAAAAGCGTCAGGATTATGAGGATGTTTCTCGGCAGAACTTTATTGAAGCTTGTCAGATTTTGACTCAGGAAGATGAGCGTGCCTTTGAGCAGATGTGGCGTAAATTGGCCTTGTCTGTGGATTGGTCTTTACAGTATGAAACGATTAATGATCAGTGTCGGACAGTGTCGCAACGGTCTTTTTTAGATTTAGTTTCGAAAGATCGCATTTCACATGTGGAATCGCCGACGATGTGGGATGTTGATTTTCAAACGGCTGTTGCTCAGGCTGAATTGGAGGACAGAGAAAAACCAGGGGCTTACCATACGATAGAATTTTCGGTGGAATCTGGTGGGACTTTTACCATTGTGACCACAAGACCGGAACTTTTACCGGCTTGTATTGCGGTTGTCGCCCATCCAGATGATGTTCGCTATCAAGGTCTTTTTGGGCAGTATGCGATTACGCCTCTTTTTCATGCCCGTGTTCCTATTTTACCTGCTGCGCATGCCAATCCTGAAAAGGGAACGGGGATTTTGATGGTATGTACCTTTGGGGATGCCATGGATGTGGAGTTTTGGAAGCAATCGGGATTGCCTTTGAAGCCTGTTTTGGGCCGAAATGGGCGTTTTTTGCCTGTTGTTTTTGGTGAGGCGCCATTTGAGTCTCTTTTGCCGTCTCAAGCGCAAAAACAATATGATGATTTGGTGGGGCTTCGTGTGAAGGAGGTTCAAAAACGGATTGTGGCGCTTTTATCTGAGCCTGGATCTTCTTTGATTCATGAAGGTGCGGCTTTGGTGAAGGAGCCGGAAGCCATTACGCATGCGGTTAAATTTTATGAAAAAGGGGATAGCCCCATTGAATTTATTACCACGAGGCAGTGGTTTATTAAAATTTTAGATCAAAAAGAGGCCTTGTTGGCACAGGGGGCTAAAATTCGCTGGCAGCCTTCTTTTATGAAATCCCGTTATGACCATTGGGTTTCTGGGCTTAATCAGGAGTGGTGTATTAGTCGGCAGCGTTTTTTTGGGGTTCCGTTTCCAGTTTGGTATCCTGTTTTGGAGTCTGGAGAGATTCAGTATTCTGCACCTATTTATGCCGAACTTTCGGATTTGCCTGTGGATCCGCTTTCTCAGGCCCCTAAAGGGTATTCGGAATCTCAACGTGGGGTTCCAGGGGGCTTTGTGGGCGATCCGGATGTGATGGATACTTGGGCGACGTCTTCTTTGACGCCTCAAATTGCCAGTGGTTGGGGTTCTGATCCTGAACGGCATCAAAAGGTGTTTCCGATGGATGTTCGGCCTCAATCGCATGAGATTATTCGAACTTGGGCCTTTTATACTATTGCTAAAGCGTGGATGCATGAAGGGACTATTCCGTGGAAGCATGTGGCGATTAGTGGTTGGATTTTAGATCCCGATCGTAAAAAAATGAGCAAATCTAAGGGGAATACGGTGACGCCAGAGACGTTATTGGATACCTATTCTTCAGATGCCGTTCGCTATTGGGCGGCAAAAGCCAAGCTGGGTGTGGATACGGCTTTTGATGAAAATTTATTTCAAATTGGTAAAAAGCTGGTGACCAAGATTTTTAATGCGTCTAAGTTTGTGTTGATGCAAATTCAAGATTATCCAGATTTGTCTATTCGGGATGTTGTTTTGCCGTTGGATGTGGCGCATTTAAGAACCTTAGAAGGGGTTGTTGTTTCTGCAACAGAGGCTTTTAAAAATAATGAATATTCCGTGGCTTTAGAGCTTTCAGAAGCGGCGTTTTGGCAGTTTTGTGATCATTATATTGAACTTGTGAAGGTGAGGGCTTATCGGGATGAGGATGTCTCCAATCGTCGTTCTGCGCTTGCCAGTTTAGAGCTTTCTTTGTCTCTTTTCTTGCGGCTTTTAGCCCCGTTTGTGCCGTATATGACGGAAGAGATTTGGTCGTATCGGTTTGCGGCGGTTTCGCCTTCTGTGCATGGGTCGTCTTGGCCAGCGGCTTCTGAATTTGAGTCTTTGCCAGAATTGGCAGATGCGGTTGGGCTTATGGGCATTGCGATAGAAGTGCTTTCTATCATTCGTGGGGCGAAAACACAGGGCCAAGTGAGTATGAAACATCCTGTTTCTCTTGTCGAACTTAAGGGGTCCAAACTTCAGTTGGGGGCTTTAAAGGCAGCTGAAAGTGATTTGTGTTTGGCTGGATCTGTGGCTGAGATTTCTTATACAGAATCTGAGGATTTTTCGGTGGTTGTGACTTTGGGTGCGGCGGTAGATTCTAAGTAATTCAATTGTTTTTCAAACAGGGATTGTCGCTTCTTCAAAAATCGAGCTGCTTCGCGATCTCGATTTTTGCTCACGCATTCGCCGACTCTAACCTTTTTGAATTCCTTCGGATATTAAATGAGGCTTAGTGAGTATTCGGGGATTTTTTGGGGGAGGCGGAGGAATGTTATTGATGTGGGGGGTAATCTTGGGTTGCCGGTTCTTCCTCAATTAAACTTTCTAATAGTATTTTTAGCATTCGGTTTTGTTTGAATACCGTCAACACTACCACCAAGGCCAATAAGGCCATGGCTGTTTGGAGCATTTTGGTGTTGTGGAAAATTATGAGTGTGAATACAGCGTAAATAAACAATAAGGTAATGTCGGCCGTATAAAGTTTATAACTGATATCCAACTCCAATTTTTGAGCGTCTATTGGGGTGATTTTTATCACGAGATAGGGCGAATCTAAGGCCAGAGAGGGGTGGGGATGGATTTCGATTTCGTTCTCTTTTTTGATGTGATAAAAAGAGTGCTTGAAAACGCCCTTTGTGCTGCGGTCAAGAAGTCGCTTTTCTAATGTTTTTTTTGCGGTTTTATCCGTTTTTTCTTCAATTCTGTTTTCAAAAGCTTCTTTTGAAAGCGATAGTGTCAGTTTCATCCGTTTTGAAAGGCTTTTGCATCCTCTAAAAAAGTTTTAATGCCACTTTCTGTCAGAGGATGCTTGAAGAGTTGGACTAAAGTAGAATATGGAATGGTGGCCACGTCTGCGCCAATTTGGGCCGCATCTAGGACATGAACGGGATTTCGTACGCTTGCTGCTAAGATTTGAGTTTCAAACCCGTAATTGTCAAAAATCGTGCGGATTTGTGAAATCAAGTCCATACCATACTGACTGATATCGTCTAAACGCCCCACAAAAGGACTGACATAGGTCGCGCCTGCTTTGGCGGCAATGAGGGCCTGGTTGGCTGAAAAAATAAGCGTTACATTTGTTTTAACGCCTCGTTTAGAGAGTTCTTTTACCGCTTTCATGCCTTCTGGCGTCATTACCACTTTGATGACGATGTTTTTGCCCCAGGTGATGTACTCTTCGGCTTCTTTTAACATGCCTTCTGCGGTTTCACTCAGGGTTTCAACGGAAATAGGCCCGTCTATCAAGGCACTGATTTCTTGAATGGTTTTTTTGTGGTCTTTTCCTGCTTTTTTAATGAGGCTGGGATTGGTTGTGACACCATCTACAAGACCCATTTCATTGGCGATTGCGATGTCTTTTAATTCGGCACTGTCTATAAAAAATTTCATTTTTGGATCTCCTTGGGAGCGGTTTTTAGAAGTTGGACAACACCTTTACTTCGGTAATATTGCCATTTCGCATTTTTAAGTGGAGGCAGCTCCATTTCTGGAAGCATGACCACAAAATCAACATCATCTAAACTGGGGGGGTACCCCTGATATTTTTGCTTATAAGCCTGTAGCGTGTTTCGAACAATTTGAAGCGATTGCTCGTTTTTTTGAGCTAAAGTTCTGGGAATCGTTTCCCTTTCTGTTTGTTTGAATTTTGGCCCTACAATATAAACAAGTGCCCCAATGACGGCGAGTAGGAGTAAAAATTCAATTAAGGTAAATCCATTACTCTTCGTCATTTTGCTCATGTCGAATGCCTTTTTTGAGTAGCCCTCGACTTGTCTCTGTGATGATAAATTGAAGCAAATGATTGGCTTCGGGCGTGGTGCAGTGATGGCTTTTAAGGGTTTCAATCGCTTGTGTTGTGTTTTGATCGGATCTATATAATTCTTTGTGGATGGCTTTGACTTCTAAAATGGTTTCTTTAGAGAGACCGCCACGTTTCATGCCCACTAAATTAAGCCCCCGAATGCCAGCAGGATTGCCTTCGCACAACATAAATGGGGGGACATCTTGAGGTAATCTTGTATATGCTCCAACCATGGCGCCTCTTCCAATCCGGACAAATTGATGTACGCCTGTCATGCCTCCAATTACGGCGCGATCCTCAACGTGTGTGTGTCCACCTAGATTGGTCATATTCGCAATGATGATATTGTTTCCAAGGACACAGTTGTGTGCAATATGGACGTTTGTGAGGAAAATATTGTCGTGACCAATTTGCGTGATGGTGTCTTTTCCAGTCGCACGATTGATTGTGACGTATTCTCGGATGATGTTTCTATCCCCAATCACAACCCAGGATTTTTCACCCTTATACTTAATATCTTGAGCTGAAGATCCAATTACACACCCAAAATGGACATGGCAATTTTTTCCAATTTGAGTCCATTTTTCAATGAAACAATGGCCTTCTACGATAGTGTCATCGCCAATGATAACGTGCTCCCCAATAATAGAATTAGGGCCTATTTTTACGTTTTTACCTAAAATAGCTGTGCGATGCACGGTGGCTGTGCCATGAATTTGAGGTTTGGTTTGCTCATGCGCTAAGGTAAAGGTGAAAATGCCCTCGCAGACAATTCGGCCTTCTACTAAGGCACGGCCTTCCATTTTAATGAAATTACTTCGTGTTTTGAGAATGTGCATTTCTAATCGCAGTCGATCTCCAGGCACTACCGGCACTCTAAATTTTACTTTATCCATAGAGGCAAAATAGGCATAACGACCGGCAAATTCAGGATCTTTCAAGAGGATGGCACCCCCAGTTTGAGCTAAGGCTTCCAAAATGAGAACGCCTGGCATGATGGGGTTGTCTGGAAAATGACCTTGAAAAAAGGGCTCGTTAATCGTGACATTTTTGAGTCCGATGGCATGGGAGCCTTCTTGAAAGTCTGTGATTTTATCGATGAGTAAAAAAGGGTATCGGTGAGGTAAAACCTGTTTGATATCTACAATATTCAATTCTTTTTGACTCATAGTACCCTCATTCTCCTGTATATTTGTGGTTTTTGCAACCTTGTCTTTGCTTTTCATATAGGTGAATTTCGTGTACTCTGGAGTCCTAATGAAGAAAATTTTTGTTACGGGGGCCTCCGGTTGTGTGGGGCATTATATTGTGGAGCAGTTACTGGCTTATACGGATTGCGAAATCCATGTTTTGGTGCGGTATCCCCACAAACTTAAACAGGATTTGTCTTCTTATCCGCATGTGATTGTTCACACAGGCGACTTAAATCAATTGTCTGTTTTGAAGCCTGTTTTAGATACCATTACCCATTTGATTCACATTGCCACCACTTGGGGGAGTTTTGAGTATGCGTATCAGTTGAATGTGACTCGAACGCGAGAACTTTTTTCTTACTTAAATCCAGACTGTATTCAAAAAATTGTGTATTTTTCAACAGCCAGTATTTTGGGGCCAGGATCTTTGCCTGTTGAAGAGGCACGTTTGTTTGGATCTGGTTATGTTAAATCTAAATTTTTGGCGTATGAAGAATTGCCTACCTTTCCTCATGCAGACAAAGTTGTGACGGTATTTCCAACCATGGTTTTTGGGGGGGACGAGACACATCCTTACTCTCATTTGAACGCTGGTGTTATTCCCAATTTGGGGTATTTGAATGTTTTGAGATTTTTTACCGTGGATGCTTCCTTTCATTTTTTGCATGCCTATGATATTTCACAGGTTACCTTACATCTCTTATTTAATGCCACATCGTCGCGAGCTTTGGTTTTGGGACAATCTTTGATTACAGCAGATCAGGCCTTGTCTGTTTTATGTGATGTTTTTCAGAAAAAAAGTTGGTTTAGGTTTAAAATTAAACCGAATTTTGTTTTTACC
The DNA here is from genome assembly GCA_964539135.1 of uncultured Rickettsiales bacterium. GTDB lineage: Bacteria > Margulisbacteria > Marinamargulisbacteria > CAZIFG01 > CAZIFG01. The sequence goes on from CAZIFG010000006.1 coordinate 37,604, forward strand.
TTGGCCAAACTTTTTCGCATTATAATTGGCCCTTGGGAACGGTATTGCATCACACACCCTCATATGGCTTATGATACAGTTAATCCGGAAACCTATGGTTTGGTCTCTAAATTTCCCACTTTAAAAACGGTTTTAACAGATATTAAAGATCAGACTTACTGATGTCTGAACCCATTCGTATTCAGAAATATTTATCTCAAGCGGGTATTTTATCCCGAAGAAAAGCAGAGGCCGCAATTTTAGCAGGGCATGTGTTGATTAATGGACTTCCGGCTGTTTTAGGTCAGAAACTGGATCCAGCTGTCGATCTTATTACCTTAGATCCTATCATTGATGCTCAAAAATCAGCCTATATTTATCTTAAGTTTCATAAACCCAGAGGCATTGTGACGAATTGCCCGCATCCAGGCGATACGCAGATTACAGATCTTTTGCCGAAAGAATATCGTCACCTTTCCAGTGTTGGACGTCTGGATAAAGAATCCGAAGGCCTTATTTTGATGACGGATGATGGTCTTTTTTCTAAAGAATTGATTCAGGGTGATGTTCCGCATGAACGTACCTATCTGGTCTCTGTTAATATGAATTTAAACGCATCGGATTTGAAAACCTTGGCGGCGGGTGTGGTGATTTTAAATGGGTATAAAACCAAACCCTGTCAGGTCATGGCTTTAGGGCCTCGTCAATTTAAAATTACTTTGACGGAAGGTAAAAACCGCCAAATTCGGCGCATGGTGGAGACTTTGGGCTTGCAGGTGATGCAATTAAAGCGGGTTTCTTTTGGCCGTTATGATTTAGGGTCCTTAAGTGTGGGACATTTTGAATTGGTGCCGCGACTTCTTTAATAGGGCAGTGCGGCATTTACAGCTGAGATTTTGTCTTTGTTTTTTTCTAAACTGGTAATGACGTCCCACTCTCCTGATAAAAAGGCCTCTTGATGCCCAGATGGCATTTTAAATCTGAGGGTTTGTGTAGGGGTTGTGAGTGTTAAATTTTGGATGTTAATCGTGAATAGTGCGCTTGGATTGGATTGGCATTCTGCTTGCAATGTGGCAATTTCGTACTCGGTTACGATTAAAACGGGTAGGCCAATGGCTTTGCAGTTTCCTGAAAAAATTTCTGAGAAAGATTCGCCTATAATAGCTTTAAATCCATACCGTTTAATGGATTGTGGTGCATGTTCTCTGGAGGAGCCGCAGCCGAAATTTTTGTTCACGAGCATGATTTTAGCGTCTTTAAATGTGAGATCATTCAAAGGATGTCCTTTAGGATTGCCTTGGGCATCAAATCGGACATCGTAAAAGAGGTAGTGTCCCATTTTTTCAAAGGTGATTTCTTTGAGAAACCGTGCAGGTGTGATGCGATCTGTATCAAGATCATTTCCGGGAATGGCGATGGCTTTTTCAGCTATTTTTTCTATTTTTGTGTCCATAGTGGCTGCATTCTAACAGAATTGAGACAACTTGTGAAATTTATAACTCCAAAATGACGGCTGTTGTGAAGATGGTTTGAGAATCTTGATGGTTGAGTTGAAGGTGTTTAATTTCCCACCTGCTGACGGTTTTTTTGTTGAGCGTATAATCGGTTCTGATTGCATAGGCATTGGCCTCTAACTGGGCTGTGATGACTCCTGATGGATCTTGGTAGGATTCTATTCGGCCTGAAAAAGACCACTTTTTATGGATTTGATACTGGGCTTGAATCAACCATGCATACCAAAACTCTGAGTTGTTTTTTTCTTCATTTTCTTGCCATCCTGTGTCTAGGTCTCCTGCTAGTTTTAAGGTTTCAGAGACGGTATAAATAGCATAAAAATTGTGAAAAATGCGTTGGCGAGAAGGGGAATGGTTTTCTTGTTCGTTCCCTAAAAAGGTGCTGGAGTTTAATATTAATTTTGGGCTCCACTGGTATTGTATTTGTGTCCCAAAGGCCTTGTTTTGATTCGTGTCGCTGATGACTTGCCAGCCATTTAAGGCGTAGGCGGTGAGGGTTGTTTTGGCGTTTGCGGCGTAGGATAGTCGTGCGCCGGATTCATAATAAGGGGAATTATCGGCCAGTATGGACCTGGATAGCATCCAATTGTCTTTTGAAATGGCAGATTCCATGCCAATATGAGATGGGAATATCCCTAAATCTACCCATATGGTAGGGCTTAATTTATAGCCTAAATATGCCGAATAAATAGATCGTGTCCAGGGAATTTCGGCTGCATAATTTGTTTCTACATATTTTCCCATGTGGAGGCCAAGTTCGCTTCTATAATGCGATGTTTCATAGTTGGCTAGAATGAGGGCATGATTGAGCTGAGCGGTATTGAGTTGACTGTATGTATAGCTAAATGGATAGGGGGTGTTTGTTTCTTGAGACGGGGTGTTTGCTGCGTAATAGAAATCTGCGAGGGCTCTTATTTTGAATGGGGATGATGCATAAAGGTTAAAAGATAAACAGATTAAAATAAAGAGGCTTATTCGGAGTGCTGTATTTGACATGGGCTTCCTTTGAATTTTAAGGGTTTTAAAATTCGGATGGGAGTATAGTCCTCTTATATGGAGGTGTCAATGAAGCAGCGACGTTGTTTTTTTGTGAATTTCTTGTAGGATGGAGATATGATACTTTTATTTAAAGTGGTATCGTCTCGTCATCTTTCTCCGCTTGATTTGACTGTTCCTTCTCTTATTGGTGTGATGTATCGTCGTGTTTTACAGCGTGGTCTTGACTATTATTTGAATCGATATTTTCCTGTTCGAACTTATTTTTTTCCTCATCCAACTTGCGAGATTCCCTTTGTGACGCTTTTGGATTTGGAACATTTTTTAAACCAGGTGCATCAAAGTGCCTTTCCGATTCGGTTTAGTTCGGAAGATTCCCAGCGCTTGAAACTGGCGCGTTGGGCGGTTTATCAGGTGAATGAATCTCGTAAATTGTGGATTGCTCAAAAAGATAGACGATGGGCGTTTTCTGTTTTGAATGGGGAAGCTTTTTCTGCCGCATTATTACGGTTTAAACGTATTATGTGGATAAAAAAAGAGACTTTGAATCGCTGTTTATTGCGTCCTTTATCTCGAGTGGTCTCAGAGAGTGACTCCTCCGGTGCGGCAGACTCCCCGCTTTCGGGATATTATACGCCCCCTACCTGTGAGGCTCATGTGCGGTTGATTGGACGGCCGGGTTAGGGGGATGTTTTAGATAAATTCTCGAATGTCTGAAACTTTGCCTGTAATCGCGGCAGCTGCTGCCATTGCAGGGCTCATCAGCAAGGTCCTGCCTGTAGGACTACCTTGTCTGCCCATGAAATTTCGATTGCTGGTGCTGGCGCAGAGTTGATCTCCTTCTAATTTGTCCGGATTCATGGCCAAGCACATGGAACATCCGGCTTCTCGCCATTCTGCGCCAGAGGTCTTAATAATGTCATCTAAGCCTAAAGCTTCTGCCTCTTTTTTGACTTGTTGAGATCCAGGGACCACAATGGCTTTTGTGTTTTTTGCCACTTTGTTGCCCTTTAAAATGGTAGCTGCTTCTTGGATGTCGGACAGTCTGGAATTGGTGCAGGAGCCAATAAAGACCACATCTATAGGTGTGCCTTTAAGTGGTGTTTCGGGTTTGAGTTTCATGTAGCGATAGGCATCTTCTGCTGTTTTTTGGTGTTCTTCAGGTAAATCGGCTATTTTGGGCAGTAGATCTTGTATTCCAATGGATTGTGCGGGCGTTACTCCCCAGGTGACCATGGGGCTGAGATCGTCTGTATGAAAGGTGACTACATCGTCATATACGGCGTCTTCCCGAGAGGCGATAGACAGCCAGTAGGCTTTTTCTGCTTCGAATGCGTCTCCTTTGGGGGCAAATTCTCGGCCTTGAATATAATTGATGGTGGTTTGGTCTGGATTGACGTAGCCAATTCGGGCACCGCCTTCGATGCTCATATTGCAAACGGTCATGCGCTCTTCCATGCTCATGGCATCAAAAACACTGCCGCCAAATTCATACGCATATCCGATTCCGCCTTTTACGCCCAATTGTTGAATGATTTTTAAAATGATGTCTTTGGCGTAAAGGCCTTTTGTGAGTTTGCCTTCAAAATTAATGCGACGCACTTTTAGGGGGCTTAAAGCTAGCGTTTGCGTTTGAAGGACCATGCGAACTTCTGTGGTGCCAATGCCAAAAGCAAGACTTCCAAAGGCACCGTGGGTGCTGGTGTGGCTGTCGCCGCAGGCAATGGTCATGCCGGGACGCGTTAACCCTAATTCTGGGCTGATGACGTGGACAATGCCTTGTTTTTGAGTGGTTGTATTAAAAAACGGAATGTTAAATTCTTTGACGTTGGCTTCCAGTGCTTGGCACATGGCTTCTGCTTCTTTGTCTTGAAAGGGACGGCTTTGACTTAGGGTTGGAATGATGTGATCTAATGTGGCAAAAGTTCTGTTGGGATAGGCTACAGTTGCCTTTGCTTCTTTGATCATGGCAAACGCTTGTGGGGTTGTTACTTCGTGGATGAGGTGGAGCCCAATGAACAGTTGATCTTGTCCATTTGGAAGGGTGCCCACTTTATGTTGATCCCAGACTTTATTGTATAAGGTGTTTTTAGCCATAATTATGTCAGGTACACTACGAAATTTCAGTCTCTTTCGTCAAGAGTCGTTTCGCAACAGTCCCGAGTTGTTTAGCTTAAAAGATCCTTTTCTGATGTTTTGGGCCTTTTGGGGAGGTTTTCTAAGAGCTTTAAATATCTTTTTTGAGCCTCTTCTTCCGATTGTCTCATCCGATTTTGTCGTTCGATTTCTTTTGCGACGGTTTCTCTTAAAAAGGGACCAGGTACAATTTTAAAGGTGTTCAATTCCAGTTTAGCAGCATCTAAATCCCACATGAGGCCCAGTCCAACAGTAATGCTTTTGGCGACATCTACATCTGTTTGAAGCGCTTCAGAACTTTCTCCTTTTTCTTCAGATAACATGGTTAATCCTGTATTTATTTTAAGACTTGAAAATCTCTCTGCTGCGACGGCTTCGTAGGCAAGCTCTTTCATTTTGCTGAATTCTTTGCAGGGATTGAGTGGGTCTCTGGCCTCATAATTTGTACCTAGGGTTACCCATGTTACATATAGGGGATATCCCAATAGTCTTTGGACTCTTTTGACAAGATCTATGGCATTTTCATTTTGAATTTTATTGATGGCGAGGAAGTGTTTTTTTAATTCAGAGTCGTCTGAGGCCTCTAGTGTCGCGTCGTGCTTCAATAGCCCATAGGTGTTGATTACATTGAGATGGGTGATGCCTTTTTTGCGTAGTGTTTCTGCAACTTTTTTCGCGAGTTCGTTTTTGTCAGAGTCTGAGAGATCACTTTTGGTTAAATCTGCGCATTCTTCCGTGTCTTTAGTACTTTCTTTTTTTGATATTACGAGGGCGGTTTCACCGAATGTGTCTTGTAAAATTTTCCCAATATTTCCTTTTCCAAGAATGAGATGGTGAGTTCGATCTATTCGGAGGCTTGGCTTCATTTCTTCTCTAAATTCTAAATGTTTGATTTGCACAGGGCTGGGTAGGGGTATTTCTAATGATGGGGTTGTTACTCTTTTTAATACTCGGCTTGGATTTTCACGTAATACAAAGGTTTCGTTTCTGCGTAGACGTTCTCGAGTGAGAAGGCTTGTTGTGCCTTCTGTATTTAAATGCCCAAAAGCATTTTGAATTTTTTGGATTAGACTATGAATCCCTCTAAGTGGCGGGGGGGAGGATTTAAATGTAGTGGGTAAGGCTCGTGTCAGGACTGGAATTATGCGTGTATTCATGCTTTTTTGTCCTTTTTTATTTTGTTTTTTTATCTATAACCTTATTTCATAGTACTATTTCTTTATTTTTTGTCAATTTTTATTTTTTGACTTTACATTATTTTTTAAGCATGCTTAAATGTTTTTATGAAGCCGTTAAAACAATCTACTGAAAACTATCTTAAGTTTATTTTTAAACTTCAACAAAGTGATCCTCGGGGGGTTAAGCCTTTGGCGCTTGCTAAGGCTTTGGATGTTTCTGCACCTGCGGTTACGGATATGCTTAGGAAATTGGCAGATGAAAAATGGGTGGAATATACGCCGTATAAGCAAATTACCTTAACAGAAATGGGGATGACTTATGGCCAAAATATGGTGCGCAGGCATCGATTGTGGGAACTGTATCTTCATCAAGTTTTAGGATTTTCATGGGATAAAGTTCATGAGGAGGCTGAGAAATTAGAGCATGCGTCTTCGGATGCCTTAATTGATCGCTTAGAAGAAGCATTGGGCTTTCCTCATTATGATCCGCATGGAGATCCTATTCCCTCTAAAGAGGGAGTGTTTCCACCGCCTATTATGAGTGTACCTTTGTCTCGGTGCCATGTAGGGGAATCTGTGAAAGTGGTTCGAGTCAGTGATTTTGATACTGATTTTTTGCATTATATTCAGGGGTTGGGGATTCAACTTCAAACCGTGATTCGCTTGCAAGAAATTCGGTCTTTTGATCATTCTTTGCTTATTGATATTAAGGGGAAAGGGGAAAGCATTTCAGCTTTAACGGCGAGTCATATTTTTGTAATACATTTGGAGGAATAGTCATGACACATTTGAATTTTTTTGAATCTTTAAACTGGCGAAAACGAAAAGAAGGGCAGAGCTTAGACGAGGTGCATCGTTCTATTCCTATCCCCAAGCATTTTTCGTGGTTTCGAAAGTTGTTGGCTTTTGCAGGCCCGGGATATTTGGTGGCGGTTGGATATATGGATCCCGGAAATTGGGCCACAGATTTAGCAGGAGGATCCGCCTTCGGGTATACCTTGCTTTCAGTTATTTTCTTTTCCAATTTAATTGCCATTTTATTGCAATATTTATCTTTGAAGCTTGGCATTGTTACAGGGCGAGATTTGGCGCAAGCGTGTCGAGATCATTATTCGCGTCCTGTTGCGTTTATATTATGGGTTTTTGCTGAAATTGCCATTACAGCCTGTGATTTGGCAGAGGTTATTGGGTCTGCCATTGCGATGCAACTTTTATTTGGATTGCCCATTGTCATTGGGATTATTGTGACGACTTTTGATGTGCTTCTTTTATTGTATTTGCAAAAAAAGGGGTTTCGCTATTTAGAGGCTCTTGTTGTTACTATGATTGTGACGATTATTGGCTGTTTTGGGTTTGAGATTTTTATGGCTAAGCCGGATTTGATGCCTTTACTTCATGGGTTTATTCCCAGTCCGGATATTATTCGGAATAAAGAGATGCTTTATATTGCCATTGGTATTTTAGGGGCAACGGTGATGCCTCATAATTTGTATTTGCATTCGGCGGTTGTTCAAACGCGCGATTATGAAGAAACGGTAGAAGGTAAAAAAGAGGCAATTAAATTTTCAACGCTTGATTCGACTTTTGCCTTAGGATTGGCCTTTTTTATCAATGCGGCTATTTTGATTGTATCTGCGTCTGTTTTTTATAAGAATGGGTATTATAATGTGGCAGAAATTCAAGATGCGAGTCATCTTTTGGCGCCTTTATTAGGTACAACTTTGGCCAGTATTTTTTTTGGAGTAGCACTTCTTGCTTCTGGACAGAATGCAACCATTACGGGGACACTTGCGGGTCAAATTATTATGGAAGGGTTTATTCAATTGCGTATAAAGCCCTGGTTGAGACGCTTATTGACGCGACTTTTGGCTATTATTCCCTCTCTTTTTGTGGTGCTTGTTTTTGGAGAACAGAGTCTTGGAAAACTGTTGGTCTTAAGCCAAGTTGTTTTAAGTATGCAACTTTCCTTTGCTGTTTTTCCTTTGGTTAATTTTACGTCGGATCCCTTAAAAATGGGTCCTTTTGTGAATACAAAATTGACGAAATATACGGCATACACGATGGCCTTTTTAATTGCCGGCCTTAATATTTGGTTGATTTGGAGGACCTTTTCATGATGATTTTTAGAGTATGTGGGTGTGTTCTTGGGTTTTTGTTGATGTTTTCGGGTGCCAATTTTGCAGAAGAGCTTGGGGATATTGAAACCGATAGGCCTGATTTTACAGAAACAGCGACGGTGGTTCCTCAGGGGTATGTTCAACTGGAAAGTGGATTGAGCATGCAGGCAGATGATTCGGCTCGAAATGCGACACTTGGCGAGCTTCTACTCCGATTTGATACACCTATTCCTAACATTGAAGGGCGTTTGGGAGTTCCTAATTATCATATGGATCGTTCCGAAGACGCGTATTCTCAGGGATTTGATGACGTTTCTTTGGGACTTAAAATGGTGCTTTTAAGCCCTAAGGCAGGAAAAGCCGCTGCGGGTATTTTTACGGTGTATATTCCTTCTGGTTCGGAGGGGTATATTCGGCAAGCGGTAGAGCCTGAGGCTAAATTGTGCCTTAGTGCCGATCTCCCTCATGATTTAAAATTGGGGAGTAATATGGGGCTTTCTTTGGCTACGAATGAGTCCCGATCCTTTATTAAACCCTTTATGACGCTTGTTTTTGGCCAAAGTTGGACTGAAAAGTGGGGTAGTTATGTTGAATGGTTTGGGACTTTTCAGAGTGGAGCTGGCGAAAACGATCGGCATATTTTGGATGGGGGAATTACGTATTTATGGAATGCTGATACCCAAGTGGATGTTCGAGGGGGCTTTGGATTGAGTGGGCGGGCAGATGATTACTTCTTTGGCATTGGGTTTTCAAAGCGAGCTCGATTTTATTAAATCCTTCTCATTTTAAATCTATCTTTAAGATTTTCTAAATAAAATTTCATTTATATTGAAATTTTATTTAATTTTATTCGATAATTATTCGACTATATATTAAACTATAGATTTTTTGGGGAGGGGTTTAAATGTTAGGACGAGCGAGTGGCGTGGTTTATAAAGCTTTTGGCCTTACGGCTAAGCCTGCTGTTGCGAGTGATGTTTTTGGGAGAGCGTATAAGCAGGGGGTTCGTAGACGACATAGTGTTTCAGGCGATTCTAGGCCTAGGACTGTTGGGTCTTCTAGGGCTACTCAGGCTCCTTTTTTTCCTAAGTATGCTTGGGGTGAATGTAAGGGAGAGGCTTCTAGACGAAATAGTGTTTTTGGGGCGTATGAACAGCAACGGAGTATTGGTTATAAGGCCTTAGCGGCAGAGACTTCGTCTCATTCTAGTAGATCTGATAGGTCGTTTAGGCCATCTACCTTAGAACGTTTAGGGATTGGATGGTGTTTTACTGAACGCCTTTTGAATCATCATATTAGCTCTCTTACACCGATTGATTATTTAAGACATAGGATTGTTCAGGATTTGGAGGTTCTGGATAGAATGAGAGGTGCTTCTGGCGTTCATCTCGTTTCTTTGGCGCAATCTTCACGTGTTTTTTCTGAAATGGCTAGACCTTGCTTGGTTCTTTTTGGGGGAGGGGGTATTCCTAAAGCACTTTCAGCTCAGTCGGGTCTTCCTACTGTATCTATTTCTAGGAAAGAAAGAGACGTTGATTTTTCTTCTGAGCTCCACTTTAAAGCCAGTTTAACGCCAGGGGAGCTGACACCTATTCAAAAGCTAGAGCTGGTGGAATCGCTTTCTACCTTTATTGTAGATAATGGTATTAATGACTTAAAAATTCTTAATAATGTGGGTCTTTATTCTCAAGATAAGGATTTAGACCAACCTGGAAAACTGTCCTCTACTTTGTTACAAGCGACTAATTCTGGGTATCATCAAAATCTTGTTGCTATTGTGGATATGGTTGTTCAAAACGTGCTTAGGAAGACAGGGCATTTGATTTCGGTTTCTATTGCAACGATAGGTACTAATTATAGGACTTCGGATGATTTTGCACCTTGTCGTGCATTTGCTCAACAAAAAGAAATTTGCGATAGGATCACTCGGCGTAAGGGATATTATGCTCTTACTGTTAATACAGGCTTAATTTCTACAGAACAATTTGCAAGATCTGCGGATGCTCTAAAGGAATCGAGCGCTCAATCTGAGAAAGAAGTTGCTGAAACGCTCTGTAATGGTTTTAAAATTATGAAAGATCTTCAATTATCTGCTTTATCAATGGACACCTATAAGGCGCTTACTCCTGAGCAGTATGAAGTGTTTGCAAAGCGTGAACTTGCTAGACGAGAAGGCGGACCTGCAGTATAGAGTCGTAAAAAAATAGGGGTGTTTAAGATGGCGCTATGCTTAAACACCTCTTTCTGTTTCTTTTTTTAATTCTGTTGAATTTTTAATTAAAATACGTTATTTTTATTTTATATTTTTAATTTCAAGGATTTTTTGTGTATAAAATTATCGCATCCCCTTCTTTCGGAAGGGATTTTGTGCCTTCTGAAGCCCCTCGGGGGCATTGGGATCGTCGCTATGTGCTTTTGGCGCTGGTGCTTCTTTTGTATTTGAGTCTTCTTTATACCGATTCTTCGGCGAGTGGATTTTTGTTTTTAGCTTTAGCGGGGAGCCAGGGGGCTTTGTCGCCTACGCTTGCATCTGTACCTGTAATGCCCTCTGTTTTGACGTGTATGCCGAATCCGTTCCTTTCTGAGACCCAAAATTATCTTGATCGTGTATCCAAACAGGCTTATCCTGAGACGATGTGGGATAAGGGGGGCAATATTTTTGAGTCCCTTTTATTGAATCCGTCTATGGATCAGGGTGTTTTGTTTTCTCGTCTTCTTGTGGATGGAGAATTTCGCACTTTTATGGGGTATTTTCCCAGAGCGAATTCGCTTAATATTCATGGACTAACATTTTTGGAGATTTCTTTAGATCCATCTTTATCATCCACTGCCATGCTTTCTCAACATGCTTTTCATGTGGATTTTTCTTTGTTACAGTGTCCGCAGGGGTTATCTTTTCCGATGGCAACAGCCTGGTCTTTTTTTTCGGGGACGCCTGGTACTGAGCTTATTCCCTTTTTTAATTTTTTGATGAAGCATGGGGCGGATTTTTTATATCCTTCAAAAACGGATTTACTTGGCATTCGTTTTTTTGAGTCTTCTCCTGTTCCGATTCAAACACCGTTTCATTTGTTGATGTATACGTATTCTCGGACTTTGGATCGAGACCTGGAAGCGGTGCTGTCGAGTTTTTTTCAACATCCCATAGAAAAATTCATTGATTTTGACAATAGAGAAACCTTACTTGTTATTTTAGATTTGATGCGGAATCATTCCTTTTTTAATCCGAAAATTATTCAGGACTATAAAGGTCGAAATCCCCATCAGAGGACTATTTGTAGTCTGGAGTTTTCATTTTTTCAACGCGTTAAGGATGAGCGTTCTTCGTTAAGACGGGAGTCTGATCCTGTTCGTTTGGAGGCGTCTATTCGGAATCTTTGTCGTTCACCCTTTGTGGCTTTGGATGTTGAGCGTTTGGATTATGTTTTGTCCAATGTAGGATTTGGCAATCCGGTTCTGATACGACAGTTGTTGGATTTGGGTGCAGATCCCAATACTGTTCAACTCATGAATATTCAGCCAGATTTAGAACCCTTTGTTGATTCTGTCGTCCTTTATTCGCCCTATCCTTCTGTTTTAGACTTTAGAGCTTCTCCCCCGTCTAGACATCACATTAGGGAATATTATGGGCCTTTAACTGTATTTGAGTATCATGCTTTAACATCCCTGGATGACCCCTCTATTTTAGAGGCTATGTCTCTTTTAGTAGAGAGAGGCGCCAATGTGAATTTCTTATTTGGACTTACCGTTTCGGAACAACACACTCTTTTGGATTTTTTTCTTGAACAGGGATTTTTGTCTGGTGCTTTATGGCTTTCTCAGCATGGGGGTGTTTCTCATCGCTTTCCAGATTCTCCGCTTCCAGAGATTGCTCTTGCTTACGGCCATTATGATTTAGCCCATGCTTTATGGGCGTCTACTTCTTGGTTGCCTATGAAAATTTTCTGCAGAGCTTTGGATTTGTTGGGTTTGGTTACCTTTTCTGTATTTCTTGGGAAACGTATTGCCGCGCAAAAATCTGCGGCGCTTCAAGCGCATACCGCTTCAGAATCTTTGTTGCGCGATGGTATTATTGCTCAAAATAAATTGGCGTATCAGCGTTTTGTGGTTACTGCTATTTCAAACCGGTATGCTTCCTTGGAGGTTTCTTTAGATCCATTGAATCTTGTGCTTCGACAGACTCCTGAAGGGGATCAGATAGGGGGGGGGCGTTATCTTATAAAAGATTCCGATGCTTTTACGCAGGATTGTTTGGATCGTTTACGTCAGCATTTTAATGATGCCTTTAGAGACCGAGATTGTAGTAAACGGCTCCTTCAGACTCCGGATTTGAATCCTTTGTTTGCTTTAATTGACTCGGACTATCGTCAATATTCTTTTCATACTTTTTACGTGCAAGAGCTGAGTCGACTTCAACGTAGGTATGCTTTGATTGTTTCGCGTCCGTGTATTTTTAATCCAGGCTTGTATGACTGTATTGAACGCATTCGTGACATTATTAAGCCTTCTCGGCGTTTGGCAGGCGATAATTTGCGCTATACGCGGCCTTTTTCAGAACTCCAACGTAACTGGAGTAACTTGCCCAAACGGCCTGTTTTTGAAGGGGATCTTTTGGGTGTGCTTCGATCTATCGAGGAGGATTTGTCCTACTATAGAACTTTATCTTTTGATACAGAAGCGGAGGTTCTTGATTTTAATGATACCTTACAGACTTTGGGGGAGACTCTGACTCGCATGGAGGGTCTTTTACAAGGGTTTCGGGAGTATGAAGAAAGCGCTAGAGTCCTTTTAGCGGCATCTCACGTTGGATTTTTGGTGTTGTCCTCTTTGCCTTCTCTCTCTTCAAATTTAGATGCTTTGGGGCAGACTTTAGCGTCTTATGGTGTTGTTCTGTCTGAAATGGGTGGGACGGTTTCTACGTGTACCAGTGCTCAAACGTTGTCGGCTATGAGTGTTTCTAGTTCGCACGATTTTTTGTGGACTTTGGAGCAGTGTATTGTGGAAATGGTGACCTTTTTTAGAGATAGAGAGTCTTTTGATGAGACAGTTAAACCTATTGTGAGGGCTAAGGTTTTGCTTCATTTGGGCCCTTTACTTTCTTTGTCTGTGTTTCGAGTGACGGCCTCTAAGTTGGGCTCTATTTTAGCGAAATCTTCAGCGGCGCGTGCTCAGGCTCATTTGCCGGTTACTTCTACACTTTTGTCGACGAAGCCGCATACGGATTGGCAATCGCATCTTCATGAGGATCCGATTGATTTACGGGTGAATGAGGGGTTGTATCGATTACATGAACGATTTTTGGCGTTGGGATTGCCATCTTTAGTGATCCCTGAGGATCTTAAGGCGGCTTTAATTGTGCTTTTAAGACGCTCTGCACGACATGTGGGGGCGCGTGGGTCGCATATGCGGTATGAGATTGATTATATTATTCCTCATGCTGAAAGTATCATTACTCAAGAGGGAATTGTGGATCGTTATTTGGCTCTTTCTTGTTTACTTCGGGTTTGGCAATTTAGCGCTTTAGAGGGAGCTTCTCACAAATGAGATTAATGCTGATGGGGTGTTTGGAATCCCTTGATTTAAAATAGCGTCTTTAAGCTTTTTTTGAATCTGCCCAATTTCTATTCCCTTAAAGCCTATGTCCTGAAGGGCCTTTCCACTGAGGGCAATGTCTTTGACTTTAAAAAAGGCTTTTTTTTCGTCTAAATGATGGTCTAATAAAGCTGTTATTTCGTGATGTGCTTGTCGTGAAAAGGGCCATTTTTTTATCCATTGTTTACAGTCAGTGGGATTTTCTAAATGGAAGGGATGTAAAAAACCAGCCCATCTTTGAATGGTGTTTAGTGTGTTTAAATGGGACCAATGATGCTCAAAATTTGGCGTGTAGAGTGGGATAAGTCGCATGAGTAGGCCAGTTTCTTGCATGAGCTGGATGGCAGCCCCTGGGTTAGGGTTTGTGAGTAGTTGATGCATTTCACTGTGGATGCGTTCTTTTGCGGGGAGTGTACAGGTTTTTGAAATGGCGGAGATGGCCCTTTGGCTTTCGATAGAGAGTGTGAGCCCCAGTTGCCCCATGAATCGGAAGGCGCGAAATAAGCGGAGGCTGTCTTCTTTAAAGCGTTCGAAGGGATTTCCGACGGTTTCTAGTGTTTTGTTTTCGAGATTTTTTTGTCCGAAAAAAGGGTCTTCTAGTCTATCTTCGATGGGATCATAGGCCATGGCATTGATGGTGAAATCGCGTCGGGACAAATCGGCGCTGATGTGACTTTCAAAGGTGATGGTGTCGGGTTTGCGTTGGTCTTTATAGCCGGATTCGGAACGATACGTTGTGACCTCGTATTGTTGCCAGTGTTGAGTTTCATTTTGGATGCGGACGGTGATGGTTCCAAATGCTTTTCCTGTGGGGATTGTATGCTCGAATAGCGATTCTATTTGTTCCGGTTTGGCGTTGGTTGTGATATCGATGTCATGAATAGGGCGATTGAGAAGGGCGTCTCTCACAGCGCCTCCTACATAATACGCCTCGAAGCCCTCTTTTTTCAGGATTTTACACACCTGGAGGGCTTCTGGAAATATCTTAAACGTGCTGCTTAGGTTCATGTCTTTTATCCTAAGCGGGACTTTGGTTCTTGTAAACTTATTTTTTACTTTTCTCAGGGGTGAAGATTATTTTGCCGTCTTTTTCAGATAAGACAATCGTATCCTGAGGGACAATTTCGCCTTTGATTAGGGCCTTGGCTAAAGGCGTTTCTACTAAAGTTGTGATGATTCTTTTTAGGGGTCTTGCGCCATATTCTGGATCAAATCCTACTTTTGCCAGGTGTTTTTTGGCTTTTTTATCACATTCTAGTGTGATGTCTTTGTCCTTTAATCGGGTGATTAGATGGGTCAACTGAATTTCAACAATTTTAATGAGATTCTCTTCGGTGAGGGCATTAAAGATAATGATGTCATCAATTCGATTTAAAAATTCAGGTCTAAATTGGGACTTTAATTCGGATAGGACGGCGGCTTCTCGTTTTTCAGGTTCCGAAATATTTTGGATGAGTTTACTGCCGACATTTGAGGTTAAAATGAGTATGGTGTTTTTAAAATCTACCGATTTTCCTTGGCTGTCTGTGAGGCGGCCTTCATCAAAGACTTGCAGGAGGATATTCATCACGTCTGGGTGGGCCTTTTCCATTTCATCCAACAAAATGACCGAATAAGGGCGTCTTCGTACAGCCTCTGTTAATTGACCACCTTCTTCGTGGCCAACATATCCTGGAGGGGCGCCTATAAGTCTGGATACGGCGTGTTTTTCCATGTATTCGGACATGTCGATTCTGACCATGTTTTTTTCACTGTCGAATAAAAGTTCGGCTAAGGATTTTGCGAGTTCGGTTTTTCCTACGCCTGTTGGACCTAAAAAGAGGAAACTGCCTATGGGTTTATTGGGATCGGATAAGCCGGACCTAGATCTTAAAATGGCATCTGCTACTTTTTGAACGGCATCTGATTGTCCGATGACGCGTTTTTGAAGTTCTTCTTCTGAATGGAGTAGCTTTTCTTTTTCGCTTTCTCCCAATTTTGATAGGGGAATACCTGTCCACTTTGAAATGATTTCATTGATGTCCTCACTATCTACCGCTTCTTTTAGCATCTTTTTCTCTTTTTGAATGCCTTCTAATTCTTTTGATTTTAAATTCATTTCTTTTTCATTTTCTGGTATTAATTTATATCTTATTTCAGACACTTTCTCGTAGTTCCCATTTCGTTCTTCTAGGAGTTCTGTGTGTTTGAGGGTTTCTATTTTTTCTTTTAGGCCTCGAATGGCTTGGATGAGTTCTTTTTCATGATTCCAATGTATTTGGAGGCCTTTAATCTGGTCTTTTAGTTCCGCAAGTTGGGTGTCAATTTTTTCCAATCGTTTTTTAGACGGAGCGTCCTTGTCGCTTTTTAGGGCTTGTTTTTCAATTTCCAATTGCGTTACTTTTCGACTGAATTCGTCAATTTCTTCCGGCATGCTGTCAATGCCAATGCGCAATCTGGAGGCGGCTTCGTCGATTAAATCGATGGCCTTGTCGGGTAAAAAACGTTCGGAAATATAGCGATGGGAAAGTTTGGCGGCTGAAATAATGGCATCGTCTAAAATTTTAATCCCATGGTGAATTTCGTATTTTTCTTTGAGTCCGCGTAAAATCGCAATGGTGTCATTTACAGAGGGTTCGCCTGTATAGACTTGCTGGAATCGTCGTTCTAAAGCGGAATCTTTTTCAATGTGTTTTCGATATTCATTGAGGGTGGTTGCGCCGATGCAACTGAGTTCGCCTCTGGCAAGCGCGGGTTTGAGCATGTTGGCTGCATCTACGGCACCTTCACTGGCTCCAGCGCCCACGAGTGTGTGAATTTCATCAATAAACAGAATTACACCGCCAGCTTTTTCTTTGATTTCTTTTAGGACGGCTTTGAGTCGATCTTCAAATTCTCCACGGTATTTAGCGCCTGCAATTAAACTGCCTAAATCGAGGGTTAGGAGCTGTTTGTGTTTTAACAGATCGGGGACATCTCCAGAGACAATGCGTTGGGCTAAACCTTCGACGATGGCGGTTTTTCCGACGCCAGGTTCTCCAATGAGAACGGGATTGTTTTTGGTTCTTCGGCATAAAATTTGAATGACACGTCGAATTTCATCATCACGGCCAATAACGGGATCTAATTTTCCGGCTTGTGCTTTTTCAACTAAATCGACGGTATATTTTTCTAAGGCTTGGAATTTGTCTTCTGGATCTTGAGAATCCACTTTAGAGTGACCTCTGATTTCTTTTAATACACTTAAAATGGCTTCTTTTTTGAGTCCATTTTCTTTTAAGAGTGTGCCCACATCGTCTTTTTCTTGGATTAAGGCCAGTAAGAGATGTTCGCAGCTGATGTACTCATCTTGAAGCGCAGTGGCTTCTTTTTGGGCCATTTGAAAGAGTGTGTCTGTTTTGGGAGATAGCGTGTTTTGGCTAAATCCACTGACTTTGGGATATTTTTCAAGGGATTTGGTCGCGGAAGCGATTAAAGCAGTCGTGCTTCCGATTATTTTTTTAATTAAAGGCTGAATGAGGGTATCTTCCGTTTTTAAGAGGGCATTTAGGATATGGATTGGCGCTATTTCTTGGTTTTGATGTGCGGTTGCGATTTCTTGTGCGTTTTGCAGTACTTCTTGGCTTTTGTGCGTTAATTTGTTGATGTTAATCATGATCTGATGCACTCCTTTTGATGTGTTGATGGTTCTGCTTTTTAAGATAGCATGTGGCGTGCCATTATCGACTGTTTAATTTTTATACACTTTTTATTTTTTTATGTTTAGATTTTTATTTTTTTGTCGATTTAATCTACAGACTTTTTTTTGGGGGGATTTGTTTTTTTATGCGTGGGCTTGGCGATTCTCATTTTGGACCTTTTAATTCTTCTCAATCTGGGAAGTTTTCTAGACCAGATACGCCTAGATCTGCTCGATCTAGATCTGGTACGCCTAGACCTACTCGATCTAGATCTGATATGCCTTCTCCTTCCCGACCGCATACGGCTAGAGAGTCGGGTGACGGCAGATCTTCAACAGGTCAATTTCCTACTCCTCCTATTACTGTCATTTCTTCTCTTACCTCACGCACGACTGGTGATGTCGTTACACCTCAGATAGAGGCGCTTCGTTTACCGCCTGCAGTTGATTTGCTAGGGAAGGGCGTTACGGAGGCATGGGGGTCGCCTCGACCTGGTTCAGTAGCGTCTTCTGTTAGTGTGAGTCCTTCTCCTTCTGAAACATGGGGTTCTCGTTTTGGCCCTGTTCGCGTACCGCGTTTGAATTTATCAGATGTTAGGTCGCCATCTCCGGAGGTTTCTTCACCCTCTGCGTTTATAGCTGCACCGTCACCTCCAAAGGGAGAGAGGACTTCTTCTCTTTTTGGAGCACCTTCTCCTAGAGTTCCATTTAGAAAGGGTTCTTCGCCTCTTAAAGAGAACTCTAAGGCACCTGATTTGTCGTCTGTGCCTGTTCGGGCGCCATCTTCTCAGAGTGGTGGAGTTGTTTCTGCCCAACGACCGTCTTCACGTGGGCGATCTGTTTCTGTGTCGCATAGGACAGCAACGGGGTCTGGGGGACTTTCTGCTCAAACATCATCTCCGATTTCAGGTTTGAGATCTAGCTCTGGCGTACCTCGTGTTTTTGATGCTGTTCGAGATAATACCCCTTCTTATGGATTTGAAGTGGAGCTGAGTGTTAAGGCGTCTCGTCCCGGCTCTAAGCTAAATCTTTGTAGACTCGTATCGAATACAGGGAAGCCTTATTATGCTAAAGGGAATGATTCTTATACGGATTGGGATGGAAAGCCTTTATTTAAAAATGATTATATTGAAATTCATATGGAAACAGGGGGACGTTTGGAAATTGTTCAAAGCGCTAAAAGCACGCAGAATGCTGAGGGAAAAAGGATTGCTATTGACATGATGAGAGCCTTTGCAGATCTTTTGCCGCAGGTTTTTAATGATGGAGCGCCTAAACTGCTTTTAAAAGAAGTGGTTTCTCGTGTGTGTGCACGGCATCCTTTGTTGGCTTCATTGCCTTTGGTGCCACATGAAGAGCTTGATGAATTTTATCTTCCCGTTATGACGGGGGGGACTGTTAAGCTTGCACCTCAGCTTACCTCTAGTATTCCTTTAGACGCAGTGGGGAAACTCTTTGGAGATGAGCGTTTTGGAGGTGTGACATCTGATGGGGCGCTTTCTCCTTGGATGGTAGAAGTATTTTCTAAACGCTATGCGGCCGAGATTGTGACAGCTATGCGGCCTGATGCTTCCCATAAATTGGATAAGTTGCAGTCTTTTGTGATGCTTTTAATTCAGCCTGTGCTTACTTATAAGCGTTCAAGTGAGATTGTGGCGGCAGAGGCTCGTGGGGATTATATGAAAAATAATTTTCGATTTTTACTTAAATCCAATCTGGCGGCTTTGTATCGTTCTGGTTTAAGTGATCGAGATCGTTTACTGATTGCGTCCTTCCATCGAAATGGACAGTCAGGGGTAGATGCATTATTGGATTCTATTGTGTCTTGTTTGGATAATCCCTTAAAGGGAAAATGTGGGACGCTTTATTCAACCGAACTTGCTTTTTTAAAAAGTGCGATGCCGCTTTCCATGCGGCCTGTTCCAGATACTTTTTTAAATTCGATTTATGCGTCTTTTGCTTCGGATGCTTTTAATATTTCTGCGGATCAATCGGGGGCTATTGTAAGTGTTTTGCGTTCTTGTGGTGTTTTGAGTTCTAGTTCTTCTTTAGGGCTTAGACAAGAGGATTGTCTATTTATTACTCGGCCTCTTATTCAGTCCGATGCAGATCTTATTCGTCGTACGTTAAGGCTTACCGGGATTGATGATTCGAATCAAGAGGTCTTTTTAGCGTTTTTAAATCAGCGCTGTTGTGAGTTGTGTTCCGATGCAGCTAGAGCTGTTTTAATCGGGGATTATTGTGACTCCATTTCTCAGAAGGGTTATGAGGATGGGCGTAAATCGGGTCCTTTGATGGAGGCTACTTTAGAATATCGACATGTTTTAGGTCATGGTCTTTCGACACCAGAGAAGTTTGTTGCAGAGCATGAACGGATAGGGGGTTTTTTAGAGGGGATTATCGATGCCTCTCGTTCAGCGACCCAAAGGCGTCGAGATGTTCGTTTAGATCAGCCTTAATTCTCTGAGTGTTTGATGTAACGTTATTAGAGTCGTGTGGAATAGGTCATCTAAATCTCGACAAATGCCAATTTCCGTTTTTATTTTTTCTCTTATTGTTGTCAGCCTGTCATATGCGATTTGAGTTTCTTTTTTTCGCTTATGGATTTCTGGGGTTGCTTGGATGTCTCCTGTGATTTTTTGTAGTGCTATTTGAAAGTCTGTCGTTTTTTTTAGAATTTCTGAATGGGGTGTTAGTGCGTTTTCTATTTCATTTAAGGCTTTTCGTAGCGCCTTTAGTCCCGAACATGTTTCTTTTAGTTCGGCTATTTTTGGTACAAGTATGCCTCTTAATGGCATTTCAGTCGTATCGTCTAGACTTACAATGAGTCTATATACTGCGGTTTCTTTTTTGTTATAGCGTGTGTGGTGTAAGTGAATTAGAACGCTTTTTAAATGGTGTCTAGCAGCTGTGCTTACAAATTGTTTGATGCTCTTGTCTGTATCTAATAGGCCTAACCACTTTTCAATATGGGGTTCTAATGCGGCTACTATTTCTTCATCATGATCTCTTTGGAATTCTGGAATTTGAAACAGGCTTTCTTTCATGTTTGTGACGATTCTTTTTGCGTCTCGTAATTGGTTGCAGCTTTCTTTGACGTTTTGAATGTCTCTTTGGATGTTCTCGCAGGCGCTTCCAAAGGCTATGGTGTTAAGTTTCTCACTTTTTAAACGTGTTAGCTCAAGGCTTGTATTATAGATATGAACGATAATATTTCGTATTTGTATGATTCGATTTTGTTCGGATTTATCGGTTTCTTTTCTTTCGCTTTCTTTGAGCGCTTCTAATAGTGTATCTAGGTTTTTGAGGACATGACGCATCATGCTGTGTCTGTTTTGAGGGGATTCCAGAATGCGAATGTCTAAGGCAGTTTCAATGGCGGGAAAGATATGATCTACAATATCGACTAATTCTAAAAGGCCTTTTCCTGTGATTAGGGCGATACAGTGGGCTGTTTGTCGCTTTAATTCGCTTTTAAATGTTGCGCGTCTGAGTTTACTTTCTTTATAATTGGCCAAATAGAGTTTCTCTTCTATTGTGGTATCGGCATTTATTTTTTCCATGAGTTTGCGTTTAAGAGATTTATACAGGGTGTGCTGAAGTGTGGTTCTATGTAGGGAGTCATGGTGGTATATGACATACTTTAAACCTGCTGTTAAGCTTGCCCAACCACAATTTCCGGTTTTTTGAGGGCTGGCGGTGAGGCTTTCTTTTGGACCTTGTGTTGTGGCTTGATCTCTGACATAGGCATATAGTGCATCGATGCTTGTTTCTGTTCTTTTTTTCTTTCGAAGCGCTATGAGTATTTCTGCCGTTTTTTTGGCGGTTTTGAATTCGTAGTGAATATAGACGTCTTTTTCGGTTTCAGGCCTTAGGCCCCTGTTACATAGGGTAATCCGGAATTCACCTTTTTTTGTTTTTGACAGGGCACAGTCTATATAGTGGCCTCTGTCTTCTCCTTCGCCACATGTTCCAAAATCTCCGAGTTCTACGCATTCTTTTTCCGATAGGGTTTGAAGTTGTTTTTCGATTTCTTTTTTTACCTCTAGATCTTCTACATGGTCTAAAGCGGCTAAAGTGGCCATGATGTGTTCGCTTTTTTCTAAACTGCTTATCATACTTTGGGGAGCGGTTTCCTTTAAAAGGGCATATGCAATCGTTCTATAGAACTCAATGTCGGAACTGAAAAATCCAATGGTGTTGGTGTAGTCCATGGTGTGGGCATCTTCATGATTTGTCAGCATTTGAATCAGTTTGTGTTTTTGAGTGGGATTTAAACCTGGAATACTCTGCTTGATGATTTCTGCTGTTGGTGTGGATTTTTGTTTCAATAAATTGAGATAGTAGTTTCCACTGGGATGGCCTTTCTGGATGTCTCCACCGTATTTGAGGACAAGAGCAATTCGAGAAAATAAGGTTTTTTTGTCGGTAGTTTCGGCGTGGAAATCTTGGTTTAACGCTTCCATAAAATAAGCGGTGACGGTTTGTCTTGTGCCTTCTATTATTGCGTTTGGGTGTATGCTTCCATTGGCTAGTTTTTGAAACAGTGTTTTTGTGTCGTGGGGTATTTTGCCTAATTTGATAGGGGGGATAGGGGGAGCCATTACGGTTGCGCTTGTTGGGGGAAAGAGTGCTGGGAAGAGTTCGTGTAACCTTTCTTGGGATATTTTAGTTGGGGGGGCGGTAGGGGGTACGGGACGATGGTGTGTTTGCGCTAATCTGGCGATTATTTTTTTCATTTTTGAATCCCTTTTTTTAATTTGGAGTGCTCTTTTTTTATCGATGTTCTTGGTTTTGAAATTGCATTTTTTATAGCATGGAACTGTTGAAGCCTATTTTGGCCATCTGCTGTTTTATCCTTGTCCTCAAGTCCTCATTTATTACATATAAACTCTGTGCTTTCGGTCTCGGAATGCCTTGCATATGATCCAAACGTAGGCATTTCGCAACAGTCCCAGCATGCAATTTTTTGGCATTTTTTTTTCGATTACAAGATATCGTGGTGTATAAAATTATTTCTGTGGGGCCTATTTTGGTCAGAGATTCGCTTGTACCTGAATCTCATTCAGATGGCCTAGAGGCGCTTCATACTGTTATGTTGATGTTTTTGGCACTTTTAACCCTTTTAAATGGGGGTGGGATTTTGCCTGCTCTTTATATTTTGAGTTTTTCAGATTCGATGAACACCCCCTTGGCTGAAGGTATTCGGTTTTTATCTTCTCCGCTTTTTGGGTTTTTAAAGGGGGCGAATACGCTTCTTCAGACTGGGCACTCGCAGCGTTTATTGGGAAAGCTACCGTCGACGATGGTGTGTGCGGGATTGAGTGCTGGATATTTTTATTATGATCCCCATGCCATGCTTGTGAGAGGCGTGGTGGCAGGGTCTATTTATGGCATGTCTCGAGCGTTTCCTCGCTATGCCCCTTATGTAGATCGTTTGAGTACGCTGTCTCAGGCGGCCTTTGTTGCGTATTCTAGCATTTCAAATGCGGCGCAACCTATAGAGAGGTCTGGATTAAGAGGTAGCCGTGCTTTGGTTACAAATGATTATTCTTCTTGTGAGGCCCTTTATGCCATGGGTAGAGATTATCCTGAAGTGGGTACTTTTTTCTCGGATTCCGTGCGGTGCTCCGTGAGCAATGTTGGTACGTTAAGGGATTTTTTGAGCTATGCTGTGAGAGAAGGGCATTTAACAGAGCCTCAGGTTCTTCCTTATAGGGATATTAATCCAGCGCTTTATTTGGGCAGTACGGCGGCCCATTGTGGCCCAAAGTCATTATCTGCCAGTTCTTTTGCTGTGGGAACGGTTAATTTTCAAGTTAACGGTACCTATTCTGTTAAAGCGGAACCTTTTTATGCTTTACATCAATCAGAACGATCTTATTATGAGTCGGATGAGTTGTTTGGTGTTTTTTTAGGTCCAAACGATTTACCGGGATTTGCTTTGCCTTCTGGGGATTTTTCAGATGTTTCTTCAGGCGTTATAATTGGCGCCTCTCCGTATTCTGAATCCACCCCTCCTTTTTTAAGTGCGTGTGGGTTAAATGGAAATCAAAATGGCAAGGGGTTGTGCACCATGCGAGGGGCTCCCTTTTCAAGGCTTTTAAGAAAGTCGGCTTATTTGAATCTTGCTAATGAATATGATTTTAATACAAGTTCTTTAATTTCTGCGCATAACCCTGCGATATATCCTGGAGATAGTGGCGGTGCGTGGGTTTTTACAGATTCTAATGGCACTCGGGTTCAAATAGGCATTACAAGTTATGGAGGGAGCTACCGTATCAATTCGAGTTATTTTGAATTATCGGGAGCACTGGCTTTAGAGCCTGCTTTATTAAGAGAGAGCTCTCGGTTTATTTTGAATCGGTTACGTCGTTTTTGTGAGGTGCTTCCGAATGTGTGTGATTCTAGGGGTGGGGCTAGTACGGCGGGGATAGGGGATCTTGTGTGTTCGGATATTGAGTCTAGAGATCTGAAAAATCTTATTATTGTGGCTACACTCCTTTCTTTTAATGGGGTTATTTGTTGTTGTTGTGGCTTTTATTTCTTTTCTTCTTATTGTCGTCGGGTTCGTGTTCAACCTGCGCCTCCTCAGGCGCCACCTTTTCTTCCAGTTGTGATCGCTGCTCCAGTTGGGCAGCCGCCTAATTCGGGGCCTGTTGCGCAGGTTCAACCTCAACCTCATCCTCAAGGCGATTTGGTTCTGCAGAATTTAGATGAGGCTTAGCCTAAGTTTAATGTCGTTTTTATTTTTTCTAGGACCTGTTCTACAGTGATATCTTGTGCCATGCATTTTATGCCGTAGGGGCAGTTGTAGGCAAAAGATGAGGCATGAAAAATAGGGTTGTAGCAGGGGGAACAGGGTGATTTGGATTGTAGGTAGACGGCATTTGGAGTGTCTGAGACACAAAAAAGGCCAGAGGTGGGGCCAAAAATACCAATAGACTTTATGTTTTGGGAGAGGGCCAAATACAAAAGCATAGAATCATTGCCTATAAACCCGGCTGATTTTGATAAAACGTAGGCATTTTGTGGGATGCTGAGTTTTCCACAAAGCGAGATTACTCCAGGCTGAGATAGGCACTCGTAGTTTTCTATTTCTGTGGCGTCGTTGGCATCCCCTAGAATCATGACGCTATATTGGGGGTAGTGGAGACGGAGTTCTTGGATGAGGGCATCGTAGTGCTGCCAGCGTCTGGATTCCATGCTTGAAAACCGATTTTTACCTCCCCCTGGGGCTACTGTTATACATGGAGAGGGTATGTTGGGCACTTGATCTTTTTCGGTATATTTATAAATGGGTTCGCAGGTTTGGCCTGCGGATAAAGGGAGGGCTTTTTCAACGAGCAGATGTTCTAATTGTGTTAGAGGTGTGTTGGTATGAAATACCACGGATTCTGTGAGCCAGGGATTGTTTCTGGAATCCTTAAATCCGATCCGGTGGGGGATTCTTAATGCCCAACATAAAAAAGATAAGAGAGGGGCTCGATGTGCAATGATAACCGTGTCATATTTTTTTTTCCATAAGGTGTATAAAAAAACAGGTCCTTTCAGAAGAAATTCTTTTTTTGTTTCAGGGAAAAGCAGGGTTTGATCTACATAGGGGTTATGATTGATTAAGGCACTGCAGTGTTTCATCACCAGCCACTCTACTGTTATCTGATCGTCTGTATTTTTGATGAGTTTAGGCATGAAAGAGGCTCTTAAGATATCCCCTAAACTGGATAATTTTACGATTAAGATTTTTTTTGGCATGACTGCGTCTCTGATTTTAAAATTTTCAAAATCAGTTGAGAGGTGTTTCCGTCACCATAAGGGTTTTGGGCTTCAGCCATTTGAGTGTAAAACTCAGAATCGGTTAATAGTTTTTTAAGTGATGCCATGATTTTTTTCTTATCGGTACCCACTAAAAGCGCCGTGCCTGAATCGATGCCTTCTTGACGCTCGGTTTCTTTTCGGAGCACTAAGACGGGTTTTCCTAGAGAGGGGGCCTCTTCTTGAATGCCACCTGAATCGGTGAGAATGCAGGTGCTGTGATTCATGACTTCTATGAGTTCGGCATAGTTTAAAGGTGGGGTTAATATGGCTTGAGGGTGATGGTCAAAATAGCTGTGAATGATCGTTGAAACAGCAGGGTTTAAATGGACGGGCCATAGAACTTGAATGTCTGGAAATAGGCTTAGACTTTCTTTGATGGCTTCGCAAATTTGAATGAGGGGATCTCCCCAGTTTTCTCGTCTGTGACAGGTGACTAAGAGTGTTTTTTTGTTGGGATCTAGTCCTTTAAATTTTTTTAAAGTGGAGGTGCTTGGATTTTCTTTTATGGTTTTAATGCCGATGAGTAAGGCATCAATGACACTATTTCCGACGGTGTGAATGTGTTGGGAAATGCCTTCTTTTTGGAGGTTTTGGGCGCCTTGCTCCGTGGGGGTGAAATGCCATTTTGCCAAACGAGAGGTTAAAACGCGATTTAATTCTTCAGGGAAGGGGGATGTGGGATCAAAGCTGCGAAGTCCGGCTTCAATATGGGCAATAGGGATGTGGTGATAAAAGGCCGAAAGCGCGGTTGCGAAGGTTGTGGTGGTGTCGCCTTGAACAAGGATAATGTCTGGTTTTGCGTTCTGAATGACTGTGGGGAGTCCGGATAAAATTCGGGTGGTGAGATCTGTGAGGGATTGTGTTTCTGTCATGACAGATAAGTCGTAATCCGGTTTAACCTTAAAAAAGGTGAGGACTTGGTCGAGCATGCCGCGATGTTGTCCTGTTACACATACTTGTGTGGTGAAGATATGAGTCTGTTTTGTCGCTTCTAAAATAATAGGCGCCATCTTGATCGCTTCTGGTCGCGTGCCAAAGACAAAGAGTAGTCGTGTCATCCTAAATCCCATCATATAAAACAAGTGCGTTTACAGCAAGCAGTGGAAGTGAAAAGAAAATAGACATCCGGTCTAATTCTATTTAGAATACAAAAATGACACGCTATTTGGTGACGGGTGCAGCCGGGTTTATTGGCTCTAGCCTTGTTGAAACTTTATTAAACCAAGGGCATGAGGTGATTGCCTTTGATAATCTTTCTCGCGGATCTTTGCAGGCGCTTTCTTTTGTAGTGGGACATCCTTATGCTCAAAACTATACCTTTATTCAGGGGGATACACGGTCTTTTTCGGATTGTCTTCGTGCCTGCGAGGGTGTTCAGTACATTTTGCATCATGCCGCATTGGGGTCTGTGGTGGAGTCGATGCAAGAAGGCGATCTTTATTATGATAACAATGTGGTGGGCTTTCAGACTTTATTAAACGCGGCCCAAGCTGCAGGGGTTAAGCGGGTTGTTTTTGCGTCTTCATCCGCTGTTTATGGCGATTCGTTGGTTTTACCTAAAACGGAAACGATGGGGCTTATGCCCAAGTCGCCTTATGCTGAAAATAAGGTTCAAAATGAGAAAGATGCGTTTTATTATACCCATGAAAAAGGGCTTTCTTGTATTGGGCTTCGTTATTTTAATGTTTACGGTCCCAAACAAAATGCCAATTCTGATTATTCTGCCGTGATCCCCAAATTTATTCGGCGGGCGTTGAATCATCAGGATCTTGAAATTTATGGGGATGGGACTCAGAGTCGAGACTTTGTGTTTATTCAGGATATTGTGGCGGCCAATTTGATGGCGTCTCAGGCTTTGGCGCCGTGTTGGGGGCATCCTTATAATATTGGTACGGGAGAAAAAACGCTGATTAAAGATCTGGCGCGTATTATTTTGGATCATATTGATCCGTCTTTGTCTTTACATTTTTTGCCTGAAAGAGGTGGCGATATTAAGGCGAGCTATTCGTCTATTCAAATCGCCAGAGAGGCGCTTTTATTTGATCCGAAAGTGACTTTATCGGAGGGGATTTTAGCGATACTTTCTGGGTTAAAATCATGACGGAACATTCCCTTAAAAAACGGTATGCCGCTAAGCTTGTGGCTCAAATTTTTTCGGGGGGTATTAATGCTATTATTGTAATGTTGGCACCGCGACTTTTAGGTGTTGTTCAGTTTGGCAATTTTAGTTATGTCACGAGTTTTTTTCAGAATATCATTTATATTTTGAATAATGGACCGTCGATGACGGTGATGGTGCAACTGTCTCACAAAAATGCGGATAAACGATGGATTCCCTTTTATATGGGGCTTTTAGTGTGTTTAGGCGGCTTTCTTTTTTTAGGTATTACCGGTGTTTGGAAATTGAATTGGACTTCTCTTGTTTGGCCAGGACAAGATGTGCTGTTTGTTTATTTGGGGGCTCTTTATGCCCTTTGTTTATGTGGGTTTCAGTTTTTTATTTTGGTTTCAGATGCCTTGGGCCTGACGGTTTATAATGAGTTTTTTAAAATCTTTCAGCGTGTTTTGACCCTTCTTTTTCTGGGACTTTTTGTTATTTGGATGCCTTTAACGCTTAAGCAATTCTTTTTTGCGAATTACTTGGCGTATTTTTTCTATGCGCTTTTGGTGGGGTGGTTTTTTTTCCGTAAGGGCATTTTTTCTTCTGTTCTTTTTAATATTCGACAGATTCCGGTTAAGGCGTTTTGTAAGGGACTTATGTCCCGTGGCACTCCTTTGGTTTTAGCAGATATGTTGGGTATTTTTAGTGGGATGTATGATATTTGGTTGTTGCAATTTTTATATGGCTCTATGTATCAAGGGTATTATGGGGTGGGGGCTCAATTGGCGCCGTTGCTGTGTACGTTTTCCATTGCGATTTCTCCGCTTTTGATGCGGGAATTTTCTAAGGCCTATGCGGAAGATAATCTTTTAGAAGTTCAACGTATTTATATGCTGTATGTGCCGTTAATTTTTGCGATCACCAGTATTCCTTGTGTTTTTTTAGCATGGCATGGGACCTCAATTTTGTCCCTTATTGCGGGAAATGCTTTTAGCCCTGCTGGACTTTCATTTTCACTGTTTATGATGACGCCAATTTTTCAGTCTTATGGCTTGATTAATAATAGTTTAATGTATGCGACGCATAAACATAAATGGATGTTGGTTCTTTCTGCTGTTGGTAATTTTGTTTCTGTGGCATTAACGACATTGGTCTTGTCTCAAAATAAATTTTTTGGTTTGGGTCTAGGTGTGGAAGGGTTGGCATTGAAAGTTTTATTTATAGAGGTATTATTTAGTCTTATTCGGTTAAAATTATGTAGCCGATACATTGGCTTTTTGTTTAGAAAAATAGTGATTCAATCTTTTTATCTTCTCAGCTTTTTAGTGTTCGTTGCGTTTTTAACCCCAGTCTTTTTTTTCTTTGTCGAGACTTTTTATTGGAACCTTTTGCTTAGTGGGGTGCTTTACATTGGAATTGTTTTTTTTAGCTTTTATTATTTTTCCAATTTTTTTCTGGGTATAGAACGTTCTAAACTGAATACGCTTTTTAGCGGTTTCTTGCAGTTTCTAGGGATTAAAAATAAGATAGGGATTTAAACGTTTTATCCATAGATTCTTTGACAAAGTCTTCTTTGGCGTTTTATAATAGGAATGTCCTTACTAGGACATAATAAGGCTCTCGAAGACCCCCCCCCCTATTCGAGAGCTTTTTTATTTTTAAGGGATTTTCTTTGATGCAAAAAAAAGGTTTTTTTCTGGATAGGGATGGTATTATTAATCATGATACTGGCTACATTTATCACCCTAAAGATTTTGTTTTTCAAGACGGCATTTTTGATTTTTTAACGCATATTCAACGGGATTATTTGCTTTTTATTGTTACTAATCAATCTGGAATAGGTCGAGGATTTTATACAGAAGAACAGTATCAGGCCTTAACTTCTTTTATTTTAGATCAGTTGAAAGAGAAGGGGATTACGATTACGCATGTTTATCATTGTCCTCATACCCCAGAAGATGCTTGTGTGTGTCGTAAGCCTAATCCTACTTCTATTTTAAAGGCTGCGGCTACGTATGATTTAGACTTGAGTCAATCTTGGATGATTGGCGATAGAGAAAGTGATATAGAGGCGGGTTTGAATGCGGGGATTTTGAATACTATTTTTATTTCTCATTCGAATAAGATGCCAGAAACAAAAGCACGTTATACCTTTGAAAGTATAGGAGAGCTTTTGTATTTATTATAAGGTCATTTTTTATTAAATTTATTTTTATATTTGGGAGGCTCTTTTTTAAGAGTTGCGATTTTAATAGGGAGTTTATATGTTACTATCTTTGTGTATTCCAACTTATAATAGGTGCTTTGAGATACAAAAGTGTTTAAAAAGCATTGTTTCTCAGGATATTTTTTTACTTTCTGATCAGTTTGAAGTGGTTATTTCGGACAATTGTTCCACAGATGATACTCAAAAAATATGTGAAGATTTTGTTTCTTTATATCCTGATAAAATTAGGTATATTCGCCAAATGACTAATATAGGACCATCTTCTAATGCACATAAAATTCTGCATTATTCACGCGCAAAATTTTCAAAAATTCATAATGATACGCTTGTATTGCTTCCAGGCGGACTTTCTTTTATTCTGAATTCCATTAAAATGCATCAGGATGCGGCTGCTCTTTTTTTTATAAACAAACCTAATAAATTCCCCTCTGTTATGTGTTCATCTGTGGATAAGTTTATTAATGTAGTTTCTTTTTATTCTGGATGGATTGGTGGATTATGTATTAATTTAAGTGCTTTTAATCAGATTAAGGAACCTCATTCGGGGGATTTGTTGCTTCTTCCGCAGTTGGAATGGAATCTTCAACTTCTCAAAGAAGGGCAGCCTATTTTTGTTTTTTTTGAAAAAATTATGTTTAGTCTGCCCCTTGTGAATAAAGGGGGATATAATATTGCAGAAATTTTTGGTCAAAATTATATTTCTATTTTAAAAAAATATTACTTTACCGGACATTTAAAGAAGATCTCTTTAGAAAAGGAAAAATTTAACATTCTTTTTAGGCATACTATTCCCTATTATTTTGATGTTCATGGTCAATATTCTTTTTCTTGTGGAAACTATTTATATTTTATGCGCGATTATCGGTATAATGTCTACTTTTATCTTTCTTTTATATATATAGGCCTTCTTTATTTGTACGCTTTTTTAAAGCGCTCTTTTTTCTTTGTAAGATTTTTATTGGGTTTTTCGTTTCATTTTTTTCGTTTGGTTTCTTTTAAATCTAAATGGCGACTTAAAAATGCTCATAATAAAACCGTTTTAGGTACAGTTTTTTCTATTAACAATGTTAATGTTGGAAATTATTCATATGGTATTTTAAATGTGCAGAGTTTTGGTCATCCTGGTGAACGCTTAGAAATTGGTCATTTTGTTTCTATAGCTCGAGATGTTGTTTTTCTTTTAGGAGGCAACCATTCCTATTCAGGTTTTTCTACTTATCCTTTTAATGTTCTGTTTTTTAACCAAAAAACAGAAGCTCAAACAAAAGGGCCTATTATTGTTCAAGATGATGTTTGGATAGGGGAGCGTGTTTTAATTTTGTCGGGAGTTACGATTGGACAAGGTGCTATAGTTGGCGCTGGTAGTGTTGTGTCTAAGGATGTTCCTCCGTATGCGATTGTTGTGGGAAATCCTGCTAAAGTGGTTAAGTATCGATTTGAACCGGCCCTGATTAAAAAAATGCTTCAATTGGATTTTTCATTATTCACAGAAGATATAATTATTAAAAATAGACATTTTTTTGATAATTCTTTTGATGGAGATTATGTGGATCATTTTATGAAAATAATCGGAGGCTCTCAGTTAAGGCAAAATAAAATGGAGTGAAGGGATAAGACTAGACTAATCTTTATTGGGTATAAAAATAATACCTAATGTGGTTTTTTGAGCTCCAATTAACATTCCACAAAAATTAGATAAAATTCGTACTAGCCTATAAAATGCAATTTTTTTTGTGATTTTTTTTATTCGGGTACCGGAATTTTTAACTCGTTCGTGGTAAGTAGATCCGTCTCTATTTAGTACATGTTTTTGTATATTGGCACTATTAAGCTTTGATAATATATATGTTATAAGTATGTTTTCTTTTTTAGGCATGTATGTGGAAAAATCTATAAATTTGCAGTTTAAATTTAGTGCATTGCCGAGTAATTTAAAACTTTTTTTGCTGAACCAGATTGTATGCACGGGTGGAAGGTCTGTTTTCCAAATATCTTGTTGTGTGTAATAGGTTTTATTTGGAGTGGTTAAAAGGATTGCACCGTTTTTCTTGAGATGAGCAGTGCAGTTTTTAAGGAATTGAATTGGATTTTCAAGGTGTTCAATTACTTCTGTTGCAATGATCCAGTCAAATTTTTTATTTTTATCTAGATCATTTATGTCGCTTAATTGGAAGTAATTTCCAAAATTATTTTTTGCAAATTTTATGGATTTTTCAGAAATATCAATTCCAATTGGGTTATGGCCTTGTTTCTTTAAGGCATATGTTAAATAACCGTAACCACATCCTATTTCAAGAATATCGTATGGAGTGGTTTTGTCTTTAAATAGCTTATGTACGGGGTAGTATGTGGATTCTTGTTCTGAGAGCCATTTTAGGGGGTGGGTTTGGGATTTTATGTTTTTTGCGTATTCAAGATATCTATCATACCCGGGGGTGTTTTCTTGTGAGTAAATAATATCGTATATTTTGGGGTTGATTTTTTTTGTATCAATATGTTGAATATCACACTTGAGGCATTCAAAAATATCGTAGTGGGTATCTTCGATGTATCCAGGATACTCTTTATATATTTTTTTTACTTCTGTTGAATTACACAATGGACATTTCATCTTTTTTCATTATCTTCTATTTTTGAACATTTGCAATTGTAAATTTAACTCTCTCGCTTTTCTTAATATTCTTTAGTTTATTTTATTTTGATACTTGTCTTTCTACAATTGCCTAACTCCCAAAATAGCCGTAAACTAAAGTGTATTATCAATACGTTTAAAGGATACCGTTATGAGTCATCATCAATCTTCTATTCCACTTTTAGATTTAACCCCTCAATATGAGCCTATTCGCGAGCAGGTGCTCAAAACTTTCGAAGCGGTATTTGATAGCAAGCAGTTTATTAATGGGCCTAAAGTGGATGAATTTGAATTGGAATTGGCGGCGTATTGTGAGGTGGCCCATAGTATTGGCGTGACATCTGGCTCCGATGCTCTGATTGTGGCCTTGATGGCCTTAGACATTAAACCAGGCGATGAAATTATTACAACACCGTTTACCTTTTTTGCCACTGCAGGCGCGATTACGCGTGTGGGTGCGGTGCCTGTTTTTGTGGATATTAATCCGGATACCTTTAATATTGATCCCGCTTTAATTGAGTCTAAAATTACGTCTAAAACTAAGGCCATTATTCCCGTTCATTTATTTGGCCAAATGGCGGAGATGGACCCGATTATGGCGATTGCTGCTAAACATCATTTGGCTGTGATTGAAGATGCGGCTCAGTCTATAGGGGCCACCTACAAAGGTAAAAAAGCGGGGTCTATTGGGACTATCGGCTGCTTGTCTTTTTTCCCCAGTAAAAACTTAGGGTGCTGTGGTGATGGGGGGGCGATGACCACTCAAGATGATGTCTTGGCCAAGAAAATTAAAAGCCTTCGAAATCATGGCGAGGTTACACGGTATCACCATCAGTATATAGGGGGGAATTTTAGAATCGATGCCCTTCAGGCGGCTATTTTAAGTATTAAATTGCCGCTTCTGGAAACTCAGCACCAAAAACGCATTCAAAATGCTCACTTTTATACGCAACATTTAACCTCGTCTGCCATTCAACGCCCTGTGATTCATCCGGATTGTGGGTCTATTTACAATCAATATACCTTGCGGATTAAAAATAGAGCCCAATTTCAGGCGTATTTAACTGAAAAAGGCATTGGTTCTGCGATTTATTACCCTCGGCCCATGCATATTCAGGAATGTTTTGCGTATTTGGGCTATAAAGAAGGCGATTTTCCTGAAAGCGAAAGAGCGGCTGCAGAGGTTCTTTCTATCCCTATTTATGATGGTTTAACGCAGACTCAACTTGAAAGGGTTTGTGAGGTTATTAACGCTTATACAGAGGGTTAGTTTTTAACGGGGTTAGTGGGTGCTTTTAACATGCCCATAAACAATGCGATTCTGGGACGGGGCTCTTGAAGGAGCGTGCCCAGAAAAGAGGGGCTTTCCATGGTGACACTGTGGAAGGTTTCGCCGTTTATGAGGGCGATATCTGAAAAGGGGATGCTTTTCGATGGGGTCAATTTGCTGGTTTCGTGGATATTCAGGCTGCATTTAAAACTGGGAACGCTGAGGGGTAGCCTTAACACCCATTCATGGCCGATGTCTCGGTGAAGTTTTACAGTGGAGGGTTCATTTTGTATTCGAAATTGGCACATGAATTCATTGTTTTTGGGCGAACCATGCCGATGGGTGTCTATTTCTGTGATGAGGTCTATGCTTGTGTGGATCAGTCTTAAAAGGGATGATGCTGAAGGGCGGAGGAGACTTTTCCATCCTAAGATGAGTTGCTGTTGTAGATGTAATTGATCCGTGCTGTTGGGGTAAGTGCGCTTGGATTGGTCTATGACTTCGGCATAATGCAGATTGGTGTGTCTGAAAACCCGTAGGAGGGGGAGGGATAGGTTATAAACGGGGGGATTGGGATCCAATAACTTGTTTATGTGTAATAGGTTTGACCATTCCTTGGCTTCTGCGTGGAGCTTTTCGACTGAAAGGCCTAAATGGGTGTACAGGGTGGTTGCCGGACAGGTATAGACTCTGGCTTTGGAGGGTGTGGCATCTTGTTTTTTAAAGGCAGATAGGATGTTCCTTAAAAAGGACGAGTGTTCTTTTTTAGGTGGATATGTTGCAAAATATCGGGCAGTGGGGGGGAGTCGCAGTAGCATGACTTTATTCTTCCATATTTTTTTATTTTTATCATCTTCTTTTTTTATGTGGTATGATGTCGGTCTTAAATTGAGAGAGGTGAGGTCTTGCCTATGGAAACCGTTGAAATTTCTACTGATTATATTGAACTGCATCAGTTGCTTAAAATAGCAGGCCCTTGTGTTTCAGGTGGTCAGGCTAAATATTTGATTTCGGAAGGATTGGTTTTTGTAGATGGTAAGATTGAACTGAGGAAAAAATGTAAAATTAGACCTGGGCAAGAGGTTGTGTTTGGGGACTTTATTTTGACTGTGAGTGCTGTAAAATAGGCCGATTAAGGATATAAGGTTATGATTCGCATTGCACTTAAAATGTTATTGGGCGATAGAGCAAAATACTTAGGATTGGTTTTTGGGGTTACTTTTGCGACTTTATTGATGGCCCAACAGGTTTCTATTTTTATTGGCATCATGGCCCGGACGTCTAGTGTTGTTAATAATGTTTCAGAGGCGGATATTTGGGTGATGGACCCTCGCGTGCGGTACATTGATGAAGTGGAGGCCATGCGCTCTGTTGAGTTGACCAACGTTCGGTCTGTTCCTGGTGTTAAGTGGGCGGTTCCTTTTTATAAAGGACTTGCGATGATTCGCATGCCGGATGGATTGACGCAACAAGTTCAGCTTATTGGTGTGGATGATGTCAGTTTGGTGGGGTTGTGCCGAAACTCTTTTATGGGGGATACTCATGCTGTTCAATCTCCTAAAACAGGGGTTATCGATAAAACAGGCTATTCGTTTACGTGGCCAGGACAACCTTTTCAGTTGGGTAAAGAAATTGAACTAAATGATAATCGCTTGATTTTAGGCGGGATTTGCGAATCGGCGCCTACTTTTTTGACCTTTCCAACTGTTTTTGTTTCCTACTCCACAGCTTTAGAAATTACACCTCCGGTTCGGAATAAAATGTCTTTTATTTTGGTTAAGTCCAATGGTGTAGATCCTGCGCGTTTAGCCGAGCGTATTTCCAAACAAACCGGGCTTCAAGCCTTAACTAAACGGGAATTTTCCTTTAGAAGTATTAATTATTATTTGTCTCGTACTGGCATTCCCATCAATTTTGGGATTACCGTCTTTTTGGGTATGTTAATTGGTGGGGCCATTACCGCTCAAACCTTTTATATTTTTGTGATTGAAAATTTAAAACAATTTGCTGCGATGAAAGCTTTTGGTGTTACCAATGGCCAATTGTTACGATTGGTTTTGACTCAGGCCGCCCTGGTGGGTTTTTTGGGCTATAGTTTTGGCATTGGCCTTACGGCCTTATTTTTTAAAGCAACAGGCGATTTACCCGCTTTAAAGGGCTTTGTATTGCATTGGCAAGTGATGGCGGGTAGTGCGTGTATTATTGGGTTTATTATTTTTATTGCGACACTTTTTTCTTTGAGAAAAGTGTTTACGGTGGATCCTGCCATGGTCTTTAGAGGTTAGTGATGACAGTCGCTGTTTCTGTGGTTGATTTGAATAAAAGTTTTAAGGTGGGTGATGATTCTGTTCCGGTTTTACATGACATCAATGTGACGATTAATATGGGGGAACTCACGCTTTTAGTCGGCCCATCCGGATGCGGTAAAACGACTTTAATTTCCATTATTTCCGGGATTTTGTCTCCTACTAGTGGGGATGTCGCTGTGATGGGCCAGTTTTTAGGCGGTTTAAAAGATAGAGCTAAAACGTTATTTCGCAGGGATATGTTGGGCTTTATTTTTCAGCAGTATAATTTACTGCCAGCTTTAACGGCGGCTGAAAATGCGGCGATGCCCTTGATTGCTGCAGGACTTTCTAATCGACTTGCCGTTGAAAAAGCGGCCCATCTTTTGCGTCAAATTGGTATGGGGGCTCAAATCGATAAATTGCCCAAACAAATGTCTGGAGGTCAGCAGCAACGCGTGGCCATTGCACGATCTTTGGTTCATAATCCCAAATTGATCGTGTGTGATGAGCCTACAGCGGCTTTAGATGCGAAAACAGGGATAGAGGTTATGCAACTTTTACGTGAAATTGCCAATGATTCAGGCCGTGCGGTTTTGATTGTCACCCATGATAGTCGTATTTATCACTTTGCAGATCGTATTCTTGAAATGAGCGATGGTCGCATCATTGGGGATTATACGGCTAAAGCATTTATTCAAAAGGAGCATACACATGAGCATTTTTAAACGATTATCGGGGTTTAAGTTGCCGTTATTGGCTATTTTTGCTCTTTCTTTTGCTATTTTTAGAGTGATGAGTCATAAACCCGAGCCGCCTCAGGAGGCTGTTGTGGCGCCTCCATCTGCTGCGTTTGAGCAAAGTATTGCCGGGATTGGGATTGTAGAACCTCGAACCGAGAGTATTTCTGTTGCCAGCGATTTACCAGGTATTATTCGACAGGTTTATGTGAAAGTGGGCGAACATGTGTCTAAAGGAGACGCTTTGTTTGCTTTAGATACGAGAGAGGTTGATGCTCAAATTTTAACTCTTAAAGCGTCTTTAAAATCTGCAGACCTTCAAGCCCAAGAATCTCAGGCCCAGTGGGCGATGGTATTGGCGTTAAAAGATCCTCATGCGATTTCCAAAGATGAGCGACTCAAACGGCAGTATGCGGCTGAATTGGGACGTTCGAGTGTTCAGGTTCTTAAAGCCCAATTGAATCAGGCGTTGACGACGCGGGAGCGACTCATTGTGCGTGCGCCGATTTCAGGTCAGATTTTAGCGTTAAATGCCCGGCCTGGAGAATTTTCTCAAGGCGGAAATGGGGATCCTTTGATTCGATTAGGGGATACAGATGTGTTACATGTGCGTGTGGAAATTGATGAGCAAAATGCCTTTCGTGTTCACAAAGGCGCCCCTGCTTCGGGCTCCCCACGCGGGAATACCGATTTGAAATTGCCGCTGAAATTTGTTCGATTTGAGCCTTATGTGAGGACTAAGGTGAATTTATCCGCAGGCGGACAGCGGGTGGATACGCGCGTTTTACAGGTTATTTATGCCTTAGAATCTTCGTCACAAGCACTTTTTGTGGGGCAGCAATTGGATGTATTTATTGAGAGTCCTTCTAGTAATGAACGTTAAGGTTTTCTTTATTTTTATAGGCTTGATTTTTGCGGTGTCTTTTCAAAGCGTTGCAGAAGGCCGCTCTTGGGAGGTTTTTAATAGTCCTCGTATTAATGAGTATGCGTCTCGTTTGAAACGCGAGAATTTAGATCTTCAGATTGAAGCGGCAAAACTTCAAGAGTTGAAGGCCTATTCCGGGATTTCAAAGTCTGCTTGGGGACCTGATTTTTCTTTGATTGGGTCTGTGAAGCGTGGAAACTTGAATGCCATGACAGAGGCTTCTGTTGCTCGAATTGGGGTTCAGGCGACGTGGCCTTTGGATATTTTTGGTGATGTTCGCAATCAGGTGAAGGCGGCGAATTTGCAGATGGATGCCCAAGCTGCGTCTATGCGTTATACGGAAAATCATCTGGTCCAATCTTTGGTGATCGCCATGATTCGCTGGAATAATACGACGCGAATTCGACAATTGGTAGATGCTCAATTGCAGGTTTTAGAACTTCAAATTCGGCTCCAATCGGACTTGGTTCGGGCCGGTCTTTCGACGCCTTTGGCATTGCGTCAACTTAAAGCCCTCAAGGAAAATACAGCTGTTAAATGTCCCCAATTGGAGGCCCAAATTTCATCCGATATTTATTTGATTGACCAATTAATGGGGGCTAAAAATAGCCAGGTTTTAATGGATTTACAGGATGCGACGCCTGTGGTTTTGGCATTGCCTGTGTTTTCGGATGTTTTGGAGGCACCCCTTAGCGTGCTTCAGGGCCGTCCGGATGTTCAGAAGGCGCGCGCTACTTTAGAGGCTTTTAATGCGTCTTTAGCTGCGGTAGAGTCTCAGCTTTGGCCCAAAGTCAGTTTGAACTCTTTTTATGCTCAACAAGATACAACGCTTGGGGCTTTGCCTCAAGGGGATCAGGTTTGGTCTGTAGGGGCGGATCTTACCTATCCTTTATTTAATTTTGGGCGTCTTCGAAATCAAATTCAGGTAGCGGATTCTAAAAGTTTGCAAGCGGCCATGACCTATGAATTGGCCTTGAAAAAAGCCTTTCAGGAAGCTCATACAGCGCTTCGTTTGTACGAGCATGAAATGGATACTTTGGGATTTTTACAGCGTAGTACTCAGTTTCGACAAGAAGCTTTAGGCCTTGCTCAAGATCAATATGATGCGGGGCTGATTAATTTTATGGCCTTAGCGCCTGTTAAAATAGAGGCGATTCAGGCCCAGATTTCTGAAATTCAACAGGCGTCGGCAGTGGCGATTGCGTATATTCAGTTGCAAACGGCTTTGGCTCACGAATGATTTTTTATAGCCTGAATTTTTTATTTATTTTTTAGATATTTAAATCTAATTATTTTTGATGTATTCTATTTCCATCTTCTTTTTCAAGGATTTTATGAATGCCAAAAAAAATTGTAGCGGGCACTAGTTTTAGACAGTTTCAATCTTTTTCAGCGGTTATTCAAAAAGCGTCTGGGCCTGATCTTTCTCGTACTATTGATTATCTTTTACGTCAAGACAGCCGTAAGTTTTATGGTTTTTTGGGGGGATGTTTTGATAGTGGGGATCCTTGTATTCATACGGTTTTGGATGTTTTTGTCTGTCGTTTTTGCGCCTTAAAAGAGGCGAATAGATCGGCGGACTGTGGCTTTCTGGTTCAATTGCTTCAGTCTTTACCTAAAATCGTTATAGCAGACCTTTTTGAAAATCGATTAACATCTTCTCATTGGAGAGATTTATTTCGCTTTTGGGATCCAACCTTGGCGACTCTTATTTGTGAGGCGCTTTCGCCTGTTTTTTTGAATTCGCTTTTTTTCTCGGATTTTTTCAGACGTCATTTTTTTGATAGTTCGGATGCGGTTAAACGGCTTAATCGGGATTTGGTGGCTCGATATGTTTCACGGGATACTCTTTTTCAGCAGTTATCGGCACCTTTTCAGCCGCCATACAATCTTTTTGAATATGCTGTATCTCAAGGCTCCTATGGGGCTTTGATTTCTTGGTTTCAACCTTTGAGTCGCTCTCAGCAACAGGCGTTGATTGGCTCTACACGTTTTGATTTGAATGACTATTTAAAGGTTTTTGAATGTCTTGTTAGACAGGGGGAGGCGTCTGATCAACCGGACCAGAAACTTTTTGACGCTATAGGGCAGTTTTTGAGTGTGACGACTGCTGACTTTACGAAATCTCATCCAGGCACTTTGGGAGTTGTCTGGGGGATTTGTGAACTTTTATTTGATCCGACTATGATTGAGGCTACTTTTAAAAAAGGCTGTTTTTTATGTTCGGATCCGTATCTGCTTTCGGAATTTATGTCTTTTGTTGGAGATGTCTTTGAGTCTCATTCCTTGGATGCTTATGAACTCGTGTTGGATGCGATATCAGATTATACTCATTATGTGGTTTCTCATAAATTTGGAACTTGGCAAGAGGTTCAAAAGTGTAATTTAATCGTTATGCTGCTGATGGAGCATTTAAAACCGGATTTAGACT
Organism: uncultured Rickettsiales bacterium; assembly: GCA_964539135.1. Classification (GTDB taxonomy): domain Bacteria; phylum Margulisbacteria; class Marinamargulisbacteria; family CAZIFG01; genus CAZIFG01. The sequence continues at coordinate 77,203 of CAZIFG010000006.1, forward strand.
GGGTGGTTGCGCATCTTCCTTATGAGAATTCTCAGAAGATGTTGGCATTTTTTGACGAGTTCTATGGTGTGTGCGTTTTGATAAATCGGGATAGTTATCCTGATAGTCAATTTGGAGAGAATCTTCCGCCGGATATTCGGCATACCTTGTTATTTAGAAAAACTGTTATAGATGAATTGACTTATGATTTACCGCCTAAATCTCGTTCGAATGCCGTTGCGCTATGGTTTGCTTTTAGATCTAATCTTCAGAAATGCAAAGGGTTTCATGACTTATTGTCTCTGGATGTTTATCAGTCAGAAGATAAACTATGGGAGCCTCTTACAGAGATCGGGGATTCGCTTTGGGTGCGTATAGCGTCTATTTCTTTTGATGCGTTAACGCAAGTGGAGATGGCGCGGATTTATTTGCTTTTAAGAGATTTAGGTTCCTTGAGGCCTCAATTGCGTGATTATTTATCCCATGGGGATCGTTCGGGTAGATCTAGAAAACGGTTGGATACAGCGCCTCCGGTTGTTCCGGATTCTTCTGAGTGTGTTGCGGCCCGTGCTGCGGAGAGAGCCGCTCGAGAGGCAGCGCAGCGTGCTGAGGCTGAGGCGTCTCGTCTTGCTCGACAAGCGGCTGAACAAGAGGCAGCGGCTCTTGCTGCTTTAAAAGAAAAAGAGAGGCGTGCAGCCGCTGAAGTGGAAAAAGTCGCTAAGGTTTTAGAGGCTTTGCAGCCCTTTTCTCGGGCTTTTGGAAGTCTTCGTTTACTCAAAAATGAGTTGCGTTCTTTAAATTCTAGTCATCCTCTTTTGGCGAATTTAGAGAAACAGGTCGCGGAGATTTGGGAGTCTATGGATATTCGACAAATTGGTGTTTTGACCCAAAAATTTATCAAAACAGATTGGCGCCAATGTTTGAGTAAGGCTATTCAAGAGCTTGAGAAAAAGCCGAGAGTTGCACGTTCTAAACCGTTCCACACTCATGTTTCTGGCGGGGATTCAGAAGGGACGTTGGCAAGAGAGGAGTCTCCGGTTTTTGCAGGTGCTGGGGCAGCCGTAGCTGTAGGTAAGGAGGCCGATTCAGGGGCTTTGCAGCCCTTAACTTTAGAGGAATATCAGGCACAATTAAGCTTGTCTGCGGTACTTCGAGAGAAGCAGGATCATTTTGTTTATAAACCTGACTGGTTAACGCCAGCGTGTTCCGAGTCGGAGTTTCTTGAATTTATGTTTTCAACGGCGTATCGCATGATTGAATTTTTGAATGTGCTTGAAAAGTTGCTGGATATTTCAGATCCGCATTCTGTTCGGCCTTCGGTTTCTCATTTTAGAGGACGGTTGGTGCATGACTTGTATTATTTAGTTGAAATGCCAGACATTTTGCAGTCTCGTGCGGTTTCACATCAATTGTATGCTGCAGCGATTAAGTTGTTTCATATGGATGCGGCTTTAGTGGATTTAGGGCATGATTTTACACATTCAGATATTTCCGGTGTTTTAGATATTGGTAGTGCGATGTTTGATAGGCCCTTAGCGTTAAGGGATAGTTCGTTGATGGTAGCTCAAGAGATGTTTTTGGGCCGTCTTTATCGCTTTATTTCGGGTGTTGAAATTTCTGAATCGGGGGTACCTTCTCCTTCGCTTGTGTTTGCGGTGGGGGCTTTTATTGAGCTTTCTCGCACCTTTGACTTACATGGTTTAGAGTCGGGACCTTTGCGTGATGCTATTCAAAAGCTTCAAAGCCGAGGGTATGCGCATTTTGACCGCAATGATATTTTTCATTTGGAGCACCTAGATCCCAAAATGATTTGGGCCTATGTGTCTGTGATTCAAGATTGTAAACGATAATAACATCTTCTAGAATGGAGGTATGCGTCTTTTTAAATGGTATGTGTTTGGGAGTTTCCTTGCTTTTATTTTTATGGTGAGTTGTACGGTGTCTGTGCCTAAAACTACGACACCCAATTCTCCAGATGTTCCGGAATACGATGCGTCTCGGGAAATTGTGGATTTACATACCGTAACATCGGACTCTTCGGTTATCTTTACTTGGACAAATCCTTCTAGTACCGATTTTGACAGTGTTTATATTCGGCGGTCGACCCTTTCCATAGAGACGGTAACTCAGGGGGTTCAGGTTTACTCGGGAGTTGGGACCAATTATCTGGATTCTGTTCCCTCGGGTGTTTATTATTATCGCTTTTTTTCTAAAAATAGCGACGGTTCTTTTTATAAAAGTGTTCAAGTTGTTGTTGAAAAATAATGAGGACTGCTATTTTGTGTCGCGAAAGGCCATTGTTCTAGATTGTATTTGTTAAATGGGGACATGTCCTGTAGGATATTCTTCATGATTACACGAGAAATGCGACTTTATTTGACGGTTCCAGGGGCTTCTATTTACTTTATATTATTGCTTTTAATTTATTTTCCGGTATGGGATGCGTATGATCATGTTTTAAAGGCAGAGACCTTGGTGTTTAATGGGTTTTTAACGGTTATTTTTTATCCCATTTCCCTTGTTTTGGTGGCACTTGGAAATCCTCACCTGAATCGATTTCGCTGGATGGCTTTGTCGTTTTTGCCCTTTATTTTAGCGGGGGGGTTAATCGGTATATTTTGGTATAAATAAAGGAGACGCGTGTATGAGTGATTCTATAGAACGGTTATTGGAGGCTCAATCGGTGGCTATGCGGATTCGTCCTCAAGTTGGAGGCTTTCCTTATTTAGCAGAAGTGCTGAGACAGTCTGGTGTTCGGCAAAATACTTGGAATCTTCCCTCTTGTCAGAGTATTTTTTTAACACAATGGGGGCCTGTTGTGTCTCAAGGAAAGCCTCTTTTTGAAGGCCATGCTGTCATTCCGTCTTTTGATGAACCGGCTTTAATTCGTGCCTTGCGTGTGGATCAAGCCGGAGAGTCTACATTTCCAGAATTTCTTCAGGCCGCTTGGGATGCGGGGGTTGTGAGATATGAAGTGCATTTCGATTCTCGGGAGGTTACGTATTTTGGTGTTTTAGGAGACTCTTATACCGAGGCATATCCTGCGGTTGAGGTTTTGCTTTAGGAACTGTTACCAACCTATTTTGGTCATGTGCTGTGTTATCCTTGTCCTTAAGTCCTTAAAAGTACCTCCCTGGATTTAAGGTAGAGCCTGTTTAACTGGGGGCATTACACGGAGGTCTCGCCATTTGTAATATTGAGCTTGGTTGATTTCATATTTTGTACGCAGCTCGGCAATAGGAATTTCACCTCGAATGCCTTCTAATATCACCTGCATTTTTTGACTGCTTGTCTAGTTTCGTTTCTTCATCAGTAAGTCTCCTTTTTAAAATAACAAATGTATGATATTTTGTTATTTAATATGAAATTTATGCATAAAAAAATAATGTCTATATATAAAGGAAATCTTGGCGGTCATGTAGATTCAGGTTCGGACGATGATAACGACATGCGCTTCTTGGACTTAATGGAGATCGAGCTGAACAACAGTGATCGTGATGTTTATGAAATGCTAGTGACTCGAACAAAAGAGGGGTGGGAGGGCCTAGTTTGGGATAAGTTTCTTTCGTCTTCTGATATGGTGATTTATGATGCGATTAAACATGAGTACTCCGGAATAAGAAAACGCTATTGTTCTATAGTATTGAAACTTCTAAATAAGTTGACAGAGGAGCAGCAGCTGTATTTATTGAATAGAAGCGATACAGAAAATATGCTCTTATTTTGGGATGAGTTGTTATCTGATTTGTATGTGCGTTTGTTAGGGGAAGAGAAATTGTGTCATGTGATTCTCAGCTGCAGTACAGATTTTAGTTTTAACCTAATTTCCCCGAAGGCGCAGTCTTTTAATATTGATCTTTTAAAAACAAAAGTGGGACAAGATATTTTATCAGGCTACTTGTTGGATGTTCCAGATAAATACGAATATATTAGTCTGATTAGAATGGAAAGTTTAGACACGACAAGCGCGTTTTCAGACATAGAAGATTCCCGATTACAGTCATATTTAAAATTGGGACACCTCGGACTCCTTGTTTCTATTTTTCCCCTTTTGACCAAATATTCGAAGACCTGTGTTTTGGAACAGTTGGATAAAATATATGATTCAGATAATAAAATTATTGCGGAAGCATTTAAATGGCTTGTAGATCCTAAAAAAGAGAAAGATGGTAATGTCTTAAACATCGAGAAAGGGCTTTTAAGGGTATCCCAAAATATTACTCAGAAGAGGTCTAACTACAACATTGGGGGGGGCTATGATGGGATTTTGTATGGAGTATTTCAGCTCTTATTTCATCCAGAAATGATGCAGCGTCTATGGAATCAAAAGGGAAGGTTTTTATTTGATAATCTATCAAGCAAGACTGTATTTTCATCGGCTAATTTAATACTAACAGAGTTGATGGAAGGCTATTCTTGGTTGCCTTATCTTACCAATTTTGTTGATTTTGCCTTATTAAAAGGCACAGAAGTGAAGGCGACTCAAAAACGTAACATTCTTTCAGCACTTATTTATTCAAATAACTGGGAACTTTTGGAATTTTTTAGTCTGAGTCTACCCTATGCTGATGCGGAATTGATTCAAAACATAGTTAATCCAGCTGTAAAAGTGGTTTTTAGTTGGGGTAAGCATAATGATTCAAAATCTCTTTATCTTACACTTGATTTTAGAGCGCATGTGATGAAGGAAATAGAGACACACTTGAGAAAAGATGCGAGTAAAACAGGCAGGGGAAAAACATGGGAAAGTTTTAAGACGAAGTTAAAAAGCTGTGACAGATTTCGGGAGAAATTCAATCTGACAATCTATGAAGAGGTATCTAAGAAATGGAAACAGATTGTATCAGAGAAGCGTGACATTTGGGATATAATGGAATCAACTCATTTTGATGAGTTTAAACAAGCTGACATGGTCCATTTGTATCTTCTATTACAGGATATAGAGCGACGGAGAACTGAGTTAGAGACAGTTTTAAAGGAAGAGGTTTCAAAGTTAAAAAAAGAAAAGGATGTATTTCAGGTTGAAGAGTACAAACCTATTCCGGAATCCGCGGCGGTATTGGCGGAGAGAGAGTCGGCTCGTGTGAAAAGAGCTTTGGAACAAGCAGCAGCGTATGCGTTGATTCGGAAGCAGAAACAAGCAGAAGTGGACTTAGCCCAAGAAGTCGCGCATAAGTTGCATCTGGAGCAGAAAACAAAAGAAAAAGAGGCTAAAAGAGTAGCGGCCTTGAAGCCGTTACGAGCAGAGCTTAAAAAGGTGAGAGTATATATAAAAAAACTGAATAAATTGAATCGAGAGCATCCTCTTTTAAAGAGAATTAAAGATGAGACAGACAAAATTTGGGAGACGAAAAAGAGTGAAAACATTGTGGTTTTATCTCAACACTTGATAAAGGATAGCTTGAAAGATAAATTAGAGTTTGCAATTAAAGAAGAAGAAGCGAAAAAAGATAAAAAAGAGAAAAAGGGTGCCATTAAGTCAGAACCGTATTCTGATAGAGGTGTAAGAGTGCCTGGTTTATCTGTATCTGTATCGCCGCCACCATTTGATATGGGAGGAGGTGCAGCGGGGGCAGGTAGTGGTTCTGTAGGTGGGCAAGTTTTAAGCCTAGATCAGCATCATAGCCGATTAAGTTTAGAGGCCATCTTTTCGGAGAAAAAAGATCATTTTGTTTATATGCCCGATCGTATAAGTCCAGAAGCTTCGGAACAGGACCTTTTGGAATTTATCTTTTCAACAGCATATCGTGTGATTGACTGTTTAAATGTGCTGGAAAAATTGCTCCTGATGTCTGGTAAAGAGGTTCTACGCAAAGTGGTGGCTCGTTTGAGAGGCCTTCTTGTACATGATTTGTATGGACTTGTTGAAATCCCAGATCCCGTGTTGCGGAGAGGGAGGACTTGGAAGGAGAAAACGATTGAGGAACAGGAAGGCATTGAGAGGTGCATGACAGGGAATCAATTGTATGCAGCAGCGGTTAAACTGTTTCATATAGAAGACACGTTTATAGACGTCTCAGATCCCACAAGTGATGAAATGTCTCATGTGTTAACGACTAGCAGTGAGATGTTTACGGGCGCATCTTGTGAAGATTCTGATATGAAGCGGGATGATAAAGTCAGGTTTTTTCAGCGCTTATATGCATTTATTTTAGGCCTTGATCCAAAAGAAGGCGAGATGCCCACGCCGGATATAGTATTTGCCGTAGGTGCCTTTATTGAACTATCGCGAACTATATCCATAGCCGACATAAAGGGGGGTGATTGTAAGACCGTCGTTAGAAAGTTTCAAGCATGTCGTTTTTCAGTTTTGGATCGCAATGGAATTTTTCATTTGGAAGCTATAGACCCCAAAGCAATTTGGGCTTATGTGAGCCTGATTAAAGAAAGATAGTTGCACAAGGTTTAAAATAACATATTTGAGTATAAATAACCGTTGGACGCCGTTAGGTGCCCACAAATAAAGGAGATGATTCTAGCCTTAACTGGGGGCATTACAGTCTTGCTTATTTTCT
>CAZIFG010000007.1:0-71662 GCA_964539135.1 uncultured Rickettsiales bacterium
CTAAAAATGTTATCCTTCAACACGGTGGAGGATCCCCTAAATCGGTGATCCCTTAATTGCGAAACGCCTATTTTGGCCATCTGCTGCGTTATCCTCGTCCTCAAGTCCTCATTTATTACAAATAAGGGCTTTCGGACTCGGAATGCCTTGCATATGATCCAAACGTAGGCATTTCGCAACTACAGAGTGACTAAACGTTTTCCTGCGGCCTCTACAAAGGGTTTGATTTCTTTCATGAGCTGATCAAATTGTGCTAATGTCAACGATTGTGGCCCATCCGATAGTGCTTCTTCTGGTTTTGGATGCACTTCAATGATAAGCCCATCCGCTCCAGCTGCAATAGCTGCCTTACTCATGGCAGGAATCAAATCAATTCGCCCTGTGCCATGGCTAGGATCCACAATAATGGGCAAATGTGTCATGCCCTTCAGTGCAGGCACGGCATTTAAATCTAAGGTGTTTCTATAGGCTTTTTCGAAGGTTCTAATTCCACGCTCACATAAAATAACATCGTAGTTGCCTTCGGACATAATATATTCTGCTGACATTAACAACTCTTCTAAAGTTGCTGATAATCCTCTTTTTAAAAGAATCGGTCGATTTACTTTTCCTAAGCCTTTTAACAGAGCAAAATTTTGCATATTTCGTGCGCCCACCTGGATCATGTCCACATAGTCTGCTACTAACTGCGTATTTTGAATGTCTACTAATTCTGTGTCTGTATATAATCCTGTTTCGTCGAAGGCTTTTTTAAGCAATTTTAAGCCCTCTTCTTCCATCCCTTGGAAGCTATAAGGAGAGGTTCTGGGCTTATACGCGCCACCTCTCAACATGCAGGCGCCACTGGCTTTGACACCTCGCGCTGTTGTTAATAACTGCTCTTCGGATTCTATAGAACACGGCCCTGCAATGACCACAAAATTGCCGCCTCCTATTTTCACCTTACCTACATTCACAATAGTATCTTCTGACTTTGATGACCGCGCGGCCAATTTATAGGGTTTGGATACGGGAAATACACGCTCAACGGAAGGCTGTGAAGATAATGCGTGAATGCGGTCTTTATCGGCATCGCCAATGGCCCCAATCACGGTTTGTCTTACACCCCGAATGACGTGCGGAGTGAATCCAAAAGCTTCAACTCGCTTTGAAATGTCTTGAATGTCTGAATCTGTTGCACTTGTTTTCATTACTACTATCATTTGATGATTCCTCCTACAATGGGGCCTGTTGCGAAATGCCTATTTTGATCATCTGCTGTGTTATCCTCGTCCTCAAGTCCTCATTTATGACAAATAAATTCCGGGCTTTTGAACTCGGAATGCCTTGCAGCTAATCCAAACGTAGGCATTTCGCAACAGTCCCCAGTCAGGTGTATTGTATCAAATAAAGTAGATCCTTGGCTATACAGTCAAATTTTAAGGTCCCTTACTCTAAAAAATTTCTTTTACCCAACGCACTATTTTGGTTGTCAGGCTCTTTTCGTTGGTATGAAAATACTCAATGGCCTTTGTTTTAATCCCATATAATAAAAGTCCTAAAGCCGTTTGAAACTTGGGATCTTCTAAAATGGACCCGATGTCTTTTGGCGCTGAAAAAACCGTGAATCGATTCAATGCCTTTTCGGCAAAGGGCTGCAATCCTGCAATATGACTACCTCCTCCTGTAAATACAATGGTCTGCATGCGATCATCTAGCGGCATCTTTTTCTTCATCATCAATAGCAATTCACTTGCCCGCGCCTCTAGTATCTGTCCTACTAATAGTTTTTTAACGGTTTTTCGGCCATTATCTTGCGTTGTAACCTCTATATTTTGCTCCGAATCAATCTCATGCAACTGTACATTTCCGTGAATAATTTTGACTCGCTCTGCTTCTGGAATGCTCAACCTTAAACACTGCGCTAAATCTCGTGTAAAGGTATCTCCTCCAATGGGTAAAATAGCTGCCTGAACTAAATTCCCTTCTAAAAATAAATTGATTCGCGTAAATTCGCCCCCAATATCTACCAATAGAGCACCTCTCTGTCGTTGCTCCTCTGTTAAACAAATATGACCATTCGCAAGTCCATCATAGGCCAGTCCCGAAATATGTAAATTCATTTTTTTTAACATCGCTGTTAGTTTATAAATACTTTCTTCTGTCGATAAAATCAGAAGGGTATCTACCTCTAGGTTTCGGCCAAAGCTTCCTACCGGATTTTTGGTTGGCACCCCATCTACCCTGAACTGAATTGGAATGGCATGTACCACCTGTTGATTCGGATTTTTAACCGTGTTTCTGGATCTTCGGATGCACTCTTTTTTATCATTAAGCGTAATACGGCCACTGACATCTTGGCACATCAGTACCCCTGTATTTTTCACGAAGATCATGTCCTGTTGCAAAATTGTCGCGACCACTTTAATGGGTTTTAATCCAGATTCTCTCTGGGCCTTTGAAATAGCACGCTCAATGGCTTTGGCACATTCTGTAACGTTTACCACTTTTCCTTTTTCAATGCCCGCTGAAATACTGGTGCCACACCCTCTGACTTTAATTTCATCTTCACGAATTAATTCACAAATTACCGTTGAAATTTTTGTCGACCCTATATCTAGCCCCATGATGAGATTACTGTGCATTTTCGTAACTCACTATCACACGCTTGGGCACTCTTAAATCAATACTTTTAACGTTTTCTGTCGAAGCGGTTCCTTTTTGGTATCTTAAAAATTTATCGAGCCTTGTGACTTTGTCTCTTAATTCATCTGCTTTTCCTAATTTGATGGGCAAGGTATCTTCTACATACAAAGTCCATTGATTGCGTCCGTCTACTTCCAACTGAAGGCCCTCTACTTTTAGCCCTGCATGAATCTCTGAGAGCATCGCCTTTATTTGATTTAATGTCTTTTCATTTACCGATTTATCGTTAATATCTGATTTTTTAAGCCCCTTGATAATGGGAATCATGCCCACCGAGGCCCCGCCTTCATTGCCAACCTTTAAAAGGGTTCCATCCTCCGCAATGGTGATGTCTTTTCCGGCGATTAAAAAAGACGCATAAGGTTTCTTTTCTTCAATCACAACGCCAATCTTCATGGGCCAATGAACCTTCATTTGAACAGATTGAATTTGAGGAAAGGTTTTCTTCAGTTTAGAGGGAATACGCACTACTTTTAGAATGTGTCTTCCAACGTAAGGCTTTGTTACACGCATCACCTCTTCTTTTGCCAGCAAGGTTTCCCCTTCCACATGAATGGATTGGACGCGCACATACGGTGTGATGGCCATGAGAATCCCACTTACCACAATCCCCACCAACAGGCTGCGTCGTATCCACCGCTTTATGGGTTTCATGAGGCCACTGTATTTAAAATGATCTGAACTAAGGCATCAAAATTGATTCCCGCTTCTTTGGCTTGCGCAGGAAGATCGGAGGTATCTGTAAAGCCCGGAATGGTGTTGATATCAATGACATAAGGGCCTGTTTTGGCATCAATAATCATATCAATCCGATTAAACCCTCGACATCCCATGATTTCATGTGTTTTGACCGCTAAGGCCTGGATTTTTAAGGTCTCTTCTTTGGATAATTCTGCGGGGAGCACAAACTCTGTTTTTCCAGGCGTATATTTGGCATCATAATCATAAAATCTGTTTTTAGGTCTTAGTTCTAAGATCGGCAGCGCTCTTGCCATGGGGTCTTCAATAATACCTACTGTTACTTCTTTATTGTTTTCAAAAAACGGCTCTAAGATATAATTTCCAAACTCTGCCTCTAAAGCCTTTGTGTTCTCCCATAACTCTTCATCATTATCCGAAACTGTAACCCCCACACTGGATCCTTCTTCAATCGGCTTTGTAATGACAGGATACATAAACCCATGGGGGATTTGAGTGAGGGCAACTCTTGACATGATGAAGGGCGGTGTGGGAATTCCCTTCTCTTTTAAAATCCATTTACAGACATATTTATTGTAACAACGCACGCTGGCTGACACGCCTGAGCCCACATAGGGAATCCCTGCCGCTTCTAATAAGGTTTGAACCGTTCCATCTTCTCCAAATTTTCCATGAAGTGCAATAAACGCTACATCATATCCTTTTAGCCAGTCTTGTGTTTCTGCGGGATCTATTAACCGCGCATCGTAGCCCAATCGTTCCAATGCACTGTGAATGTTCTTTCCAGATCGCAAAGATACTGCTCTCTCGTTTGAAAATCCCCCATATAATACGCCTATTTTTTTATCTTTTGTGATCGTCATGGTACTATTTTAACTTCCCGCTCCAAATTTATCGACTGATTTTTTAAGACCGCTTCTTGTGCCTGCTGCATCAGTGCTTCTGCCATTTCAAACGTGGCATGTCCTGTATTGACCATAAAATTAGCATGCAACTCCGAAAACATCACGTCTTGATAGACATGGCCTTTCAATCCTGCTGTTTCTACACATTTTCCGGCATGATGCCCCTCTGGATTTTTAAAGACACTGCCAAATGTTTTGCCCCTTAAAGGCTGCGATTTTAGACGCTTTTGAATGTTATCTTTAATCCGTTTTTTCACATCCTCGGGATCTGAAGATGAGACTTTAAATGTCGCCGCCACGACAATGGACTGCTCTTTATGCACCTTACTGTTTCGGTACTCAAACCCCATGTCTTCGGCTCGGCACTCTCTGATTTCTCCTTGTCTTGAGCTTAATGTCACAGATTCTACGACTCGTGCCATATCTTGACCCCAACACCCGAAGTTCATAGCAATCATCCCGCCAACCGACGCGGGCACGCCTGCCATAAATTCTAGCCCTTCTACCCCATGTTCTACTAAAGCTTGCATTAGATGGTGAACCGTCACCCCAGCCCCTGCTGTTAGTCGGCCATTTTGATATTGTGGTGGCATAAAGGCTGTACTCCATTTTACCAGCGGCTGATTTAAATGCTTAATATCAATTAACAGATTGGATCCTTTCCCAATCATCACCGCATTCGGATACGTGCTTAAAATCGCTTGCAACTCGCTGATGCTACTACACTCTAAGACTAAAGACGCTTCTCCTGCCTGTTGAAAGGTGGTGAGTGTAGATAGCGAAACATTTTTTCTTACCTTGTAAGACATGCGCTCAATGCGGCAACGATGTCATTGGGTAATTTTGAAATATCGCCCGCTCCCATTGTAACGACCGTATGCCACTGAGATTTATGATTCACAACATCCTGTATGGCCGCTTCCCTTGATCGATAATACACATGGGGATGCCCTGCTTCTTTAATTTGATTTACCAACCACTCACTCGTGATTCCAGGAATGGGCTTCTCTGATGCAGCATAAATATCTAAAATAATCACATGATCCGCATCCTTAAAGGCTGTTTTAAAGGCCTCTATCGCTTCTTTGGTTCGTGAATAACGATGTGGCTGAAAAATACAAACGAGATGATCTAAACTGGCTCTTTTAATGCCATTTAAGGTTGTTTGAATTTCTGTCGGATGATGTCCATAGTCATCGTAAACTGAAATACCCCCATGTTCTCCCATCTTTTGAAGCCGTCTTGCGGTTCCCATAAAGGTCTCACAGGCTTTTTTTGCTGCGTCAAAGGGCAATCCATAGGCTAAACATAAGCCCACACAACTGAGTGTATTATAGATGTTATGTTTTCCCAATAGCGGGATGCTGATTCGGCCTCGTTTTTCTTGATTCTCCCAGACGGTAAAGGCTACCCCCTCTTTGGAATACTCACAGTCTCTTGCTTCATAATCTGCAGGCCCTTCTAAGGAAAAGGTTTTAACAGCGCAAGGCGTGCGCTCAATAATCCATCGGCTCAAGGGATCATCTTGATTCATTAAAACCAGGCCTTCTTTTTTATGAATATTCGTTGTAAAGGTTAAAAAATGATCCAGCAAGTTTTCTTTTGTCCCAAAAAAAGACATGTGTTCTTCTTCAATATTTGAAATAATCCCTAAGGTTGGTTCAAAAAATACGAAGGTGCCATCCGATTCATCGGCTTCGATGATGCATACTTCGCCTTGGGACATGTGATAATTTGAATTTCTGTTTTTAACATCCGATCCCACAATAAAACTGGGATTTACCTTTGCTTCTGCAAATAAATGAGCCAACAATCCTGAACAGGTTGTTTTTCCATGGGTTCCCGCAACGGCAATGGAACAAAAAAATGAATTGAAAATAATGGCTAGCATTTCCGCACGTTTCAGTACGGGAATATCATGTTTATCGGCATACTTTAGTTCTGGATTGTCTGATTTAATGGCAGAAGAAATCACAATATAATCGGCTGTTTTACATAAATCTGGCTCATGTCCAATTTGGAGCACCATGCCTTTTTCTTTTAAGGAATCTGATCGCCCTGATTTTTGCTGGTCTGAACCTGTGACGCGTACCCCTTTTTCATTTAAATAGGCTGCAATGCCACTCATTCCGCAGCCGCCAATCCCTATCATATGCACTTGTTTTTTTGCTAAATTTTCTACTGAGAGATGCACTCTATCTTGTTTTCTTCTATCCATCCGGTTATTCCTGTTCTTGTTGTAATTTTTTTCCACCCTGATCGATCATCTTCAACCCAAACGCTCATGCCTTCCTTTAGAATTCCAACCGTTGGAAATGTCTGCGATGGCCCAGATTTTACCGCACCTTTTTTATCTATGGCAATTGCTTCTGTCATTCCAGAGTCTAACACAATTTTTAAAAAAAGGAGGATGAATATTATTCCAATACCACCCACGCCCAAAATCATGGTGTTTTTTAAGCCTTCCGACGACTTTTTTTGATAGGCACCCATGAGCACTAAACTGAGTGTCCACAAGCCTAACCCTAACACGATTATTTCTCGAACTGAGACTAAATCTAACGCCGCTTTCAAACTTTCCTTTAGGGATGGTTCTTTTCTAACGCCCCCCACTTTAGCGTAAGCAATAGCCTTGTTTTTTAAAATGGCTTTCTCTCTAGGACTTAGCTTTAAGGCCCGTTTATAACTTACTAAGGCCTTCCCTATTTTATTGTTTTTGTAATAGGTATTGGCCAAATTAAACTGAAATTCCCAAGTTCCTGTATACTCAGCACTTAAAGCTTGGTACTCGACTTCTGCCTGATCATACGCCTTTTGTTTAAATAGCTGCTCGGCTCTCTCGCTTTGAATTTTCCAGGACTCTGCTGTTAAGGCACTTGTCATTAATACGCTGAAAATGACGGAATAGATCCATGTTATCTTCATCAGTTTTCCTTCTCTTTTTTCATGCGTTTCACCAAGGCAATGGCCGCTTCTTTGCACTGTTTAATCGCGGGACTTTCCCCGCCCTCTTTTGAATATTTTAATTGATTTAGGCCGTCCTTCCAACGTTGTATGGCTTCCAACATCTCTTTGGATATTCCCTTAAGTGTCACAAGCCTGGCCATTTGATGTTCCAATATTGAGAGTGTTTCTACCGCCTTATATTCGTCACATTTATTTAGATCTTTGAGAATCTCGGACACAATGGCGCTTTTATTTTTACGTCTCAATCGGATGCCTTTTTTCTTCAACATAGCGCGGATGAATAGGGCTGTGATGATTGTGTTGATACCTGCCCAGATCATCACCCACGGATCTTTCCATAAGGCCGTTGACACTTTCCCTTTTCTTGCACGTGCTAGATATTCCATTTCCTCACTATATAGAGGCTGCGTTTGGCCTGTTTTAAATACAGTCATAGCATCTCCACTTTCGGATTCCTCTACAGTTATGGTAAATTCTTCTGATGTCAAGACTGAATACTTTCCATTTTTTGGATTAAAATAAGCATATTTAACTTGAGGCAGCTTAAAGGTCCCCACTTGCTTGGGAATAAGTACATATTCAAACTGTTTGCGTCCTTGGGTACTGCTTTTTTTAGATTGGTAGGATTTAAACGCCTCTGTGGGTTCTAGATACAGATCTGAAATGCTCTGAAAGTTGCCACTTCCAGATAGCGTTGCTATCAGTGTTATCGGCTCATTCCGCTTCACCTTTTTTGTTTTAGGATGGGTTATCTTTAGAACGAAATTACCTACGCCACCCGAGAAAAATGCAGGCTTTCCAGCCTCTGGTAAAGGCTTTACCGTTAAAACCAATTCCTGTGTTTGTACTTGTCTTTGGCCTTCAAAGGGATTGATAACCACTGCTACTTTTGTACTGGGAATGCGTATTTTTCCGGGTGCGAGGGGATATAATTTCTGAATCACCAGAGGATGAATGGCATGTGGACGCCCATTGATTGTCTCTTGCCGACTATCTTTGGGGACCTGTATGTTTTCTACCCACATGCCCACTATCTTTGGAAATTCAAAGGCAATATTACTCCACAGCTGGACACTCCGATATAACGCCAGATTATAGCGTACTTCTTCCCCTACAAAGACCGATGATTTGGACACCGTTGCTTTTGCAAAAATAGGTAAAGCACTCTGATCGCCTGCTATTCTCTGATTTTTTTGAGCACTTGCCTGTTGTCCTGAAGGCCCTACTTTTACTGTTACCTCTTCCGATGTCAAGGTCTGTCCCTTAATGCTTATTTTGGCGCTTGAAAGTCGAAAATTTCCCTCTTTGACAGGCCTTAAGGTGATGACCAGTGTTTCGGATCGATTGATCTGCCCATTTATCATAGACATCGATTGTGAACTTCCTTTGGCTAAAATTTCAAACCCCGGTGAAAAAGAAGGTAATTCTAGGTGATCTGCAGCTCGAAATGTTTCGCCTGTGAGCGTTACCTCATAGACAAACTGCTGATTGACCCCCACGCTCTGATGACTCACTTGAGCGCTCAGGCTCATCTCAGAGGCTGCCCCTATTGATGCCCAACCCAACACTATTAATAAAAAGATTCCGACTTGTTTCATTTACCAATCCTTCTCTGGGTTTTGATTCACGGCTTTTAGCCTTTGGGTATTCTTTTTTTTAGCCTCTTCTTCCTTACTTTCAAACTGCTTGAGTATGGCATTTGCATTCTGTTTTTTGATCTCAGACTGTTTTTGAGATTCGCCTTCTTTTTGCCTCTTAGTTTCTTTTTTATCCCCTTCACTTTTGTTTTGAGCACCTGATGGATCTTGATTTTTAGAGCCCCTTTTTTTGTTTTTTTGATCCTCCTGCATCTGCTTGAGAGCCACTTCTAATTTTATTTTAGCGGTTTTATGCGTGGGCGTTTCTATCAACACCCTTTTAAAATGATCTATCGCTTTTTCGTAATTTTTTGCGCGTAAATGCGCTGTACCTAAATTGTAATGAATAGGCACCCTTTCCAATTTAGTGGCCAATTTTAATGCCTTTTCATATCTCATAATGGCTTCATCCCATTTTTTCAGTTCTAATTTTGTGTTTCCAATATCATACTCCAATGCGGCACTGTCTGGCCCTTTTTTTAGCGCAGATTCTGCGAGTCGTTCTGCTTTTTCTGGATGTTTGGACTCAAGGGCTGAAACACTTCGTTTTAAATCCCAAACCTGGCTGAGCGTTGCGGCATCGCTAACACTGGAGAGTCCTATTATTATCCCTAAAATGATGATTTTTTGCCTCATTTTTTCACTCGCTTTCTTTCAGAGATTAGGGTTTCTACGATTAAACACAAACAGGCAATGGCTAAAATCCATTGATATCGATCTTGATATCGTTTCACCTGAATTGCTTTGATGACAGCCGCCTCTTTTTCTGAAATGGCTTTATAGACTTGATCCATTACCCCATACTGTCGCTGAGGATTAAAATACAGGCCTTTGCCTTTTTGGGCGATGTCTTTAAGCATGGATTCATTAAGCTTGGATACCACCACTTCATTTTCTCTTGTTTTTTTATATCCCATAAGCTGATTATTGCCGCCATACATGGGGATGGGATCTCCTTCTGCTGTTCCTATTCCTATGGTCATGATTTTGACCAAGCTTCCACTTTTTTCTGCAGCCTCTACGGGATCCGCCTCTAAACTTTCGCCATCGGTTAATACAATCATGATTTTTTCTGTTTTTTGTTTTTGTCGTAATAAGGCTGCCGTTGCCACCTCAATGCCCTTTGAAAGATCTGTCCCTTGTAAGGCCATGGATTGAACCGATACCTGCTTTAAAAAGAGTTTAAAGGCGCCATAATCAGCGGTTAAGGGGCACTGAACGAAGGCATCTCCTGCGACAATCACCAATCCGATGCGATCTCCTTTCAGCTGATCGGCTAAGTTCTCGATTTCTCGTTTGGCATACTCTAAGCGATTCGGATTGATGTCTGGGGTCTGCATACTTAAGGACACATCTAACAGTACAATGATATCTCGCCCTTTTTGATGTCGAATTTCTGTCTTTTCGCCGTACTGA
Source organism: uncultured Rickettsiales bacterium (assembly GCA_964539135.1). GTDB lineage: Bacteria > Margulisbacteria > Marinamargulisbacteria > CAZIFG01 > CAZIFG01. The sequence goes on from CAZIFG010000007.1 coordinate 10,310, forward strand.
GGCCTCAATAGGCAGAGGCACACCATGAACAACACCAAACTCCACAACACCGCTTTCCAAAAGCGTCGTGTTACTGACACGGTTGGCAGTACGGTTTGCCATAACGCTTCATCTATCATGCTTTTTAAGGCTTTTTTATGTCTAAAGGACTGAACGATCATTCCCACAATTAAGAGGGGGAGACTGATCATATAGATACTGTTTTCAGGACTCCCAAACTGCATTTATGGTACTCTCCTACACCAGGTCCAGGCGGCTATTTTTTCTAGAATTAAAAGGACAACTATCAGTTTTAGAAGCTCTGGAAAATACTCCCGATGCTCGGTGTTCTTTTTTGATTTAATTTCCGTTTTCTCCAGACGATCTATTTCATTAAAAATCATCTGCAATTTTGATGATTTTGTGGCCCTAAAATAACGCCCCTGTGTTGTCGCCGCAATCTTCTTTAAGGTCCCTTCATCTAAAACCGTTCGATTGTCAGAATATACTTTTTTGCCCTGTATGGGATCGATATAAGGAATGCGCGCGCCGCCTTCTTGACCTATCCCAATGGTGTAGATTTTTACCCCTAAGGTTTTGGCCAACTCGGCCGCCATCAGGGGATCTATCTCGCCTTTATTATTTTCACCATCTGTCACTAAAATCATCACTTTTGACTTCGCTGTACTCGATTTGATCCGATTCAGACCTGTGGCGATTGCCGTTCCGATTGCCGTTCCATCACCTGCCATATTCAGATACGTTTGCTCTACTATGGACGCTAACATCTCTGTATCTGAGGTCAAGGGGCATTGCGTGTACGCCTCTCCCCCAAACACCACTAGGCCGATGCGATCGGAGTCCCTTTTCTGAATGAATGTCCTTACTGTTTTTTTTGCCACAGCCAATCGATTGGGGCTTAGATCTTCAGCCGCCATGCTTGCAGATGCATCTAAAACAATCAGAATATCGACCCCATGCGTGATGATTTCTGTGGCTTCTTCAACCCCTTGAGGCCTTGCCAATGTCAGAACCATCAGTGCTAAAATGACCCCTCTTAATATTAGAGGTGTTCGTTTTTTCCACCTATCGCTTCTAGACTCTAATCCTTTAAGTGATGAAAGATCCGAATACCGTATAGACACCTGATCTTTTCGCCGCCATTTCCATATCAAGAGTCCTGCAACAGGCAAAAAAGCCACTAACCACAGTGGATTTTTAAACGTCATGCCTCGCCCCCTTTTGACAAAGCCCCATCTAACTGTCTTAAAAAATCAGGTAGGGCGAGAATTTTACTTTCATGAAGGGATTCTGAAGGCATTTTCTTGGCAAATTTTACACCATCACTTAATTCGAGATATTCTCTTAATGTGTAAAACAAGGCCGTAGGCAATTTTCCTCTGAGATATCTTAAAATTTCGTGGGTCGTGCTTTCCATCAACGGATAAAGACATTCATCCGACAAATACTGTTTCAATGCATCTGATAAGGCTGTATAAAGGGCTTTATTTTCCTCTCTTGTGGGCAATCGTTTCGTGGATAATTTTGATACCGCCTCTAGGGCATTTTCCAATGGCGTTTTTACCTTTTCTTTTTCTTTTAAAGCCTTTTTTTTCTCTTTCCATTTTTTGACCATAAAGGCCCCTATTGCAAGCACTATTAACAGCAGGGCCAAGGTGATGGCATATGGCGTCCAATTGATCTTGGGGAGGATGCCTGGCTCTACGTGTTGCAGTCCTGCTGCCACTTCTTTTTGATCTGTTAGCGCTGATTTTATGCTTATTTTTTGGGCGGGAAGGATCAGTGTTCGCTCTGTTTTATTTTGAATGAGTCGAATGTTTTGGGTTGGAATCCACGTGTCTTTTAACGAAAATGTTTGGAGGGTTACGGTGTATACCCATTCGTTTTTTACTTGCTTTTGAGTTAGCACTTTGCAATAAAAAGGCGCTAGGCTGTCTTTACTTATGCCCTGAACTTGCCTTTCGCCAGACGCTAAGGGAATCTTAATCTGGAGCTTTATTTCATCTCCAAGCATGACTGCCTTTGGATGAAGCTGTATCTGCATGTCTCCTGCGATCAACGCCGTTCCAAGCCCTAGGCATTTCGCAACAGTCCCTATTAGTAATCCCTTTTTTTTCATCATCGCTTTCTCATCCGCATGTCAAAAAACTGCATCAATTGATTCAAATAAGGCTGTGCGGTTTCTATCCACAAGGGCACCATTTTAAGGCCTTTAAATAGGGCGTCTAAACGGTTTCTTTTTTCTTGATACTGCGCTTCTATGGCCTTTAATTTCTTCGTATTTAAGGTGAATATCTCGCCACTTTCTGCATCTTCTAAAACCACAGCCCCATATTTGGGCCATGTCTTTTCACGTCTATCTTCTATCATGATTGGAATCACATCATGTTTTTTACCCAAAGCCTTCAGGCTATTTTCATAGCCTTCGTCTTGAAAATCTGACATTAAAAATACAATGGATTTTCGATTTAAGACTTGCATCAATTGCGTTATCGCCCGCCTTATTCCCGTCTTTTTTTGCTTGGGGTTAACATATAACAGCTCTCGAATTAGCCTTAAACCATGCTTCTTTCCTTTTTTAGGCGGTATCCACAGTTCGGTTTCGTCTGAAAATAACAAAAGTCCTACTTTATCTGCATTTCGAATGGCGGAAAAAATCAGCACGGCTGCCATTTCGGCACCTTTTTCTCGTTTTGTTTGAACAGAACTGCCAAAATTCATGGACTGAGACACATCTACCGCTAAAATGACGACTAATTCTCGCTCTTCTTGAAACTCTTTGATATAAGGCGATCCTGTGCGGGCTGTTACTTTCCAATCAATGCGTCTATGGTCATCTTCAGATGTATATTCACGTACTTGCGAAAAATTGATGCCTCTACCTCTAAACGCGGAATGATATTGCCCCGATACCGTTGTGTTGACGTTTTGACGGGTTTTAATTTCGATTGCTTTAATGGCCTTTAGCGTTTCTTTGGAAATCATTAGGGGACGTCTATTTCATTGAATAAACGCGTCACTAAGTCATCGGCTGTCACATCCTCTGCTTCTGCTTCAAAAGAAGGGACTATTCGATGTCTTAAGACTTCTTTTCCAATGGCTTTAATGTCTTCTGGTGTCACAAAATTTCGACCTCGAATACAGGCATGTGCCTTGGCGGCTTGAATCAAGGCAATGGACGCCCGTGGACTTGCCCCCATACTGATTAAGGGTGCCAAATCCCGCATATTATGGCCTTCAGGATCTCTTGAAGCCCCTACAATACTTAAGACATAGTCTTTAATCTTATCGTCAACATAAACGTGAGCAACATATTGCTTTAACGCTAAAATTTCTTCACTTGAGAGCACGGCTTCTATACGTTGACTCTCTGTGCTTGTCATGCGATTTATAATCTCTTTTTCCTCTTCTTTACTAGGATAGCCCACATGAATCTTCATTAAAAATCGGTCGGTTTGGGCTTCTGGAAGGGCATAGGTGCCTTCTTGATCGATGGGGTTTTGAGTTGCCAACACTAAAAAGGGAGATTCTAAGGCATAGGTTGTCTCTCCGATTGTAATTTGTTTTTCCTGCATGGCTTCTAATAAGGCACTTTGGACTTTGGCAGGCGCTCTATTAATTTCATCCGCTAGAATAAAATTTGCAAATAAAGGGCCTTTTTTAACTGTAAATTCGTGGGTATGCTGATTGTAAATTAAGGTTCCCGTTAAATCTCCGGGCAATAAATCTGGTGTAAATTGAATGCGATTAAAGCTACAAGATACGATTTGAGCCACTGTTTTGACCATTAAGGTTTTGGCCAATCCTGGGACACCTTCTAATAAAAGATGCCCGCCTGTTAAAACCCCTATTAACAAACGCTCTAAGACTTCTGTTTGTCCGACAATTCCTTTTTTTGCTTCTGAAAAAAAACGATCTACGTACACGGATGGATCGGTTATTGCTTCTTTTTTAGACTCCGTTTTTTCATCCATATTTCTTTCAGCTCCTATTCGTTTTAAAGGTGATCACCGGGTATTATAATCTCACTTTTTGACTTGTTCAACAGCCCCCACTTTAGTATGATCATCGTATGATTTTTTCGCTTATTGTTGCCTATGATCAAAACCGAGGTATTGGGCTCAATGGCACGCTCCCCTGGCGTATTCCTGCTGATTTGGCTCATTTTAAGTCTATTACCACAAAAACTGCTGTACCTTCCAAACGCAATGCTGTTATCATGGGTCGTGTCACCTGGGAGTCCCTTCCCCCCTCCTTTAAACCCCTACCAAATCGCTTAAATATTGTACTTTCCCATCAAACCCTGGCACTGCCCGAGGGTGTGTTGAGTGCCTCTTCTTTAGAGGCGGCCTTATCCTTATCCGCGTCTCAGTCAGATATTGAATCTGTCTTTATTATTGGAGGTGGAAAACTGTATCAAAACGCACTCCAGCACCCTGATCTGAAGACCCTTTATATCACCCAAATTCATGGTATTTATGATTGCGATACCTTTTTTCCTGAAATACCGGATCGATTTTTATGCCTCAATCCCGCTGACCCCTTAACAGAAGGGACTGCTTCTTTTACTTTTTTGACTTACCAGGCGTAGCGTTTTTTGTGGGCACGGCTTCTTTAAGCTTTCCCCCTTTCATTTTAGACGCCACACTCTCTTTCAGATACTCCCTGGCTTCTTTATTTAAACGATCTGCAGGCAACTCGTCCAAAAATTTAGCAGCTTCGGCCAAATTGGTTTGAGCAAGGTCAAAAATCGTTAATAAATCGTATTCCAACTCACGATCAAATCGAAATAAAGGCTCTGTTACTGAAAAATCTTTCGTTGTATTTTTGGGTATTTTGTACTGTAATTTTGCATACAAGGTCTTATCAAAAAGCGTGTTAAATAAACGCTCTTCTTTATTGCTCACATCTGATTCTTGAAATCGAATGGTCATTAATATCCCGATAAATGTATCGTAGGGCGTGATTTGACCTAAATCCACTTCCGCATTTTGAGAGACCTCGTCTTTGGTAATCCATTTCATCATAAAGGTATCTTTTCCGGTGTACACCACCACGCTATATCGCGGGGCACCCCGTTTAATTTTATCTCCGATGAAATTCCATGTTTTAGCTGGACTGTCATAGGTTCCATAGGCCCATGTTTTATCTGATTTATCTATGATTACGCCCTTTTTATTAAAGGCTATTGTGTCGTATTTAATAATCGGTGTTTCTGTAGGACTTGAAGGAGAGTCTTTTATTTTGGCGCCCGCTTCTGTTTTGGTTTTGATCACTTTTTGGGTTAGAGTTCCCTTTCCCCAAGATTCTTCTTTTCGAGCGCCCTCTAAAGAAACAGCCGAAATGCTGATATAAATATCACTTTTTAAGGGCAGTTTTTCATTTCCTGAAACAGCACCCTCTAAACTAATTGGGACTTGAGCTTTCACTGTAAATGCAGGGTTTTCTTTTTCTTTTTCTGCCTGTTGAATGACTTTACCGCAACCGACAACACTTAATGCCATGAGTAAACACAGGACAGATATCATTCTTATTTTTTTAGTTTTCATTGATTCACCCTACCTGCCTCCAGTATACAAATTTTTTAGGGGGAATGCTACTCGGGACTGTTATCAATTTCGCAACGGCTCCTACTCCATCAGATTGTTAGTCCTGTATCCTTGCCTAACTTATCGATATTGCCTTGTAAGGCTTCTTCCAAAAAATGTTGAATGACATTTAACGCATCGCTTGCAACAGTCCCGGCATGCTCTTGAGCTAAATCTACGGCCCTTCCTTTAATCATACCAACTAATGTTTGCCTTGAATCTCCTGAACTTGAATCTGAATTTCCTGAAAAATCCCCACTCGATTGAGGCGCTGCAGATACAGCTCTTAGGATATCTACGTTGACATAGGCCCGCTCACCGGTCCCGTCTCTAGCCTCTGGCGCTTCTTTTTTTATCTCTCGAATCAGTGCTGCGACGCCGGCTTCATTTTCTTTTCTGGATAAATCTGCAATGCGATCATCCTCTAAACTATCCTGCTTTAAATTCTCAACACGCAAGACCGCTTGTAAGGCTTCTTGTTCCGAGTCCCTATCTTTTGACTCTAATTCTGAGCTTCTTACCGCATTTAACGCTTCCATTTGCGCGCCCATAGGCCCAGATTCTGTTTCCATGTTGCCTGAAAATAAGGCACTCATCCCGCTTCCCTGACTGGAATCACTCAGGATGTTTAAAATTTCTGCCGCCATCGATAAAAAGGCTTTCAACTCTTCTGGATTTGGCATTTGACTTGCTTCTTGCTCAAAAAAGGCGACGATTTCTTTCTGAATGTCTGCAATTAAAGACGGAGGTAAGGATCCTTCTGCATCTCCTATTAGAGTCACGATGTACATGATATCGCTAATATCCTGAATGCCTCTGGATAGAATTCCGTTAATGATCTCTTCTGAATCTCGTGTAAAATCGATTTTCTCTTCCCCATCTTGCCCTTTTAAGAGTCGGGATAAGGTTTTGCTGACATCTACTCTTGCACTAGCGCCTAATTTTGAAAGGGCTTGAATGGCTGATTTTTTACCACTGTCCAATTGGCCTGAAATGCTTGTTGCAGAACGGCCTGTTGCAGCTTGAACTTCCGGTGTATTTAAGACTTTTTCAGCTGCATCATAGATCATGGTCACTGTTTTTTCGTCCGCATAGCGATTGTAGGATCCAACTTGATTCGTTTTTTTGTAATCTTGGAGTACTTCTTCCAAACTGTCCGGACTTATTTCCCCAATGTAGGCTACGATGGCATCACTTTTTGATACAAACTTTAAAGCACTTTCAACTGTGGTCCCGGGGCCTTGCTGTACCATATCCAAATAGGTTCTTATTTTTTCTTTGGCTTCGGGGGTTACACTGGATATAAGATCTAAGGCTTCTCTTTGACTTTTAACAGCACGTTGAAGTTCACTGATCGAAAAACGACTGATTCCTGCACTGCTTGCTCCTGAAATGGCTTCCATTCTCTCGCTCCTCGTCTTGTCAAAATAATTTCTATTCGCGCTCTTCTCTTAAAGATCGACATAAATCGACTCTAATATGCATCTAATTTAATTAATATGATACACTACGGCTATGGTTATCTTAATCCTCTCTAATGGCATGGGTGAAGACCAAATTGCCTGCCACCTTATTCGCGCCTTTCAGGTCCTTTACCCCGAGGCTCATTTTTTACCGGTTCCGCTTGTAGGCGAGGGGCAATTTTATCGTGACATGGGTCTGACCCCGGTTATTCGCAATCCAATCTTTCCAAGCGGGGGGTTTATTCGGTCTTTTTCTGTCTTAACACAAGATCTTAAGGCCGGTCTTCTGAGCCACCTTTTCTTCCAACTTAAAACCATTAAACAATTGGCCAAAGAGGCGACCTTAACGCTTGCGGTTGGTGACCTTTTTTGCCTTTTAATGGCGCGACATCGCAATGCCTCCCCGATTTTTTTCTTACCTACGGCTAAAAGCGATTCTTTTATGCCACACAGTCGTGTTGAGCGCTGGATTATGAAAGCGTTTGCCTCGGCTATTTTTACACGAGATGCCTTAACTGCAAACGCCTTGTCTAAGGCTCAACTCCCGGCTTTTTATCTGGGCAATGTCATGATGGATGGATTAAATGCCTATTCCCCGCTTGAATTATCCTCAGACCTCCCTGTCATTGGCATTTTGCCAGGTTCTCGATTAGAGGCCTACGACAATTTTGTGTTTTGCTGTGATGTTTTAGATCTTTTGGGCTATGATGCCTTTCAATACGTGATTTCGGTTCCACCCACATTGGATATTGAGCGACTTCAACGCTTGTCAGACCCGCGCCCGCTTCTTTTTTCCGATAACTTTAAAGGTATTTTACATGCTGCCGATGTGATTATTGGTCTTTCAGGTACGGCCAATGAGCAGGCCATGCATCTTGGCAAACCGGTGATTGCCTTTGAAGGCTTTGGCCCTCAAACCACCCTTCAACGCTTTCAGGAACAACAAAAACTCATGGACGGCCGTCTTATTTTAGTGCATCCCCGTACAGCATCTCGCATTGCCCATCAGATCCTCACAACCTTTCACGCCCTAAAAAACGAGAGTCCTTTACCTGCTTCGCCCGGGGCTGCGTCTGCGATTGTATCTGAAATTTTAAGGATTTTTAAAGCTGGTGCGCGAGGAGGGACTTGAACCCCCACGCCAGAGGCACTAGATCCTAAGTCTAGCGTGTCTACCATTTCACCACTCGCGCAACTTTTGAAGCCTTAGTTTATCAATTTCGTTCTGAAAGGTAAAGGCTTGACTCTTATCACGACATAATGACTGTGATACACTTATTTCTATGACATATCAAACACTTCGGGGCGCCTTGGAATTTATCCCTGCAGAGGCCCATATTTTTAGTCAATTTATCAGCGATGCCAAGTCTGCATTTGAGTCTATGGGCTTTGATCGTATTAAAACCCCCACTATTGAACATTTTGAACCCCTTCGCATTGGCCTTGGCGCTGGGCTTGAATCTCGTGTGTTGCGCTTTTTTGACCCCAATGGCCAAATATTATGCCTTCGGCCTGATCATACGGCGGCCATTGCGCGGCTTGTTTCGACGCGCATGCGTACGGATTCCTTACCTCTAAACCTTTACTACTTAGACCCCGTCTTTCGTCACCCTAAAGGCGCTGAAAAAGAAGCCTTGGAACTGTATCAGGCAGGCGTTGAATTTATTGGTGCTACTGGGATTCACTCTGATCTTCAGGCTATTTCAGCCTGTTTACAAACCCTTTCAAAAATGGGCCTTACGACATTAAGTGTTGATATTGGCCATGTTTCTTTTACGGAAGGCCTTGATGAGCTTCGTCGAAATGCCCTTCTTTCAGGTGATTATTTAACCTTTGGATGTATTCCTGAGCGCGGTGGCCCTGAATGTGTGTCAGACTATCCAGATCTTGTCACCCTTTATGATCGCCTTACATCTGACTATCCTCGCTTTCCTATTGCCTTTAACAAAGGATTGGTTAAGGACCTTGGTTATTACTCCGGGATTATTTTTGAAGTCTTTGATACTACCACACGACAGGTTGTGGCATCTGGCGGCCGTTATGATGGTCTTATGAAAAAATTTGGATATGATCAACCTGCGGTTGGCTTTGCAATTTCCTTAAATTCGCTTCAAAAAGGACGAAAGCCCTCATGATTACGATCGCGGTTGCTAAAGGCTATCTTCTTTCAGAATCTGTCACCCTTTTTCAACGCCTGGGATTCCAGTTTGAAGACGATTTTGCGACTACTCGAAAATTATTTATTGAAGATACCTCTCGCGCTATTCGACTCCTGATTGTTCGCCCTTGGGATGTTCCCGTTTATGTTGAATATGGTGCTGCGGATTTGGGCATTGTTGGCAAAGATGTTCTTCTGGAACAATCGCCTCAAGTGCTTACCTTGCTTGACCTTAAATTTGGCGCCTGTGACTTGGTCATTGCCGGACCTACCCCTATGAGCGCGGATGCGTTAACACATCACATGACTGTGAGCACCAAATACCCCAATGCTACTCAACGTTTTTTTGATTCCCTTGGTCTTTCTGTGCACTTGATTAAACTTTATGGCGCCATTGAACTGGCACCGATTACAGGTGTTTCCGATCTTATTTCTGACCTAACCGCCAGCGGTCGTACACTCAAGGAAAATGGGTTACACGTGATTAGTACGGTTTTTTCTTCTACTGCGTTTCTCATTGCCAACCCTATTTCGATGAGAGCCCACTATGAACAGCTGGTTAGTCTAACGTCTCGCCTTAAAGAACAGGTGTCTTAAGGTCATGCGCTTTTATAAAACGCTTTTACGCCGTATTTTAACCCCAAAAGAAATTCATGCCTCTGTCGCGGATATTGATCTTCATGCTCTTTACAATAAAGGTATTCGCACTCTTTTTCTGGATGTCGATAATACGCTCATGCGCTACGATGAACGTGTTTTGAGCCCCCACTATTATCACTGGGTTGTGAAGGCCAAATCGGCTGGGTTTTCTGTTTTTTTAGTCAGTAATAATTTGAGTTATCGCCGTATTTTGAAGGTATGCCAACAAACAGAAACACAGGGTGTTCATTTTGCCTGCAAACCCTTTACCCCTGCTATTAAAGACTTGGCCCGCAGGCATGGGGTATCCTTTAAACACAGTGCCGTCATTGGGGATCAACTTCTGAAAGATGTGATCGTGGGCAATTGGGTGAGAGCCTATTCCATTCTGGTCGATCCCATCGACAAACAGTCTTCTTTTTTAAAAATGCTTCAACGGGAGTTAGAATTATGGATCTTAAGTCGTTTATCTTAAAACCTACAAGGCTTGTGGGCTTATTTGTTTTCATCCTCCTTTTTTCTGCCATTCTCATGGGATTAAGTGGCTGTGAAAACAAATATGAAGAACTGGAGTCCAACTATTACTCCGGTCATTACTTAGACGCCATCGAAGCGGCTGCCGAAGGGTATTTTGATCCGTCTATACGGCCTAAGGTCTCCTCTTTTTTATCCGAATTTGGATCTAAACTCTTTGATAAGGCCTTTTTACAAGGTGATGAACTGGGCAAGGATTATCAATCTGAAGAAGCTGTTTTATTTTGGAGCCGGCTTTTGGTTGCCACCCAAAAATTAGATACGAATGCCGCGCCTGTGGACTCTTTAAAAGGCTTTGTCAGTTCCGCTGAATCTCGTCTTAAAACTGCCACCGACCGTTATGTTGAAACCCATTGGGAACTGGCTCAAAGCATGCGCGCAAAGTCGCATTATAGAGAAGCTCTATTTCATTTGGATCAAATTTTAAAATATTCGAATAATAGACCTGAGATTGTTGACTTCTATAATGAAACCAAGGAATTGGCCAAACAAGTGGTCGTCATTTATCCTTTTTATACGGCATCTGACTCTATGCCAGCTCAACTTAAATCTCTGTTTAAAACGCTTGCCCCGGCTCATCGTACGCCTGCTTCGGGGCCTAAAGCCATTTCTACTGGAACAGAAAGCTTCAAATCCTTTCCTATTTTACAGGGTATCCGGGTATCTGATCGATTTTCAGGCTCTTTGCTTCGGGCTTTAGACAAATATAAATCCCCTTACATGACCTTTATTCTTGCTGGATCGGAAGAAAAAATACCGGAATCTGTCGATTATGTGATTCGAGGACTTGTTCAACCCGATGAAGAAGATACAGAATCGTTTCCGGAGCGCGAAGTCCGCAATGCAACCCTTCAATACACCCGACGCAACTATGGGGATCAGGAATGGTTCTCCAGTAATTTTCAATACACTGTCTTTAAAAATGCCTACCGTGTGAATATGGTGATTGAAGCCAATGTCTTACACCCCACTTCCAATGCCATCCTTTCTCGCGTTAATCTCACCAAAAGGGCCGAAAATGCCCATGAATACAAATCTAAAGATATTGTATGGAATGCACCGCCTGATGTAAAAGCTACCCTTTTTCCGATTGAATATGACCGTCTTTTAGATGTGCCTATTTCTTTGGATAGACGGGATCTTGTTAAACAGGCGATTGATACGGCTGCAGATGAGCTGGCTAAAAAAATATTGGCTCAAATTGATAAAAATTTGCTGTATTCGAAGCCTACGATGAATCAAACCGCGACAAAAAATTCACGTTAATTAGGGCATTTCTATACAAGCTGGCTTCAGGGGAGATAGGCTGTCTGCGCTCATTAATTTTATTAACCAGTTTAAAATGGTTTCTTTTTCTGCCTCTGTTACGGGTCTGCTGAGTTTTGAGACTCTCATTGCCGCCCATAGATAATAACATCGACTTTCTCCAAATCCATATCGTCTCTCTGGCTCTACATATACGGGTTTAATCTTATTTGTTGCCAGTCCTATGCCTTTTTGAATCGGGTCTATAAAAAGAGGTAATTTATCCTTAAAATCGTCTACCCGCCATGTTTTGACTAGGGCTTTGAAGCTCTCTATATCGTCTTTATTTAAAAATAAAATGATTCTGTCATGTCGTGATTTTGCCCCTTCTGTCATCATGATTTTAAATTTAACCCGATGCTCTTCTGAAAATTCAATCAATTCTGCCAAAATTTTATGATCAAAAATAGCCTCATTTTTTGGATTTAAATAGGCTCTATACGCGTAATCTATCGCCTCTTTTTGGGGGATAAAATGGATAAACGCATCCGCCATTTCATTTATATTGATATCCTTGATAAACTCTAATTTTTCTGTAGATTTATTTCTATTTTGAATCCAAAACTGGCTCTGACTTGACCGTTTTAAGTTCATTAGTTTTTCTATAAAACAAAGTCCTCCGTCTCTATCATCCCCTTCTAAAGGCGGGGATACCGCTTTTGATACATAATCATTGTAGTATGTATCAAAAGATGGCTTTACGCCTGTTGCTTCAAATGATGCAATAGCCCGATTCAATAAATAATCATAATCCCGATGAATTTTTGGGTTTGTTTCGCATACTGGACAGGCAACTACTTTAAACATCATTTTTTATTATCCTTTATTTTTAATTTTTTTTATACCTATTTAAAAGTCACCTTCTATTGGACTCGTTTGCCTAAAAGGATTGGCACATAAACTCACACTGATGCCCTCTACCCCTACAAAAATCTTACTGGAACTTCCTGTGTACACCGTGCCGCGTGCCATAATCAGAGGCTTTACACTCCCATACTTTTCTAAACTTTCTATGATTTGGTTGACTTCAAAACTTCGACTTTCTTCCACTCTATGCATTCCCTGATTGACTCTGATATGCATATGTAAGGTTGTTGTTTCGTCTACATAAGGAAAATGAAAGTAATTTCTTACGGTATCCGTCTCTGGATCTACGCCATATCCTGTTTTTAAATTTTCTAAAGCCATCTCTTTCAACCGTTGAAGCATCGGAATATCGTCAGGTGTTAAATCTAAAATTGTGGCTTTATAAGGCACCGATGATTCCCTTTCTAGGGTTCCTATATCCACTTGACTACTTGTTCTTTTCAAAAGCTTTGAGTAAGAAGTACTCCTCTTTATACCTAGAGCCTCTCCTGTTCTGGGGTCTTTACCAATATCCACCGTTTTTTCTTTTAACACTAAAGCTCTATATTCAGCGTCCGTTCTGAATAACAAATTATTGAACTCTGTTTCTTCTATCTGGCTGGGGTGTATAGACCAAGATACTGCCCCAAATCCATCCGGATTTTCCTTTGCTAGTAAGGGTGTTTCCATGAGTTGCTCATGATCGGTACACCCTGGATTTGGCATGATCATAATATCCCCTTCTCTATTAAATGAATATAAATTAGACTGATGGATTAACCCTTCTATATGCCTGGATGGCCTTAACTTTAGAAAATCATGCGCAAATTTTGGGAGGCCCCTTACGTCTCTATACCTTTTGTTTAATTCATCTAATCCGTCTTCCGTTTCAAATCTAACACAATAGCATGTCTCTTGATTATATCTCTCCATGACGGCAGGTTGAATCTTTAATGTTTTTTTAGGCGGGCATAGTTCCCGTATTTTTTTATTCAATTTATCGCCACTATAGTTTAAAGGCACTTTTTTTTTCATTTATTCATCTCCGCCTCTATTTTTTAAACACAATAAAACATATTTTCCTATGTCTATTTTCGTTTATTTTTTATATTTATTTCAGTATTTTTTATATTTATATTTATTTATACCTGTAGTATACTTCTAGTATGCTATCTCGTTTGTACAAAACTAAACTGGAATCCTTAAAAAAAGAGTTTCAAGTCTTAAAATCAAGACGTCATGTTTTTTTAAACCATCTTCATACTGCTGAACTGCCAGATTTTATCTTTAATACGGTACCCTGCACGACAGATTCGCTGAGCTTGGCTGAAATTCAAGCCTTTTTATGCCATTCGAAAATCCCCAAACATACCTCAATTCATAAAATTGATGATATTCATCGCTTCAAAATACTTCATGAAAGACTGCGGATGCTTCCCCCCGAAACGCCCATTACTGCGGCATTGCTGCTATCTTGTTATGAGCCCCTTACCCTGTCTGGTGCTGCTCGATTTAGAAAAATGGGAGAATACATTCATTTTAGCACGCATAAAACGGCTCCTCCCGATCAAATCCCGGCCTTTATTCAGGCTCTTTTAGAGACCTATTACACGCCTTCTGGTTTTTATGTGGATAACATCGCTCGCTTTCATTTTGAATTTAAGCGTATTCACCCTTTTTTAAATTATAACGATGTTATTGGCATGATGCTTCTTAACTTCCAACTGCATCAATTTGGATTGCCCCCTGTTATTTTTAGGCTCAAAGATAGGGCCCGTTATTTATCTGCGTTTCAAGCCTATCAACAAGAGGGTTCCCTTCGCCCTCTTTCTACACTCCTCGCCTTAGCGATTCTTGAATCGTTACATAAACGCATTGCCTACCTTAAAGGCTTAAACATAATCACTCTCTCTGAATTTTCAACCCACAGTCCCGACTCTTTGAATGCACTCATTAACCAGGCTAAACGCCAAACACTCCCCGCTTTTCGCGAAAATGGGGCTTGGATGATTGGCGCTTACACCTAGATGCCTATTGCCTTCGTAATGAGCTTATTTACCGTATCTGGATTGGCTTTTCCTTTGCTTCGTTTCATGATTTGACCCACTAAAAATCCGGCTGCCTGCCCCTTACCATTTTTAATCTTTTCGACCACATCTGGGTTTTCAGACAATACCGCCATCACCATTTCCATCAGCTCAGACTCATCCGAAATTTGGCCTCCGCCTTGCGATTCAATTAACGCTTTTGGACGTTCTCCTGCCAGACATTGCGGAATAATATCTTTGGCCATTTTCCCTGAAATGGTGCCATTTTGAACCATGGTTACCAATTCGATCAGTCCCTCTGGTGTCAGCTTAATGGTTTCAAATGTCTCTCCACGCTCTTTTAAAGCGGCATTGATATCGCCAATAACCCACTTTACAAGCTCTTTTGGTGCAAGACCGGAATCTCGTGAAATAGCCGCATTGAAGTAGGCTTTTAAGCTTAAATCTCCCATGACAACCCCAATTTCAAAGTCACTCATCCCATATGTATCCTTGTACCTTGCTTTGATGGCATCTGGATGTTCGCTCATTTCAGATTTAATCGAAGTAAACCAGTCCTCATCAATGATTAAAGGCGGTAAATCTGGTTCTGGAAAATACCGATAATCATGGGCATCTTCCTTACTTCGGAGTGAGGTTGTTTTTTGCGTGGCATCATCATAATTTCGGGTTTCTTGAATGATGGTTCCGCCGGATAAAATGACCTCTTCTTGCCGTTTAATTTCATAATTAATCGCACGCTCTAAAGACCGAAATGAATTGATGTTTTTAACTTCGGCTCTTGTCCCAAACGCGTCTTGACCGACTGGACGAATGGATACATTGGCATCGGCTCTAAAATGTCCCTTTTCTAAATCTGCTTCACTGATGCCCATGTGCCGCATGATTTCATGAAGCGCCTCCATGTAAGCCCGTGCTTCTGCTGCGGACCTTAAATCGGGCTCGGAGACAATTTCTATCAAGGGACATCCGGCACGATTCAAATCCACGATGCTATAGGTCGCACCGGCAATGCCTTCCGCGCCTTGATGCAGGAGTTTACCCGCATCTTCTTCCATGTGAATTCGCGTAATGCCAATGCGTTTTTGCTTTCCTTCTACCATAATATTTAAATGGCCATGCTCACAAATTGGCTCTTCGAATTGACTGATTTGATAGCCTTTGGGCAAATCTGGATAAAAATAGTTCTTACGCGCAAATACACTTTTCGTATTGACTTTACAAGACAATGCCACGCCTGCCTGAACCGCAAGCTCCACAGCCCGCTTATTTAACACCGGTAAGGCGCCTGGAAGTCCCAAACACACCGTTGTCACATTGGTATTCGGCGTATCTCCAAATTGATTGGATGCCGTTGAAAATAGCTTTGTATTTGTTTTTAACTGTACATGTACTTCAATTCCTATCACAGGTTCAAATTTTTGGCTCATACGTGCCCCTCCGGAGATTCTAGATGCCAGGCCGTTAAGGACTGATAACAATCGGCTACATTTAATAAGGTTTCTTCATCAAAGGCCTTGCCTATCATTTGAATCCCAATGGGTAAGCCTTTTGAAAATCCCCCCGGAACTGAAATCGCTGGAAGTCCCGCCATATTTGCTGGAATTGTGGCTAAATCCGCCAAGTACATGGCCATAGGGTCTTCTGATTTTTCTCCAAACTTAAAGGGTAAGTCCGGTGTTGTGGGTGTCATAACAATGTCAAAGGTTTTGAAAATATGATTAAACTCTTGCTGAATAAAGGCTCTCGCTTTTTGCGCTTTGATGTAATAGGCATCGTAATAGCCAGAACTTAAGGCAAATGTCCCTAACATAATGCGGCGTTTGACCTCTTTTCCAAATCCCTTGGATCGGGTTTTAATCATCATATCTTTTAAATTTTTACCCTCTTCTCTAATGGTATATCGCACGCCATCGTATCTGGCCAAATTGGAAGAGGCTTCAGCTGGCGCAATGATGTAATAAGTCGGAATAGAGGTTGTCAGAGAGGGCATGTCTACTTCTTCAAAATGGGCTCCCTGCGCCACTAAAACGTCAAGCGCGGCACTTACACTGTCTCTAATAGCGGGATCAAAGGCCTCTGTCATGAGCTGCTTGGGTACGGCAATTTTTAATCCTTTGATATCTTTTTTGAGTGCTTTTGAAAAATCAGGAACCATCACCTGCGCCGACGTTGCATCGTGAACATCATGACCACAAATAGCGGTTAAAATATGCGCCATATCCTCAACCGTGTGCGTGAATGGACCAATTTGATCCAAAGAAGAGGCAAATGCAACTAGACCATATCGCGAGACGCGTCCATAGGTGGGTTTTAACCCCACTATATTACAAAAAGACGCAGGTTGACGAATAGACCCACCGGTATCCGATCCTAAAGAAACTGGCACCTGTAAGCCGCCTACGGTTGCGGCAGAACCGCCTGAAGACCCACCTGGTGTTCGGTTTGTATCATAGGGATTTCTACTGGGACCATAGGCCGAATTTTCTGTTGACGATCCCATGGCAAATTCATCTAAATTTGTTTTTCCCACTGGAATCATTAAGTGTTGGTTTAACTTCTCAATAACGGTGGCATTGTAGGGAGAGATAAAATGCTCCAGCATTTTTGAAGCACAGGTTAAGGGCTGACCTTTCATCGCTAGGTTATCTTTAATCGCAATGGGAATTCCAGCCAAAAAAGGCAGTGAATCGCCCTTCTTAAAGCGCTCATCTAGGCTCGACGCCTTTGAAAGTGCCTCGTCTTTACATAATGATAAAAAAGCCTTTAATTTTGGCTCTGTTTCCTCTATTTTTTGGTAGGTATTTTCAATTAATTCAGTACATGTGATGATTTGATTTTTTAACTCATGATGGAGTTGAACGATTGTTTTTTTACTCATGCGCTTTCCCCTAAAATTTTAGGGACTCGAAATCCCTCTTGCTCCCACTCTGGCGCATTTTTTTCTTTCAAAAGATCGTCACCCAATGCCACTACATCTTCTCGAATAAAATGAGTGTCTAAATTTGCATGTGTTGCAGGTGCCACCTGAGAAAGATCAAATTGATCCATTTCTTGCATCGACGTTAAAACGTCTTGAAGCTGCTTGAGATACGCCGGTTTTTCGTCTTCAGGCAACTCTAAATGAGCCAACTGAAGGACGTGATTTAAGTCGTTTATATTTAAGTGTGTCATGGTGGCGAATTGTATCAGAGTTTTTTAGGTTTGAATATGGGGCTATTTTATCGTGAAGTGATGTTTTTATTCTAAGGACTGAAACATAATATGCGCGTCGACATAGGCCTGCAGTTGATGATTAAAATAGGCCTTTGGAATTGTGGTCATGATTTTAAATCCGCATTTTTCCCAGGTTTTTACCGCTACTGTATTACTGGATACTACTATATTAAAAATCATTGCTTTAAACTGATGTTTCCTTGCTTCTTTCAAGGATTCTTTGCAGACTAAAGTCCCAATGCCTTTCCCTTGATGATCGGGATGCACCATATAAGAGGCATTAGCCACATGACTGCCTTGACCTGGATGATTGGGCCGAATTCTATAAATCGCCACCATCACCCCCTGATCGTCCCTAACACTGTATACCCTTGCTTTTTCTTGAAGCCACATGATTTTTGCCTCTGCTTCTGTCATGTCTGGGGGATACACGTAGGTATCTCCTGACTTTAACACATGGTGAATAATTTCCCAGGTTTCGGACCAATCTCTCTCTGCTTCAAAGGGTAAAAAAGACAGATTCATTTTTTTGTGTTTCTAGATTCCAAAACAGCCACAACATCTTTCAATTTTATTCCCTGTGACTGCAAGGTAATCATCAGATGAAACAGCAGGTCGGCCGCTTCATTTTTAAGCTCCATCCCATCATGATTTTTAGCTGCAATAATCACTTCCCCCGCTTCTTCGCCCACTTTCTTTAAAATTCGATCCAGTCCTTTTTGAAATAAGCCGCTGGTATAAGATCCTTCTTGAGGGGTTATCTTCCGTTTATAAATTAAATCATCTAATTCTTCTAAAAATTTCATTGTGATACGCCTCCGTTTTTACCCTATCGGTTTTACCATTTTTTTACTTAAAAAACAATTCCTTATGCTCCCTTTTTTACGACATCTTCTTTTAACCAAATTCGCCCGGATCCTACTAAAGCCTCCAACTGAATCTGAAGCTCTGGATCATCTGTCACGCCATATTTTTTATTCGCCTGAATTGTGGTTTCGCCTATTTTAAAATACAAGGGTAATGGCCCTCTAAATTCTTCCGCTAAGGCCTTTATTTTTTCTAAGACCACAATCTCATGAATGCCTTCAATATCTATCATTAAATGCTGACTTTTACTTTGCTGGCCCAAGGGAGACAGTTCTGAAATGGCAATGGATTTTTCATCTCCATTTATTTTAAATTTACCCTTTGCTGTCACAATCGTATCATCCTTAAATGCCTGCAACCATGTTTCAAATCCCGGCCCCTGAAATAACAAGACCGTCATGACACCGGCTTCATCTTCTAAAAGCCCAATGCCCATTTCTCGCTTGGTTTTTGTTATGATTTTACGACACTCTGTTAAAAGCCCCGCAACATGAACCTCTTTCCCATTAAACTCTTCGCCTAAACAATCTGATCGATGGGGGATGTTTTCTAATTCTGCTCTATAGGCATCTAAGGGATGCCCTGAAATATAAAGCCCCATCATCTCTTTTTCCATGCGCAAACGATCCTGGATACTCAAGATTTCAAAGGGCTCTGCCAATAAATCGGCCAAGTGCATGGTCTGTGTCGCCCCGCCATCTCCAAATAAGCCGACTTGGCCATTGCTTTGCTCTTTTACTGCAATCTGAGCCCTTTCCAGTACTCGTTCATAAATTTTCATGGATTGACCCCGTGGCCCTAAACTGTCCATGGCACCCGCTTTAATTAAACTTTCAATGACGCGTTTATTGACTTGTCGTAAATCCACCCGCACACAAAAATCGCCTAAATCCTTAAAGGGTCCTTTTGTACGCTCTAAAATAATGGACTCAATAGCACCCTCTCCTACGTTTTTAATGGCCCCTAATCCAAATCGAATGGACTTTGTTTCTTCTCCGGTTTCTGCATGCTGCTTTCGACTTACGGTCATATCACTGAGGGACTCTTGAACACAGGGCGGCTCGACCTTAATGCCCATGTCTCGACACTCTTGAATATACAATACGGTTTTATCTGTTGTTGAAAGTACGCTCGATAGCAGTGATGCCATATACTCTACGGGATAATTGGCTTTTAAATAGGCCGTTTGATAGGAAATTAAGGCATAGGCTGCACTGTGCGACTTGTTAAATCCATACTCTGCAAATTTATAACACAATTCAAATATTTTCTCTGAAATTTTAACAGGAAACTTCTTTTTTTCAGCTCCCGAAATAAATTCTGCCTTCATTTGATCCATAACGTCTTTTTTCTTTTTACCCATGGCACGTCGTAACATGTCCGCTTGCCCTAAGGTAAAGCCCCCTACAGCACTGGCGATTTGCATAACCTGCTCTTGGTATACAATCATCCCATAGGTATCTTTTAAAATCGGCTCCAAAATCGGCAAATCATATTTCACCTGTGTTTTACCTGATTTATTGGAAATAAAATCGCTCACCATACCCGATCCTAAGGGACCCGGACGATAGAGCGCCAAAAGGGCAATAATATCTTCAAAAACTGTAGGCTTCAGATCTTTAATTAATTGACGCATTCCGCGACTTTCTAACTGAAACACGCCGACCGTTTTACCCTCACATAATAAGTCGTATGATTTTTTATCGTTAATATCCAAATGATCGAGATTGAAATTTATCCCATATATGCTTTTGATTTTCTCAACGGCATCTTGCATGACCGTTAAGTTTCTCAGGCCTAAAATATCCATTTTTAACAGCCCAATTTTTTCAATGTCTGCCATTGCAAATTGGGTTGATATTTGCCCACCATTTGATGTTAAAGGCACTACTGTTGTTAACGGATTTTTAGAAATTACCACCCCGGCAGCATGCGTGGAGGAGTGCCTCGCCTGTCCTTCTAAAGCCGCCCCTATATCCAGTAGCCGCCGAATGCTGGGATTGCTTTTGTATTCTTTTGCCAAATCGGGTACTTCTTCTAAAGCTTCTGGAATACTGGTATAGGATCCTGGTGTTGCCGGAATCAGCTTGGCAATTCGATCCACTTCCCACAACGGGACATCTAGAACACGCCCTACATCTCGAATCACGGCGCGCGCCTGCATGGTCCCAAAGGTGATGATTTGACTCACACACTCTTGCCCGTATTTTTGCACGATATATTGAATGACTTCGCCTCTTCTTTTAATACAAAAATCAATATCCACGTCTGGCATCGATACCCGTTCAGGATTTAAAAACCGTTCAAACAGCAAATTATAGGCCAAGGGATCCACTTTTGTGATATTCAAAGCATAGGCTACAATGGCACCCGCCGCTGAACCTCGCCCCGGTCCAACAGGAATATCCATACGCTCACAAAATGCCAAAAAATCGTGAATGATTAAAAAGTAATTGGCATAATGCATTTTATTAATAATGGCCAATTCAAACTCCATTCTTGCCTGAATTTCAGGGGTGATTGTTTTATACTTCTTTATAAGGCCTTCTTGAACCAGTTTTTTCAAATACGCTTCACTCGAAAGGCCATCTGGACATTCAAAATTGGGTAAATACACCTGATCCATTTCTAGGTTTACATGACATTTTTCAGCTATTTTGACGGTATTTTCAATCGCTTCTGGTATATCTTTGAATAGAGCGGCCATCTGCTCCGGTGTTTTAAAGTAAAATTCTGAATTATCAAAACTTTTTAAGTCTTCTTCTAATTTTTTACCGGTCTGAATACAACTGAGGACATTCCTTAAATAGGCACTTTCTTCGTCTGGATAATACACATCATTTGTCGCTACAAGGGGAATGCCTAATGTCGATGAAAGCCGTTGAGACCCGCTGATAATCAGCTCTTCAAAGGGAAGTCCGCAGCGTTGAATGCCTAAATAAAAATCATCACCAAAGGTGGCTTTGTATACTTCTGCAAGTTCTTTGGCACTTTCTTCTCTGTGATTTTGAATTTCAAAGGCGATGGGGCCTCTCATGCCTGGCGAAATAATCACCAAGCCCTCTTTGTAGCGTTCGAGGTGTTTAAAATCGATTCGTGGCTTATAATAAAACCCCTCTAAATGAGCAATACTGACGAGCTTAATTAAGTTTTGGTAGCCTTGATAATCTTTTGCCAGAATAACGAGACGATTTAAGCCCCTTTCTTTTACAGTTAAGTCCTTTGTGAGATACATATCACATCCAATGATGGGATTAATGCCTTTCGCTTTGCAGGCCACATAAAATTCAATGGTGCCAAACATCACGCCATTGTCTGTAATGGCCAAAGATGTCATGCCTGTTTCAACTGCTTTTTTAACCAGCCAATCAACTCGATTTACGGCTTCTAATAGCGAATTTTCTGTATGGACATGCAAATGAATAAAACTCATGACTCAAATCATAACATACCCCTGCCGGCTTTGAAATTATGGGACTGTTGCGAAATGCCTAATTTTGGACATCTGCTGTGTTATCCTCGTACTCAAGTCCTCATTTATTACAATAAACTCCGGACTTTCGAACTCGGAATGCCTTGCAGGTGATCCAAACGTAGACGTTTCGCAACAGCCCCATTATGGTAGAGTTGTCTGTCTTGTGGTATAGTTTTTCTGTACGATTTATTACATTGGTTTTGGAGTATCTCTTGTTTAAAAAAGAATCGATTATTGTAGGAAGTCTGTTTTTACTCTTTTTGAGCGCTCTTTTTGCTTCTTTTTATTTGAACTCCAGCGCCCCGGTCTCTTCAACCTCTCGACTTGTCCCCTCTAAAAAAGGCATTGCCGTTGTGGATTTATATGGTCCTATTTCGTTTTCATCTCCCTCTCAATCTCTGATGCCTCATGGCGCCACGGATGTGATCGCCCAAATTAAATCCTTTGAAAAAGATCCTCAAGTTAAAGCGCTGTTACTGCGCATCAATAGTCCTGGCGGCACCGTTGGCGCTTCACAGGAAATTTACCAGGCTATTTTAGACTTCAAAGCCCGTAAAAAAGTCCCTGTTGTTGCCTCCATTGGAGATGTTGGGGCCTCCGGTGCCTATTATGCAGCCATGGCGTGTGACACTATTTTTGCCAATCCAGGAAGCTTGGTTGGTAGTATTGGCGTTATTTTAGGCAACGTGAATATTACCGATTTTGCGGATAAGCAAGGCCTAGGCTTTAATGTCTACAAAAGCGGCGCCTTTAAAGACAGTCTTTCTATCTGGAAAAAACCCTCTGCTGAAGAATCCGTCTTACTTCAAAACTTAGTCGATACTGTTTATCATCAGTTTGTTGCGGCTTTGATTCAAAATCGTCACCTTACTCCCGAGCACGCTGCTAAAATTGCCCAAGGCCAAGTTTTTTCAGGGGAACAAGCCAAACAAGAAAACTTGGTTGATGAATTGGGTGGCTTATCCGAAGCCCTTGCTTATACTGCTCAACGTGCCAATATCAACGGTGACCCCCTTATCTTAAATCGTGCCAAACCTAACGTTATGGATTTTATTGGTCTTTTTGAGGGTGGTATGAAAAATTCTCTGGCGCCTTATTTTTTCCCCAATCTGGGTACTGGTATGGAGTTGAAATAATGATTGCCTCCCTTTTTTATTCCTTTATAACCTCCCCCTATCAATTTATTGAATCTCAAATTCGATACATCCCCCCAGGCTTTGCCTTTTTATGCCTGCTTCTTTCCAGCACAGGACTTGTTTTTTTATCCCCTTTAACACAGGGTGTTGAATCCCTCATTGTATTCGCAGGCTTGACGTTTTTTCTTGCTATTATATTGGGTATTCAGGCTATGATTTTAGATTTCATTGCTCAGTTTATGGGACGATCTGGACACAGCCTCCCCTTATTTTTTGGATTTTGTGTTTGCTATTTGCCCCTAATGCTTTTTGTGCCACTCGGACTCTTATCCACATCCCTTCCTGTTATCTTTGATCTCCCCCTGCAACTCATCGGCGCACTTCTTTTTATTTTTATCCTCACGCTTCAACTTAAAACCATTAAGCAACTCTACCATTTTTCAACTGCTCGAAGTGTTCTGATCCTTCTTTTACCCCTTCTGATTCCATTTTTCTTGCTTGTAGCTCTTGTGTCTAGCGCAGGACTTATCATGCTACTGGGGAGGCCGTTTTAAGATGTTTCGTATTGGGTTTGGATATGATGTTCATCAATTGGTTCCCAATCGCCCCCTTATTTTGGGGGGCATTACCGTCCCTCATTCTTTGGGGCTTTTGGGTCACAGTGACGCGGATGTCCTCACACACGCGATTATGGATGCCCTTTTAGGCGCTCTCGCATTGGGCACTATTGGCGATCATTTTCCCGATACGGATCCTGCTTATAAAGATGCGGATAGCCTTGTGCTTTTGCGACATGTTGCGACACTCATCCAATCTAAAGGATATGTTATTTCTAATATTGACTCTGTTATTGTCGCCCAACGCCCCAAACTGGCGCCTCATATCCCTCAGATGAGAGCGTGTCTAGCAGATCTCTTATCGCTTTCTCTGGATCAACTCTCTATTAAAGCCACTACCTCTGAAATGTTGGGCCCTGAGGGGCGAGAAGAAGGCATGAGTTCTCACGCCACTGTCCTTCTTCACAAGGCATGATGGGACTGCTGTGAAACGCCTATTTTGGCCATTTGCTGCATTATCCTCGTCCTCAAGCCCTCATTTATACCGTATAAGGTCTTTCGGATGGAAGCTCCTTGTAGCTGATCCAAACGTAGGCATTTCACAACATTCCCATGATTAGCAGCACTCAAAATCCTCAGATTCAGACGCTTCGACGCCTCCTTTCAGATACGGCTTATCGTAAAGAGACGGGGTATTGCGTTCTGGAAACACAGAGAAGCCTCCAAGATACCCTTCATGCTCGTCCCGATCTTATTCATCACGTTTATTATCATACGCTTCCGTCGGACACACTCAAAGTCCTTACTGACCACCGCATCCCCTCAACAGAAGTCAGTGAACGGGTTTTATCAGGCATCTCTCGCCTTAAAACACAGCCTGGCGTCATGGCAATTTGCCATAGCCCTCTTGCCTCTTATGAGTCTGTGTTTTCGTCACTACAGGTTGCCTTTTATTTAGATGGTGTCTCCAATCCCTCTAATATGGGGGCTATTATTCGGAATGCCGCAGCTTTTGGCATCGATGCCGTTCTGCTTTCACCGGATTGCTGCGATCCTTTTCACCCCGAATCTTTGCGTGCCATGGCCGGACATTTTTATCAAATTCCCGTTCTGGAGTGTCCGTTAGCCACTTTTTTAGAGGCCTTTCCTACCGCACAGCTGAACCTCTTAGATAGCGCAGCTACACGTCCTATTTCTGAACTTAATCTGACCTTCCCCTGTCTCTTTTTCTTTGGGGCAGAAACCGGCATCCGCTCTATCCCTCAGAACCATTCTCTTACACGCTATATCATCCCTATGGCAGAGGGTGTCGATTCTCTGAATGTTTCTGTTAGTTCTGGCATTATGGGCTATCTTATTCAATCACAACGACTTAAACGGTCTTAAAGGATTGGCCGTAGGCGTGTCTTTTAGCACCGGACTATCTCTTAGCTCTAAATTTTCTTTATTTTTTGGGGGATCTGATGGCCTTTTTTCTGTGGATAATTGACCAAAGGTTTTAGCCGTGGGAGGCTTTTTTTCTTTTTTCTTTGGCACTTCCGGCGTATCCATATCGTAATAGATGACCTCCGCACTTCGCGGTACTGCAGGCGTTTCTAAATCAAAGATTTCATTTTGAATTTCCCTTCTTTGTATTGTAATCACTTCCGCAAACACGGGTATGATGCCCCATAATATCCATAGAATGACGCCTATTTTTAAAATTTTAGTATGCCTCATGACACGCTTTTTGTTATACTGTCCATGGTATGACCTTATATTGCTTTCATTTGCGACGGGAATTCCTTCTTTTTATTATACTCATTTTTTCGTTTAGCCTCCAGAGCGATCTTTCTGGATATGAACTTGAAGATGAGGTTAATGAGTTCTATCTTAACCAAACGCTTGACGGCGCTAATACCTATGTCCAACAACAACTTAATACTGTGGAATATACGGTAAATTTACATACGCCTGGCTATATCCGTAAAAGTGTTGTCACGGTTAGAGATGCCAATAAAAAAATTCAGGCTAATATTTTTTATAAATGGCATCCAGGCGTACCCCTCGAAACGCGGCGAAGATATGATTGTTACATTGATGCCAGAGGCCTCGGTTTTTTTATGGTTCAACTGCCTGGCACGGTTGCCTTTACACGAGATGGTCGTTTTATGGTGGATTCCCAAGGTCGATTGGTGACGATGGCTGGACAATACCCCGTTTTGGGCGAAGATGGCATTATTACAATCCCACAACCTGATCTTGACGTTACGATCTCAACTTCCGGCATGATCTATGTCAATGGAAAAACGGTTCAGCGCCTTAAAATTGCGCTTTTTTCCTCCCTTGAACAACTCAACAAACTCACCTCTCCGAATGGGGTTATTTTCCTCGCCGAAGACCCCCCTGTTTTAAGAAACTCAACGGAAGGATACTCCATTAACCAAGGGTATTTAGAAAGTCCCAGCATTACAAGGACCTATGACAGCAAATGGGCCAACAAAGCGTATGAAGCCAGTATCAATACCGCCCACCAGATCACCAAAACATTGAGATCCGGTTCGAGTATCGCGCTTCCCTAAAACAGCTGATTCATCAGGTTTATCCCTTAGATTTTTGGGGTAATTCTTTTTTGCATGTGGACATAGCCTTAAAACGGACGATTTTTATATAGTCGTCGGTTTTAATTAAATTTTGTATAATAGTTCATAATACACTTTGTTTAAATTAAGGAGTTGAATGAGTATGGCAGTTGGAGGCGTTTCTCCCAATAATCCAAACGTAGGTATTGCCCGACCTTCGGCACAACAAATTTCCTTAAATGATGCGCTCAAAGAAATGACGCAACTGATGGGACAACTTCAGGCTGATCGCGCTGATCTTACCAATGAATCCACCTCTACAAGCGCCACGTCTTTTATTGCCAACGCCGCTAAAGCCTTTGCTAAAAATGCCACGAGTGATACTCAAAAATCTCAAAAAACACGGGGTGCTGATTACGTTCCAGGTACTGAAGAAGCTGCGGCTCAATCCACTGGCCTTGTGGATGAGAAGGAAATTAAACGCAAACAGCGTGAGAAAAAACTTCAAGACCGCCTCCGGGATCTTTTGGACATTGTCAGCAATATGGATCTCGCCAAGCTCAGTGGTGAAGATCAAGAAGTTGTGGAAGAATTTTTAAATAATGCCCGTATTATTGGCAAATTAAATCGCGAATACGATCAGCTCTCGAAACAAGAAATCCTTTTAGAAGAAAAATTGAAAGCTCAAAAACAATAAGGACCCTTAATGGCCACCAAACGTCAGCTTACAAAACAGGAAACCCAACAAGCAATCCCCATTCTTAAGGAGTTTAATAAGCTTTCTAAGGCCTTTATTGGGCTTTTATCTCATAAAGTAGAGACGAAGAAAAAACGGGTTCATACCCTGTCTGTCTTGGTGAATGATTTTAAAATTCCGGTCGATACACGCTCCACATTAAGCATTACAACCTTTGATATTAGTCGCACCCAAATCAGTCGCAAAGGATCTGGAAAATTCAATCAACGCATGAAATGGGAAGCTGATTTTAGAAAACGCAATCGCGGGATTGTGCTTTAAAAGGGTTCTTATTTCCCCACACAAAATCGACTAAAAATACCGTCGAGGACTTCTTCTGTTAAGGTTTCGCCACTTACCTCTCCTAGCTTTAAAATGGCGGCTTTTAAATCGATGGCAATCACATCATCCTCTAGATCTGTCTGAAGGCCCTCTATAAACCGTATAATGGCCGATTGTGCGGCTTTGATACTGGCCGCCTGCCTTACATTTGCCGTCCACTCTAATGCTGCTGGCTCTATTTTGGGAATCACATGCTCGTATAGATACTCTTTTAAAGGTGCTATGCCGCTGCTGTCTTTTGTATGGACACTCAAGGATGGGTACGGATATTCTGATATTTGCTTGCGCCACTCTCCGTTTGGTAAGTCTGCTTTTGTTTTTACCAGGACTACCGTTTTGCAGTCTTGAATGAGGCTTGCGACATGACGATCCTCTTTTGTTAAGGGGACGCTGCCATCCACAAGCCACAATACCACATCCGCTTTTTCTAGAAGCTCTGTTATCTTTTGAATGCCCAGGTGCTCAATATAATCGTCCGCGTCTCGAATGCCTGCTGTGTCTATTAGGGTACACCCTACTCCCCCCAATGTAATCGTCACCTCTAAATAATCGCGAGTGGTGCCTTTTTCTGGCGTCACAATGGCCCGATCTTTTCCTAAAAATGCATTCAAAAGTGACGATTTACCGGCATTCGGAACCCCCACAATCACCAACGAGAGTCCGGATTTTATTTTTTCACCATAATCTCCATACTGGCTCATTTTAGATAGCATCTCGGCCTGTTCTACCAATTGATCGATGGTTTTGGGCCGATCTAAAGCAGGCACCTCATCTGGAAAATCAATAGAGCCTTCTACCTGTTCTAAAATTTCCATTAGGACCGCTCTTATTTCTGTTATTTTAGTCATCAAGGCGCCCTTCAACTGCGTCATGGAAACACGATGCGCGGATTCGCTTTCCGCATGAATTAGATCAATAACAGCTTCAGCCTGAGATAGCGTTAATTTTCCGTTAATAAATGCTCTTTTTGTATACTCTCCAGGGTCTGCCATTCTTGCCCCTAAACGCAGGGTCATTTCTATTATTTTATTCAAACTATAGGGACTTCCATGCCCCTGAATTTCAACCACATCTTCCCCTGTATAAGAATGAGGGGCTTGAAAATAAAGCACACAGACATCATCTATTTTTTCACCTGAAAAGGGATCTTTAATCGGGGTATAATACACATATCGGGGGGTTTTAATGGGTTTGTTAGCTAGGGCATTTATGATTTCAAGCGATCGGTCTCCCGATAAACGAACAACCCCTATGCCGCCAAGGCCCATAGGGGTTGCCAGTGATGAAATGGTCTCGAAAGCCATTTAGATGCGTGTATCGTCTAAGCCATATTCCCTTGTAATGGATGAAAATTCATCTTGAAGCGTTTCTGAGGCTTCATTCCCTGTTCTTTTGGACTTAAATTTTCCTTGACCGTGACGTCTATTTCTATAATCTTCCGCATCAATGACCACTCGAATGGGCACTGAAAATTCTCGAATCACAAAGTGACGTAATAAGGTTTGATATCCTTCTAAATTTTGGCCTTTTTTTCCAATAATTCGGCCTAAATCATCACCTGCATCATACACTTCTAAAATTAATTTATTGCCCTCTGTTTTTTTATGTCTTACCTGACCCTCAAATCGAGATAGCGTTAATATGGTGTTTAACTTTTCAATACAGTAAGACTCGATATCTGCTGTAATTTCATATTGAGGCTTCTCTTTCTTCTCATAATGATACTCTGATTCCTTTTGTTTGCTTTTCGCATAATCTCTTTGCGCCGCATCTTCATCTGCCGTTGCTGATCTTCCACCTGTTAAAAAATCAAAAAATCCTCGTTTCAACATGTTTACTTTCTCCTTGTTTACTGTTTTCTATGCTTCTTTAGGAATGATTTCCACATTCCCTGTTTTTTCTGGACGCATCATGTACCACTGTTGTGCCGTCGACAATAAAGTCGATACTGTCCAATATAAGACCACTCCAGCTGCTAAATTCATTCCAAAGACTATCATAATGACGGGTGTAAACATCATAAATTTTTTCTGTGCAGGATCTACTATCATCATTTTTTGAGACCAAAATGTTAAAGCGCCTAAAAAGACAGGTAAGAGATATGTGTGATCAGGAACCGATAAATTGGACAACCAAAACGGAAAAAGTCCTGGAAATACCCCTGGTGCCGAAATGATGGCTTTAAATTGAGGGCTCAAAATAGCGTTATAAACAGCTAAAAAGAACGGAATTTGAACCAACATGGGCAAACACCCTTGAAAGGGATTCACGCCGTTCTTTTTATAAAGTGCCATGAGCTCTACTTGTGCTTGTTTCGGATCATCCTTCATTCTTTCTTTTATTTTTTGGACTTCGGGATGAATTTTTTGCATGCCTTTCATGGAATTATACTGCTTCGCCATTAACGGAATAAACAACACCTTAATGATTATAGTGAGTAGAATAATCGCCACCCCATAATTGGGAATGATGCCATAACTCCATTTCAAAAAGGGGATCATAATATCCTCGGACAATACTTTAATCGGGCCTAGCTCAAACATGATTTCTTACTCCTTACTGGGACTGGATCAAGGCCACCCTCATTTAAGGGGTGACATTTTAATACTCTCTTTGTGGCTAAAACAAGGCCTTTTCCGGGACCATGAATCTCCACTGCTTCTAAGGCATATTGTGAACAAGAAGGATAAAATCTGCAGGCTTTGGGCATAAACGGAGAGGCTATCATTTGGTATACCTTAATACATGCCGTTAAACTAAATGTCATTGATGTGTTAAGCATTCCAAAGATCATGTGCTTGAAGTCCTTTTGTAACATGATATAAAAGTTGGGCTTCTGAGCTGTCTACAAGTTCTTTTTTTGCTATAAAAATCCAATCATGCCCTAGTTTTACATTCATTTGATTTTTCCTATACACTTCTTTTAAAAGTCGTTTCGCCCGATTGCGCTTTACTGAATTTCCTACTTTTTTCCCTGCAACAAACGCCACCTTAGGTGTCTCGCCTACCGCTTTTGCTACATAAACCCAACAATAGCGCGTCCCAAATTTTAGACAGTTTTTAAAAATAGACTCGAAATGTTTCTTCTTTTTAATTCTACCCTGACTTTGGGATAAAGTCATCTGCATTATACAGCGATTTGATGTCTTCCTTTTCGGCGTCTGGCATTTAAAAGGCGTCTGCCGCCTACAGATCCCATTCTAACTAGAAATCCATGTTTTTTATGTCTTTTTCTTTTATTGGGTTGAAATGGTCGTTTCATATTTACCTACCTGTTTAATCTCTTAAATTTTTTGACATCGACGTGTCGATTCCTAAAAAGGACCTTTATCTTATCAGTGTGGCTCCCAGCCGTCAATGCAGCTTTCGTGATATTACAGGCTAAATCCCACTCTTTAAACTCTCATTTTTTGTCTTAGGGCATGATCCATCAATACCAAGGCGGCCATTGCATCTACAATGGGGACAGCCCTTGGTAATACACAGGGGTCATGGCGTCCTTTAGCTGCCAATTGTGTTTCTAATCCCATTTTTGTTACGGTCTCCTGCGCTTTAAAAATGGTCCCGGTCGGCTTAAAGGCTACTTCAAACAGAATATCCTCTCCATTTGAAATACCGCCTTGAATGCCTCCTGAATGGTTGGTTTTTGTGCGAATTCGATCTTCATCCCAATAAAAGGGGTCATTGTGCATGGATCCTTTCATTTTAGCGCCTTCAAATCCTGCGCCCACTTGAAAGCCCATGGTTGCCGGAATGGACATCATGGCTTTCGCAAAATCTGCTTTTAACTTATCAAATACAGGCTCTCCCCAACCTGCAGGTACGCCTCGAATCACCGTTCCGACAATACCGCCTAAAGAATCTCCTTCCTTCCGAGCCGCCTCTATTGCCTGTATCATGGCCTCATATTCTGGCGCCGGACATCTGACGATATTGCTATCCACCTGTACCCGTGACACCGTTTCCGTATCCACTGCGGCGCGAATCTCATGAACCTGCTTTACATATGAAATAATCTCCACATTGTACTGCTCTTTAAGCCAAATTTGAGCCACTGCTCCAGCAGCCACTCTGGCAGCTGTTTCTCTCGCGCTGGCCCGGCCCCCACCCCGATAATCTCGGATTCCATATTTGGCATCATAGGTAAAATCAGCATGAGAGGGTCTATAGACATCTTTTAAATGATCGTAGGCTTTTGAGTTTTGATCTTTATTTTGAATGATTAAGGTTAATGGGGTCCCCGTTGTTTTGCCTTCAAAAATACCGGATACAATTTCAACACAGTCGCCTTCATCTCGCGGCGTTGTAATGTGACTTTGTCCTGGTCGCCTTCGGTCTAACTCATGTTGAATGTCGGCTTCTGTTAATTTTAAATGAGGCGGGCATCCGTCAATAATAACGCCCAAGGATTTTCCATGCGATTCTCCCCATGTTGTGATTTTAAAACAGGTCCCGAAACTATTCCCCACGCTTAAGACTTCCTTTCTGCCGGTGTTATGGCTTGAATTTCTAGAGCATGAATACCCCAGTTTTTAAAGTCTAAAACCGCATAAACCTTCTGATGTCTTTTAATGGTTGAAAGACCTTCAAAACAGGGCGAAACCACAATGGCTTTAAAATGAGAATTCCCGCCTTTAGGCGCACTTCGATGCCCGGCATGATGATGACTATTATCTATAATCTTCACGTAAGTCGCATTTAGGTCATACATGAGCGTTTTGGCAAGTTTATGTTTCATTGTGAAAACAGTTTAACATAGGCGTTTCTTTTATGGTATAATTTCATTTATGTTCATTAAAAAACAACACTGGGCCAATCTTATTACCTTAAGTCGCATTCTTGGCGTCTGTTTTCTCTTTCTCATTCCGCCGTTTACAACCAACAAAATGGTGATTGGGGCTATTCTGCTGTACACGGTACTTGCCCTTACCGATCTTTTAGATGGTTGGATTGCGCGTAAATATAAAACCGTCTCTGATTTGGGTAAAATTCTCGACCCTTTAGCGGATAAAATTCTCGTCCTTATTTTTTTACCTCTTTTATCTATGGGTGTTATTGGGGCCTTCCCTGTTTTTATTGTACTTGCACGCGAATTTGCCATTATGGGCGTTCGGGTTTTTTCAGCTAAACATGGTCTTATTATCCCCGCTAGTCCCTGGGGTAAAATTAAAACCGGTATTGTGCTCCCGCTTTGTGGCGTTTTATTGGCGCGCATTTCGGTTGAGGCCGTTTCACTGCCTTTGATTTTACAGCCCATCGAATTTTTAAGGCTTTGGGTCTATTCCTGGCCCCAATGGATTATTACCGCATGGATTTGGGCCATGGTTCTCTCTACAGTTGTCTCTTTTCTGGATTACTTTTTTAAATTTTTATGGCAACGCCATCTTAAGTTGGCTGAAGGAGATGTTAAAAAAGCGAAGAAATCTCTTGCCAGTTATATCCCCAACACCATTACTTTTATTAATTTAATCAGTGGATTTATCTCCTGCTATTACTCTCTTCAGGGGAATATTACCCTTGCCGCTGCATGGATTTTAACGGGCGTCCTCTTGGATGCCAGTGATGGTAAAATTGCCCGCGCCTTAGGTGTTTTCTCTAAATTTGGTGCTCAACTGGATTCTAAGGCGGATTTCATGACTTTTGGGATTGCTCCTGGCGTTTTAATCTTTGCCTTTACCTCCTCTTTATCTTTTTCCTACGCGCCTTATTTAGGGGCTCTTTTGGGGTTTGCCTTTTATGCCTCTGTTCATTTTAGGCTGCGTCGATTTGATAAGGGCGGGCATTCTGACTTTTTTGAAGGCCTACCTTCTCCGGCTGGCGCTACTTATCTTTGCCTTTTTGTTGTGTCTCAGCATCTACACTACCCCATCATTACTCTCATTATGGCGGTTATCTGCGCTCTGCTCATGATTTCTACGTTTCAGTACCCTCATAACAGCATTTCTAATAAAGTCCTTCTTTTTCGATGGGCACGCATGCCCTCTTTGATTTTTTGGTTTGTCACTCTTTTTCAATTGTTTGGAGCGCCTATCCCTGCGACTTTCTTTATTCCTGAAATCTTGTTTGTATTAACAGGACCTTATTTATTCGCGCCTGTGATTCTTTACCTATTTCCGATTAAATCCGATCACTAACAGGGCTGGGGCTGTTGGTTGCGAAATGCCTATTTTGGCCATCTGCCGTGTTATCCTCGTCCTCAAGTCCTCATTTATTATAATAAACTCCGGGCTTTCGAACTCGGAATGCCTTGCATCTGATCCAAACGTAGACATTTCGCAATAGCCCCGGTTTAAGGGCCTAAAACGGATCTAAAATCAGTTTCTCAACTTGATCTTTTTCAAGACGGCTCGCCACATGAACATAATCATGAATCGCATGATTTTCACGTATTTCATCTATTTGAGATAAATTTAGATTGGGCTCATTTAAAAAATGTGCCAATTGATGCGTGATTTCGGGTAAAATCGGACTTAAATACACCGATAACAGTCTCAGCGCATTTAACCCGGATGTACAGACCGCGGCTGCAGCCTCTGGGCTTTCTTTAACAAGCGCCCAAGGGGCCTTTGCATCAATGTATTGATTGACCCTATCTGCAAGCCCCATAATCCCTCTCATGGCTTTGCTGTATCCTAAGGCCTCATAATCTTCAAAAATCTCTGATTTTGCATCCTGGATCGCTTGAATCAAAGACTTGCCATCTGGATCACAGGTCGTCATCCTGCCGCCACATTTTTTATTGAGTACCGACCCCAACCTGCTGGCAATGTTTATAAATTTTCCCAACACATCCGAATTTACTCTTAACATGAAATCATCTAAGTTTAAATCGAGATCATCCCGGGTTCCAGACAACTTTGCGGCATAGTAATAGCGTAAAAATTCGGGATTTAAATGCTTTAAATAGCTCTTTGCCAGTATAAATGTCCCTCTGCTCTTAGACATTTTTTCGCCATTTACCGTTAAAAATCCATGGACATTAATTTTTGAAGGCAACTGATACTTGGAAGCTTGCAACATTGCTGGCCAAAACAAGGTATGGAAATAGACAATATCTTTTCCGATAAAATGATGGATTTCATAGGCACCAGATCGCCAAATTTCTTCTAATTTTTCAGTTGCTTTCACACAGTCCAATGTTGCTGAAATATACCCTACAGGTGCGTCTAACCATACATAAAAATATTTGGCGCTTGTTCCTGGGATTTTAAATCCGAAATAAGGCTCATCTCTGCTAATGTCCCAATCCTTTAAGCCCGCATCAAACCACTCCTGGAGCTTCTTTTTTACATCTTCCTGGACCACGCCTGTTTCTAACCAGTCTTTAATCCCGGATTCAAATTTTGAAACTTGAAAAAAATAATGCTCGGATTTTTTGACCACAGGACGATCGCCAGATATTACTGAGTACGGCTCGATCAAATCCATAGGGCTGTAGGTTGAAGAACATACTTCACAGGTATCCCCATATTGATCTTTTGCCTGACAGGATGGACAAGTTCCCTTTACAAATCGGTCTGGCAAAAACATCTTATCTGTTTCTGAATATAGCTGAGCCACCTGTCGGGTGACGATTGCGCCTGCCTGTTTCGCGCATTCAAATATCGCCTCAGATAACACTCGATTACTTTCTGAATGCGTGGACCCATAATAAGAAAATTGAATGTTAAAGGCCGCAAAATCGTCTTGATGTTCCTGCCTGAATTTTTCAACCAACTGCTCCGGTGTTATACCTTCTTTCTTCGCATTTAACATAATGGGTGTGCCATGTGTGTCAGACGCACAAATATAGAGACATTCGTTTCCCAATAGACGCTGGACTCTCACCCAAATGTCCGTTTGAATATACTCGACCAAATGCCCCAAATGAATGTGCCCATTGGCATATGGCAAAGCTGAAGTCACCAGTAGCTTTCTCACAAGGTGCTTCCTTCGGCCACGAGACGATAAAATTTTCGTTTTCCTATTTTCAGTACGTGCTGATTCACAGGTGTGAACATCGCATCATGTCCCATCACTTTTTCCCCATCTATCGTCACGGCCCCCTGTTGAATCAATCGCCCCATTTCTTTTTTAGACTCTATCCATCCTTTTTCAAGCGCAAAATTTACAATTTGAATGGGCTTCCCTGCCTCTAGAACACACTCTGGCATTTCACTGGGAATGCCTTTTTGAGAAAAAATGCGTTCAAATTCTGCAGCTTCATATTCTGCAGCATCTTCGGAATGCAATTGGGAAATAATGGCTTTCGCCAAACGTATTTTATAGGTTCTTGGATTTTCACCAGCCTTCATTTCTGAACTCATTTTTAAGAGGTCTTTATCTGAATAATCCGTTAATAGAGCAAAATACTTATTCATCACCTGATCGGGTATAGACATGAGTTTTCCGAACTGTTCTTTGGGGGATTCTAAGATGCCAATATAATTATTTAAGGACTTACTCATCTTCTGAACACCATCTGTCCCTTCTAAAATGGGGCAGGTGATAATAATTTGCTCCAAACCTGATGCATACTCTCTTTGTAAATGTCTGCCCATTAACAAATTAAATTTTTGATCTGTCCCCCCAATTTCCACCTGGCTCTTTAAATGTACGGAATCATAACCTTGAAGCAAAGGATATAAAAATTCATGCACGGATATGGATTGGTTGCCTTTGTAGCGTTTTTCAAAATCGTCTCTTTCTAGCATTCTTGCCACCGTATATTTTCCAGCCAGCTGAATCAGATCCACCGCAGATAGCTTATCTAACCACTCTGAATTGTACACAATGGTGGTTTGCTCCGGATTTAAAACCTTAAAAACTTGCGCAATGTACGTTTCTGCATTTTTGGCGATGGCTTCTCGATCCAAAGGCTTACGGGTTTCTGATTTTCCTGTAGGATCGCCTATCATGGCTGTAAAATCGCCAATTAAAAAGAGTACCTTATGGCCCAAATCTTGAAACTGTCTTAGTTTTTTTAAAATAACCATGTGTCCCAAATGTAAGTCGGGTGCAGACGGATCCGCTCCAAACTTAATGGTTAATTTTTTTTCACCTGAGCTCAATGTTTCCGCTGACTCTTTGGGAATTATTTCCTCTATCCCACGGGTTATGGTTTGCCATGTTGTCATGCGCAATATGGTACATTATACTTATGAGCCACACAACTTAAAAAAATGAGCATTGTTCAGGTGCTCTGTAAGGGTGTCAACTGGAGTCTTTATAGTATGATTTTTAGATCACGATATTCGATAGGTAAAGTCGCCAACTCAAAACGAGGCTCTCGTCGCTCTGCTGGCGCTAAGCATCAAGCCAAAAAAAACCGATCCAAATGGATTGAAAAATTCTCTAAAAAACTTTTTTATTATGGGGGCATTTTTTTCGGCGGCGGTTTTATTTTCGCAGTTATCCTTTTCTATATTGGATCTTTAGGATTGCCCGATGTGGATCAAATTCAAAATTATGTCCCAAATGAAACCACTAAAATTTACTCTGAAGATAATGTCGTTCTTGCTCAACTTCATTTAGAAGAAAATCGTGTCCCTATTGATCTTAATGATATCTCTCCCAGTGTTCTTAAAGCTGTTGTGGCCATGGAAGATTCTAATTTTTATAGCCACCATGGTGTGGATGTTTTTGGCATTTTTCGTGCTTTTTTTGT
Organism: uncultured Rickettsiales bacterium; assembly: GCA_964539135.1. Taxonomy (GTDB): domain Bacteria; phylum Margulisbacteria; class Marinamargulisbacteria; family CAZIFG01; genus CAZIFG01. The sequence continues at coordinate 47,427 of CAZIFG010000007.1, forward strand.
TAATATGGCCGCTGGGTCCTTTGTTGAAGGTGCGAGTACTATTACACAACAGCTTGCACGAAATATCTTTCTTCATCGGAAGAAAAAACTTTTTAGAAAGGTTCAAGAAGCGATTTTAGCGGTTAAAATTGAACGCCGATATACTAAAACTGAAATCTTAGAGCTTTACCTCAACCAAGTTTACTGGGGCCATAATGCCTATGGGATTGAATCGGCTGCTATCCTTTATTTTGGAAAACCTGCCAAAGAATTAACCTTAGGAGAGTCTGCTATGTTGGTTGGCCTTCTTTCAGGTCCCGAACTTTATAGCCCTATTAAGAATTTTTCTCGTGCCAAAAAACGTCAGCGCCTTGTTCTAGATCGCATGCGACAACTTAATATTATTGACCAAGAAACCTTTGTCCAAGCCTATAATCAAGAAATTAAAGTCAGGCCACGATCCGCATCTAAGCATCTTGCACCTTATTTTACTCAGTACATTATTGCTAAACTGATTGGCATGTACGGAGAAGAAGCCACCTATACCGGAGGGCTCAAAGTCTATACCACCTTAAATTACCGCATGCAGGCCAAAGCTGAAGCTGTTGTGAACCAGTGGGTTGAATATGGGCATAACCCCAACTTTGTTCAAGGCTCCCAGGTTTCCAGCTTAAATTATGGACAAGCTGCTATTCTTGCTATTGATCCTCGAAACGGCTACATCAAGGCCATGCAAGGCGGTCACGATTTTATTAATAATCAATATAACCGAACCATACAATCCAAACGTCAACCAGGATCTGCCTTTAAACCCTTTTTATATTTAGCGGCCTTAGAAAAAGGATTTTCACCGGGTTCTTTTGTGGATGATACGCCTGTCACCTTTTCAACGTTTCAAGGTCCTTATTCGCCTAAAAACTATACCGATACCTTTATGGGGCGCATTACCTTGAAAAAAGCCCTAGAGAACTCGATTAACGTTGTTGCGATTAAACTCAATGCCTTGATGGGCCCTCAGGCCATGGTGAGCGTTGCCCGACGTGTGGGTATTAAATCTCCGCTTCAACCTATTTTATCCCTCCCGCTTGGATCTAATGAAGTTAACATGCTAGAATTGGTCTCTGCTTATGGCGTTTTCGCCAATGATGGCATTCGTGTGGAGCCCTCCGGTATTATTCGCATTGAAGATAGAGAAGGCAATGTTCTTTATGAGAATAAGGCCACTGGCGAACGCGTTTTTGACTCTAACATTATCGCAGCTTTGGTTGACATGCTTCGCGGCGTTATCACAGACGGAACCGGAAAAGCAGCTAATTTACCCCGTCCTGTTGCCGGTAAAACAGGAACAACCTCCGATTATCGAGATGCCTGGTTTATTGGATTTGTCCCTCAATTGGTGTGCGGGACTTGGGTTGGAAATGATAATAACACCCCTACCAATCGCATTACAGGCGGCTCTGTTCCCGCTATGATGTGGAAGGACTTTATGATTGAAGCGCTTAAAGGAATGCCGCCTCAACAATTTACGCATGTTGAAGATATGGTGACGATTCCTGTTGATTGGGAATCTGGCAAGCCTGCCGACGCCAATACGCCCCCTGAGCGCGTTACTCAAGAACAATATTGGAAAGGCACACAACCTGATAAAGTTGCTGAACCCGATAACGCAACAAATTCTGGCGGAAAACCTGCCCAAAGCAATGAAGCCATTATTGACACTTTTCATTCTAACTAAATTTTAACTTAAGGAGCCCTTATGACCTCGTCTCACTATCGCGTTATTATCATTGGATCTGGACCTGCCGGCCACACCGCTGGTATTTATACCTCCCGCGCCCTCTTATCCCCCTTAATGCTTGAGGGTAATATGGCGGGTGGCGTTGCCGCTGGAGGACAGTTAACCACCACCACAGAAGTTGAAAATTTTCCTGGATTCCCCAATGGGATCAATGGATTTGAATTGATGATGGCCATGAGAGCTCAATCGGAGCACTGTGGATGCGAGATTCGAACTAAAACCGTTACCTCTGTTGATTTATCTCAGCGGCCATTTTCTGTTATTACGGAAGAAAATGACCGTTTTACGGCAGATTGTCTTATTATTGCCACCGGTGCTACCGCTAAACGCCTTGGCGTTAAAGGCGAGTCTTTATTCTGGCAAAAAGGCATTTCTGCCTGCGCTGTTTGCGATGGTGCCCTCCCTATTTTTAGGAATAAGCCTTTGGTGGTTATTGGTGGTGGCGACTCCGCTTGTGAAGAAGCTTCTTTTTTAACTAAATATGCAAGCCATGTCACCCTTGTTGTACGAAAAAACCATCTTAGAGCCTCTAAAGTCATGCAAGAGCGTGTTTTTGCGAATCCTAAAATTAGCATCCTCTGGAATTCAGAACTTCAAGAAGCTCTTGGAGATACCTTACTCCATTCCGTCTCTCTTATTAACACGCTTACAAATGAGACATCTATTGTGCCCGCAAATGGCCTTTTTTATGCGATTGGCCATAGCCCTAACACAGCCTTCTTAAATGGGCAGTTATCGACGGATGAAACGGGTTATATTTTAACCACACCAGGAAAGACCACAACCTCTGTTCCTGGCGTCTTTGCTTGCGGAGACGTTCAAGATAAATATTACAGACAAGCCATTACAGCAGCAGGCTCTGGATGTATGGCGGCTATTGAAGCCGAGCATTTCCTTCTTTCTTAAGCAGCAGCTCCATTCCGATTCCAAACCCTATCATCACCAAGGATAGGATTTGGCCCATGCTGATGAGATTAAAAAAAAGCCCCACTTGCAGATCAGGTTCTCTAAAATTCTCAAGAAAAAGCCGGAAAGCCCCATACCCTATGCAATAGAACCCAAATAATTGTCCGGGTTTCAACACCCACTTCTTTTTGATGTAGATTAAGATTATAAATAGCATTACACCCTCTAATGCGGCTTCGTATAATTGAGAGGGATGTCTTGGCAAAGGACCTGCTCCGGGGAAAACCATACCCCAAGGCTGCAAGGTGATGCGTCCTACCAATTCTCCGTTAATAAAATTAGCAATTCGTCCACAAAAAATACCGATTGTGCTGCCTATCCCCAAAATATCAATTAACGATAAAAATGATTTTTTTGAGCTCCGAGAATACCACAACGTTGCTAAAAATGCGCCTAAGGCGCCGCCATGGTAGGCCATTCCGCCTTGCCAAAAAGCAAAAATAGATGCAGGGTTTTGCATATAGTAGGTAAGGTTATAAAACATCACATATCCTAACCTTCCGCCTATTAAAATTCCCAACACCACCCAGCTTACAAAGTTGCTCAAATCATCAAATGTCATGCTCAACTTGGTTTTGAATTCATTTCTAAACAGCGCCGCAGCCCCTAAAATCCCCACCACGTACGCAACACCATACCACCGAATGGCTACAGGGCCCAATTGCACAATAACAGGATCAATTTGAGGATAATCTAACATATGGCCTCCAGTTCAAACTTTCTTTATTTATCTTTAGAGTCGTTTTCTGCTATAATATCAGAACTATGGCAGTCATTAAACGTTCAAGTCTTCCCTATCAAGACCCTGATCGACATTTTTCGAATCCAGAACCTACGTCTTTTCCTGTTAGCCATCGAGATCGTCTTCTGAAAGAAACGGCCGTTGTTACAGGCCCTAAGGTGACGCTTTCTTTACTTCAATTTGATGATGAACCGCCTGCGCCGTCTCCTGAAACACCCTCTAGCCGCAAGGCGCTTAGAGACCCGCTTCCTCCAAAACAACGCGCCAAAACAGCCCGACCGGATGCAAGAGCCCTCACTTTTGCTGAAATTGAGTCTATGAAACGAGACGCCTTTAAAGATTTAGAGCTCCAACTTCAATCGGAGCAAGATGCTTTTTATAAAACGCTAGAGTCTGAAAAAGAGCGCCTTTTTAAGGCTGCTAAAGAGGCTGGATTTTCTGAAGGTCTTGAATCTGGAAAAGCCGCCTTTAATGCCCTGAGCCAAGACTTAATGCAGGCAATTTCTAGCCTTGAATCTGAGAAAAAGAATCTTTTACGTTATACCGAAAAAGCTGCTGTTGAACTGGGCCTTGCCATTGGTCAAAAGGTTATTCAGCGCCACTTAGACTCTAATCCCGATACCATTGCCTCTATTGTGAACGAAGCCATTTCTAAGGTGACGGAAAAAGATAAGGTCTCTATTCGAATTCACCCCTCTCACGTTGACTCTATCCGAAAATATAAAGAAACCTTTAAACGTGAGCTTAATGACTTTAAACAATTGGATATCATTGAAGATGCTGCTATTCAACCCGGCGGTTGTGTGATTGAAACCAATTTGGGTTATATTGACTCTAACGTCACCACTAAAATCGAAACCATTCAAAAGGCGATGGACTCTATTTATAAAAAACAAAATCCCGATTTAGTCACCGCCTCCGAGGCAAACCCCATCGATCCATTTAACCAAATGGGTGATGATTTTAACACACCTGATCTCGCCAGTTTATAAGCCATGGATACGAGTCCTTACCTTGCGGCGATTGAAAAACTAGACCTCCTTCAAGTGGTTGGAAAAGTGGTTCAAATTGTGGGACTTATTGTGGAAGCTAAGGTTCAAGGGGTTTCTATTGGCGAGCTTTGCCACATCCAAGTCACGCCTGAGGTGACGATTCTTTCTGAGGTTGTGGGATTTAAAGAAGAAAAAGTGCTTTTAATGCCTCTGGGCCCTTTAGGCGGTATTCGCCCGGGCAGCCGCATCTATGCCTCTGGGCACCCCATTCAGGTTAAAGTAGGTCCTAAACTTTTAGGCCGTGTTTTAAATGGCATGGGAGAACCCATGGACAATAAAGGGCCCTTGGAATATGAGGCTATTTATGGCATCGATAATGACCCTCCTGATCCTGTTCAACGTCCGCGTATTGATTCTGTCTTAAAAACAGGGGTTAAGGCTATTGACGGCCTTTTAACCTTGGGGAAAGGTCAACGTATTGGTATTTTTGCAGGCTCTGGCGTTGGAAAAAGTACCCTCATGGGCATGCTTGCTCGAAATTGCGAAGCTGATATTAACGTTATTAGCCTTGTTGGTGAGCGTGGACGAGAAGTTAAAGACTTTATAGAAGAGTCCCTTGGCGAAGAAGGGCTTCGAAAATCTGTGGTGATTTGCGCGACATCCGACCAACCCCCTGTCATTCGGCTTAAAGGGGCTCTTGTGGGTACCTCTATCGCTGAATATTTTCGTAACCAAGGTAAAAACGTCCTGTTTATGATGGACTCTGTTACCCGTTTTGCCATGGCACAACGGGAGATTGGCCTCGCTACAGGAGAGCCCCCTACTACCAAAGGTTATACGCCCTCTGTATTTGCCATGCTGCCTCGCCTTATGGAAAGGGCCGGAACCTCTGCAACAGGCTCTATTACAGCTATTTATACGGTTCTTGTGGATGGCGGGGATATGGATGAGCCTATTGCGGATGCTGCTCGAGGTATTTTAGATGGCCATTTTGTCCTCTCTCGTGACTTAGCTGCTAAAAATCACTACCCTTGTATTGAAGTGGGCCACAGCGTGAGTCGTCTTTTTTCTGTTATTAATACCAAGGAACATAAAGAGGCAGCGGGTAAACTTCGTGAAACACTGGCGCGCTACACAGAGGCTGAAGATTTAATTAATATTGGGGCTTATGTTAAGGGCAGTAACCCTAAAATTGATTTGGCCATTTCTAAAATTGATGCAGTGAATGCGCTTTTACGCCAACGCACAGATGAAGACATTTCGTTTGAAGATACGCTTAAAATGCTCTCTGATATCTTTAAATAGGAGGACTCTTTGCGATGAGCAAAGCCAAAAAAAGCGGCCGATTTAAGTATCAACTTCAAACGCTGCTTCGTGTTCGCGAAATTCGTGAACGCCAGGAACAAGATAAATTTAAAGAAGCCGAAAAAAAAGTTTTAGAAGAAAAACGCAAGGAAATGGAACTCAAACGGCGTGAAATAGAGGCCTACGAAACCTTTTCTCAGCGCATGCAGGATAAGGAACTCCCTAATCTTACGGAGATTACGATCCGTAAACATAACCTTGAAAAACTAGGCAAGGAATATCAAGCCCAAATTAAAGTTCGCGAAAAAGCCGAAGAAGAGCGCGATCTTCAACGTGAAAAACTCACTCAAGCGATTAAAGAACGTAAAATCATTGAGAAAGACAGAGAAAAAACACGAGAAGCGTGGAAAAAAATCATGGGCAAAGAAGATGCTAAATTTTTAGATGATATTGCAGGCATTGGGTTCTCAAAACAGGCCCGAGAAAAGGCTGAATAGCCTCCTATTGATAGAGGCTTTTAATGATGCCCACGGCACTTAAAGGAAGTGAAATTCCGTCTTTAAACAAATAGGTGGCATAATACTCATCTTCTCCTAAACGGACCTTTTTATACACACTGGTAATGCTGTTTCTTTTCCTGACATTGTCATGAATTTCTATGGGCCTTTGATTCCATAATGGAGATTGGACAAAGGTCCCCTCTTGAATGTGATCAAAGCCCATTACATCATCTGATTTCCATGCTCCTATTTCATACGTTGTTCGTATGCCGACTCCCTTTGGATAATGTTTAACCTGGATCGACGTACCGTTTAATAACCCTGAAAGGCCAGATATAACGCCATTTTCCTCTTTCAACAGACAAATGCCATAGGTATGCTTTCCATTTTTAATCATCACCTCTCGCTTCTCTATAGCATACACCAAATCATAACTCTCTATCACTTTTTTTGACTTAAAAAATCTAAGTTTTAACCTTATTTCTTTTTGATTTTTATTTTTTTCTTCCGAAACCAATGAAAATTGAGTATAGCCTTTTGGCGGACTATCACTTAGTAATTTTTCCATTACGATCAAATCCATCAGCGTTGTCGAGATTAAATGTCTGGCACATTCTCTTTCTTTCAAGGACACCCACTCTTGATATCGAAAAATAGGCTCTACAGCCAATACGTCGTAGATATTAAAGAGTCGCGCTAAAAAATAGGCCATAACGTCTTTGACGGTTTCGTCGAACATATTATGACCTCTTGCCCAACCATGTTTGGTTGCTGCTGTGTGGTTTTGAAATTGAAGTAGGGCATCATCTGCTCCCATGTCTGCTGTAAATAATAAATGGAGGTCTTTTTCCTTGAAGTGCTTCGAAAGATTCTGATATAGCTTATATAAAAGCGCCATCCATTTTTCCTGCATCTCACTGCCTTCTAAATAAGGTAAGTACTGTATTCCTGCTATGTTTACACCTGTTGTTTTAAGGGGTGGCGGCGCTAATGTTTCTCGTTCTAAAAAAAAGGCACTATGTATAATATCTAAACCGTCATCTATTTCTTTTCCCGGCTCATCTACCGCTCGATATAAGACATCTGTTAAGGCATAATACCCCAGCAAGGATTTTTCTAATAAGATATTCGACAGTTGGCGCTCGGGATGCCCCCATTCGGCTGCATAAGCGCTATTATTTCGGTCATCAATGGGTGTCACTCTTGCCGTTTCATTAACAGGTTCTGGTTTATTTGGCACAGGTGCCATCGGTACAAATGGATTGGGGGTGATTGAATTGACCATGATACAGCCCTCCTCTTTTTTTCAAATTATGGGACTGTTGCGAAACGCCTATTTTGGCCATCTGCTGTGTTATCCTCGTCCTCAAGTCCTCATTTATACCGTATAAGGTCTTTCGGGCGTGGATTCCTTGCAGCTGATCCAAACGTAGGCATTTTTCAACAGTCCCATTATCTCACTTTTAGCTCAAAACTGCCAATGAGTGACGATTATTTTGACTTATTTTCAAGAAAACAGCCCCCCTTTTTGCATCCTGTATGATATACTTTAGTTTAAATCATCACATGTTTTGGAGGTTGTTATGCCCTATTATTTGATCTTGCTTGCCCTCTTGTTTTCATCCTCCCTTTTTGCCAATGGCCGCTATATTTTAGATGAATATGCGCCTCAAACGGCATATGGTGGCGTTCATATGGTCAATAATGGTCAAGATAGTTTTTATTCTTTAGGTATTAGCCCTGACCTCCACTGGAAAAAGCTAAAATTTGGGGCCGATATTTTTATCTATGTCCCTACCGCTAAAGCCAACGACGCCCACTTACAATCCTTTTCTCTTCGGTACTTGGGCTATGAATTTAATCCACGCAATAAATTCACCTGGGGCGCTCAATATAATGTGACTTTAGGGCGAGGCCTTTTAATGGATTATTACAATTCTGCCATTGGCGGCAATACCCAATACATCACTCAGAAAGGCGGCTTCCTTGGTGAATTTGGGGTCAGCCGTATCGATACCAAAGTGCTATGGACAGGCGGTAATGTTAAGGGTGGATCGCTTCGATATACATTTAGACGATCGCCCATTTTTGGCGCCCCTCTTTCACTGGGAACCACCTACGTTACAGATACTGATGGCATTAATATGAGACTCTCGGATACCTATTCCGTTGAGCGTCCGGCTGTCTCTGGCTATGCAGTGGATTTGGCTTTGCCTATTGGCGGCGATTTTTTCACGATTTACACGGAATACGCAAAATTAGATACTTATGGACAAGGGACTTCTGTAGGGGCACGAGGTGATTTATATGGTTTTTTTGATTATCGGGCAGAATTTCGTCAACTTGGAGATAGCTTTGTGCCGAATTATTTTAACTCCACGTATGAAATCACCTCTTTTTCTAGCGAAAACATTCGTGCTGTTAGAGCCAGCACCGGATTCTTGGCTGCACTCAGCACGCAACTTTTCTATCAATATGTCCGCGCTGGCATACAATATGAGTCCTATAAAGACCATAGCTTTTATACGGCCTCTTTGGGATTTAGACCTATTGGCCCTATTGCTGGGGTTATTAATTATACGGTCCCTTTTCAGGGCGAAACACGCCGTGTGCTTGAATCGGACCTTAGCATTCAGAGCGGATTGGGCTTTAGCTATATTTTAAACTTTAAACGTGTTTATTCGGGCACCCAAGATGATTACGTAGATGCGTATAGCTTTGGTGCGCGGATGGATTTTGCAAGACTCTGGCCCTTTTAACGTTGAATATTTTACTCACTGGCTATTCTGGATTTATAGGCACTTACCTGACTTCTTTCTTGTTGAATCACGGTCACAACGTGACTTTCTTAGGGCGGCATACCCATCGCAGGACTGTTGCGAAATGCCTGCTTTGGCCATCTGCTGTGTTATCCTCGTCCTCAAGTCCTCATTTATACCGTATAAATTCCGGGCTTTCGAACTCGGAATGCCTTGCCGCTGATCCAAACGTAGGCGTTTCGCAACAGTCCCATTTCTCTTGGAAAGACGATCTCTGTAGCGCTGTAGAGGGGCAAGATATCGTGATTCATCTCGCAGGCGCGCCTATTATGGCCCCCTGGACCAAGCGTTACAAAACTGAGCTTCGTGCCAGCCGTATTGATACCACTCGCGCCCTTGTTCACGCAATGGCTAGGGCCGCTACGCCGCCTAAAATCTTTATCTGTGCTTCTGCAGTAGGGATTTATCCTCCCAACACCAATCTTGCGCGAGATACGGATGCTACGCCGCTTGGAGATGATTTTCTTGCGCGGCTTTGCCGTGATTGGGAATTTGAAGCCTCTCAAGCCAGTGCCTACGGCATTCGAGTCCTCTCTATACGCCTTGGCTTGGTTTTACACCCTTCTGGAGGACTTATGAAGGCCTTATCGCTTCCCTTTCGTTTTTATCTGGGTGGACATATGGGAGATGGTCAACAACCCGTTTCCTGGATACGTCTTGAAGATCTTTGTCGCCTTATTGCGTTTTCTATTCATCACCCTAGTCTTTCTGGCCCTATTAATGCCGTTTCTCCAAAATCCCTTAGCTTTAAAGCGCTATGTCAAGCCTATGGACAGTCTGTGAATCGTCCCTCTTGGGCACATATCCCCGCTTTTTTGATTCGCCTTCTTTTTCAAGAACGTGCCGGTCTTTTTTTAGATGGTGCTGTTGTTTATCCTCAAAAACTCTTGGATGCAGGGTTTGAGTTTCATCACCTCGCTCCTTTTTAGCCTCCCATTATCTCGGCTTGAGGCCTCATGGCTTTAGGTCCGATTCTTGACGATACGCCCTGGTTTTATGGTATGGTTTGCAGGTTATGATCGATACACACGGTGAAAATAAATATGATGTTATTGTCATTGGCGGCGGACATGCCGGTGTGGAGGCCTCTCTTGCTTCCGCGCGATTGGGCTGTAAAACCCTGCTCTGCACCATGACAGAAGATACTATTGGGCTGATGCCCTGTAACCCCTCTATAGGCGGCCCTGCGAAAGGTCAAATTGTCGGAGAAATTGATGCGCTTGGCGGAGAAATGGGACGGGCTGCGGATAAAACCCATATTCAACTCAAAATTTTAAACCGATCTCGAGGGCCTGCCGTTCAATGTCTTCGATCTCAAAATGATAAACATGACTATCAACGCCACATGCAATCAGTGGTTACACAACACCCCATGATTACAGTCCTCTCTGAAGAAGTTTTTGGCCTTTTATTTGAGGGTCTCTCTGTTTCAGGGATTCGCACCCTCTCTAACCGAGAAATTTACGCGAAAGCCGTTGTTGTCACGACGGGCACCTTTCTTAAGGCTGTTATGCATACAGGGCTCACTCAGTCTTTGGGTGGAAGGGTTAACGAAAAAAGCTCTGAATCCTTATCTGATAGCCTTCGAACGCACTTCCGATTGGGCCGTCTTAAAACCGGGACTCCGCCGCGATTAACACATGACAGTATTGATTATAGCCAGTTAAAGCCTCAACCTGGGGACCCCGAGTTTTTACGATTCTCATTTAGAACCCCCTATGGTGATGATTACAAATCCCAAATTCCCTGTCATCTTACGGAAACAACGGAAGAAACACATCGCATCATCCTGTCTAATTTGGATCGATCTCCGATGTACACACATGTTATCAAAGGTGTGGGCCCTCGATACTGCCCCTCTATTGAGGATAAAGTGGTTCGTTTTAAAGACAAGCCCAGCCACCATATTTTTATCGAGCCTGAAGATCGCCACTTTAGCTCTATTTACCCTCAAGGCTTGAATACGTCTCTGCCTGAAGATGTTCAAGATGCTTTTCTTAGATCTATGCCAGGTCTGCGTGATGTGACGATTATTCGCTTTGGTTACGCCGTTGAATATGACTTTGTCTTTCCGGATCAATTAAAGCCGTCTCTTGAAACCCAAAAAATTAAAGGATTGTTTTTAGCCGGCCAAATTAATGGCACCTCTGGCTACGAGGAAGCCGCTGGACAAGGGATTGTTGCCGGCATTAACGCGGGTTTATATGCGCAAAATAGGCCGCCCTTTATCCTCACCCGAGAAAACTCCTTTATTGGCACTATGATCGATGACTTGATTACAAAAAATATCTACGAGCCCTACCGCATGCTTACAAGCCGTTCTGAATACCGTATTTTACTGAGACAGGATAATGCTATTTTTAGACTCAGTGAATTGGCTTATGATACAGGACTTCTCTCCCACGACGACATTCTTTCTGTTCGAGAGGCTGCAGATCAAGTTGCATTTGTTCGAAAATTTTGGGCTAAAACCTCCACTTCTGAGGCTTTAAAAGAACGATTTTCACTGAATCAGAAAATAAAACTCATTGACTTTATGAAGCGCCCCGAAATAGGGGTTCAAGATCTGGATTCGCCTGCGCTTCCTGAAGGTATTCCTAAAGAGGCCTTAGATCGGGCTCATGTGATGATTAAATACGAAGGCTATCTCTCTAAACAAGAGGAAGATATTGCTAAAATTCAAAAATTTGAGCAAAAAGAAATCCCCCCTACCATTAATTATCGATTGGTCATGGGGCTTCGCAATGAAAGTCGGGAAAAACTGATTCAGTATGCGCCTCGTTCTATTTTTGAGGCTAAAAAAATTGCAGGTATTAATCCTGCTGATCTTATGGTTCTCATTGGCTATTTAGAGCGTAGCCACAGTGTGAAGGCGGAGTCTCTATGATTCCTGCTGCGTTAGAGGCCTACGTGGACTGCTTAAAAAGCTACAATGAAACCACAAACGTCTATTCTAAAACGGCTTATGATAAGCTTCCCTTCCATCTCGAAGATTGTACCCTTTTAGCCAGTCTTATTGGAAATACAGACCTGCGAGTTTTAGATATGGGTTCAGGCTCTGGGCTTCCCTCTATTCCTTTGGCTCTCTTAAATCCTCGAAATCATGTTACTGCGGTTGACTCCAAACATAAAAAAACACGGTTTCTTTCTTTAGCCAAAGAGACACTTCATCTGTCTAATTATGAAATTTTTACGGCTAATATTTCCGAATTTTTGCACCATCAAAAACCTCATTTTGATGTGGCCACTGCTAAGGCCTTCGCTCCTTACGAAGACTGCGTGGCCTTTCTTAAACGTTATGCACGTCCTGGCACCCCTCTTTATATTCCCGTTAGTCAGGCGCAGACGGAAAGCATTCAACTGCTTCCCTCTGCTTCTTTTCTAAATCCTAAGCCCAGATTTTGGTATATTAAACACGTTTTTTAAGCCTTATGAGGCTGTTCGCCTCTCTTAGCCCGGTATTAGATGTTGGGCTCTTAAGAGAGAGAGAATGGACTCTAACTGCGCTTGAGAGGTAAACTTTAATTGAACCGACCCTTTTTTAGGCGATCCTTTTACATTTACGCTCACCCCTAAGGCCTGAGAAAGCTGTAATTCTAAATCTGAAAATAGCCCAATTTGCTGAACAGGTGCCGCCTTTTCCACTACAGGAACAGGCCCTTTATGCTCTGAAATATAACGCTCTGTTTCTCTTACTGACCATCCATGTGCTTTAATTAACTCGGCGACTTCCCACATTTTATCTGCATCTGGCAGGCTTAATAAAACGCGTGCATGGCCTTCCGATAAGCTGCCTTTAATGACTTCATTTTGAAGCGATTCTGGCAATTGAAGCAGTCTCAGTGTATTTGTAATCGCCGATCGACTGCGGCAAAACACTTCGGATACTCGCTGATGTGTCATTTCAAATTCATTGATTAATCGCTGATATGCCCGCGCTTCTTCAATGGCATTGAGGTCTTCTCTATCAATATTTTCAACCAAAGCCAATTGCAAGGCCTCTTTATCAGACACCTCTTTAATGATGGCGGGGATTGTGGTTAGCCCCGCTAATTTACTGGCTCTAAATCGACGCTCTCCGGCTATAAGCTCATAGCCCGTGTCCTTTTTTCTGACAATAACAGGCTGTGCCAAGCCATGTGTTTTAATAGAAAGAGATAATTGTTGTAATGCCTCTTCATTAAAATGAAGGCGCGGTTGATATTCATTGGGCACAATTTCATTTAAAAAAAGAGTGGTCACGCCTCGATTTGACGTCATTGCAGTTCTTGGAATTAAGGACTCTAATCCTTTTCCCAAACGGGGCATTGGTATCTTAGACACGTAACATAACCTCCTCAGCTAAATTTTTATAGGCCATTGCACCAATAGATGTCGCATCATATAAAGAAATCGGGATCCCGTGGCTGGGCGCCTCACTTAACCGAATGCTTCTGGGCACAATGGTATCGAAGACAAGTTCTCTAAAAAACCGCCGTGTATTGTCTACTACTTGTCGGTTTAAAGAAGTTCGTTTGTCATACATGGTTAGAACAATGCCTGCAATTTCCAAGTCAGGATTGAGATTATCTTTTACTTGTGTGAGTGTTTGAACCAAGCCCGCAATCCCTTCTAATGCATAATATTCACACTGGACCGGAATAATCGCCTTGTTTGCTGCGACCAGAGCATTGATGGTTAACACGCCTAAGCTTGGAGCGCAATCGATAATGATAAAATCATAATAGGCGCGCAGTGGCTCCAGCCTTTCTCTTAATCGTGTTTCACGTGAAACATCGTTGACCATTTCAATTTCCGCACCTGCTAAATCTCGGGTTGCCGGAACGATGTGCAAATTTTCAAATGCTGTTGGATGCAAAGCCGCTTCAAGATAGGCAGGATCTGCCAATAAATGATAGATACTGTATTGGATACAATCCGGTTTTAATCCTATCCCTGATGTTGCGTTTGCCTGAGGATCAAAATCCACCAACAAGACCTTTTTATGAGACTCACTTAAGTACGAGGCTAAATTGACTGCTGTCGTTGTTTTCCCCACGCCGCCTTTCTGATTTACAACCGCAATAACGGACGCGAGGGCGTTTTTTCCTTCCATTTCATTACCTCCTCTTTTGATGTTTAGAATCCACTAAATCCCCTTTAAAGTGACGATCGTGGCATTCCTATTTTTGTTTGATTGATAAAAGGAAGTATATCCTATCTCTTTCATAAAACCAACAGCATAACGTATCGGAAGTTACTATTATTTACATCACATTGTTGTTTAACGTGATGTTTCACGTGAAACATCACCCCGTGTTTTTCGTGATGCTATCATTATTTTTTTTCTACACCACCTCTTAACACTCCCACCATCGCGCTTTCTTTCGTTATGGCCTAGATAGCAACTAATCCCTTCTTTATCATCCGGCTCTCTTGTGTTTCCTTAATATATCTAGACTCCCTCTTAACAGGGGTCGCATCTTTCCACCACTCTCTTGATGTTTCACGTGAAACATCACCTTCTTTTTATCCCCCCTCTATACCTTAGTAAAATCTGAAAAGCGTCCCCTTGTGGATTCACGATGTTACCCTCCCCCTTAAATTCTCATTTATTGCACCAAGGTCTTTAGCGCTAGCACTGGCCCTTAGGTTGCCAAAACATCGGCACTTCACACCGCCTCCGCTGCAAGCGAAGACCTCTCCGGTTTGGCGCCTAAATCAATTTCTCCAAAAAAATTTTTACTCCCGTGATGTTTCACGTGAAACATCACCCAAATTCTTTTTTATTCAAAACCAACATTACAACCAATACTGCTCCACAGACCAAAACACACATGCACCCACAAATCCCTATACATTTGGCATCTTCTCGCTGTCTCTCTGATTCTATACGATGAGGCCGCCTCCGAGACACCACAGAATCTAATACATCTTGATTAGACCATTCCTTCATACTTTGTATTTTATCCAAAAGCCGCTCCAAAGCTCTCCATAACGAGAGATATTGTTCCACCACCTCTGGGGATGCCTTCTCCGCCACAGGAATTTCTGCACTGTTACTATTAAATGTATCAGAATCACAAAGCGTCGCAACAGGCACTAAGCTCACAAAAGCTCTGTTTTCTACGTCCTCTCTTATCATATTACTATCTACTGTCACCATGACACTGCTACTTATACCTGCCACGATTTTTTTCATCATTTTTGTCATCCTATATCTATGTTTTACGTGAAACTTTTTTTATGGCGATCATCATAATATACACACATCTATTCGTCTATTTTTTAACTACACCTACAGCATTTTTCATGACTCTCCACACTCATTACCTTAAATTATCGATACCCATCGTTTTTTTTCTTGAATCTGCCCTTTACTTGATCTATAGTATGACTATACTCATGGAAAAAATTAACAGCGGCATAGAGGGATTTGATAAACTGCTTTTTGGAGGACTTCCAAAAGGTCGCGCTTACCTTGTATCCGGAGAACCCGGAACAGGCAAAACCATTTTTTCACTCCAGTATCTTCTGGTTGGGATTCAAAATGGCGAAAAGTGCATTTATATTTCCATTGATGAAAAGCCCGAGCACCTTATTTTAGATGCCCAAGCTTTAGGCTGGGATCTTACGCCCTTGCTTGAAAGTGGCCAACTCCAAATTATTGATGTGACCAAGTATTTTTCTTCTACTAAAAGTCAAGAAGAAGGTGGTATTCATATAGACAGAGTGGTCAATGATATCATTGGGTATGTTAAAGCCGCTGGCGCTACGCGACTGGCCATCGACCCCATAGCCCCTCTTATTTTTTCAGATGCTGAATTTCCCAATGTTGTGGAATATATCCGTAATTTGATCTTTGCTATTGAAGACAATACCGGATGCACGACCCTTTTAACTTCTTACGTTCCCGTTGGCTCTGAAAAAGTCAGCAGTTTTGGTATCGAAGAATTTGCCGCATCTGGCATTATTGTTTTAAAACTCATCAAACACAACAACAAACAAATCCGGACCATTGGAGTTCGCAAAATGCGTGGAACCCGCATTGATTTGACGGAATACAGCTTTGAAATTCTCCCTGAAAGAGGCGTCGTTCTTCGACAACCTCTTTAATCTTTGAAAAGGACTCGCCATGACAAAAATTTTAGTCGCCGATGATGAAGCCAATATCCTGATGCTCTTAGAAATCGTCCTTAAAGACATCGCCGATGAGGTTATCACCGCTGAAAATGGCGAAATTGCCGTTGATAAAGCACAGGAACACCACCCCGATCTGATCATTACCGATGTGGTCATGCCTAAAATGAATGGCTTCGAAGTCTGTCGTGCTATTCGCAGCATTGAAGAACTGCAAGACACGCCAATTATCATTCTGTCTGCTTTAGGTGATGAATACAATAAAATTACCGGCTTTGAAGAAGGGGCCGATGATTACTTGATTAAGCCTTTTAATGTCGAAGAGTTAAAATCTCGCGCCAAGGCACTACTCCTTCGCACGCAGCATTACAAAAATCCGCCACAAGAAACCTTTGTGGAAACCATTGACTTATTTTCTAAAGATATCGAAGAGGCCACACCTCCATTTCCAACCATTACAATCAAAGACAGCGACCCAGAACCCAAATTAAGCCCCACTACACCCAAACACCTTGAGTCGACGACCGACACCGTTCCTTCTGGAAACCGAGAACTCGATCATCAGCTTTTTGGGGGTTTTCCCAAAGGCTCCAATATTTTGCTGATTGGTCCTATTGGGTCCGGAAAATCCAGTTTTGCACGCAATTTTGTCAAAGAAGGCCTAGACCATGGAGATCCAGCGCTTTGGTTAGCCGTAGATGACGATCCACAGCGCATTAAACAGTCATTTGCACTTTCTCTCTCAGATGACGTCGAGGCCTATGAAGAAAACTCAAAATTACGCTTTGTAGATGCCTATTCATGGTCAAGCCTTGTCAGCACCGATGCTGAAAAATATGCGGTTACAGGATCTTTAGAATTGAATCAGCTTTCTGGGATCATTTCAGATGCCAGCTATGACTTGGGGCATACCATTCAACATAAGGCTGGTGGGCGACGAGTTGTGGATTCTATTTCCAGCTTGTTGATTCATTTTGATTTGGCTGCGGTCCAACGTTTTCTCAGTCAAATTGCCCGAACAGCTGTTGCTTTTGGCGGCGTGACCACGCTTTTTATTTTAGAAGAAGGCACTGTTTCCGATCAGACTTTAAATAACATCAAATACATCATGGATGGGATTCTTGAGGTTAAAACCTTTAACGATGAACGCTATATTCGAGTGGCTTCCATGAAATGGTCTAGATACCACAACGATTGGATTCCGTTTTTTTAGCGGGCCTGTTGTGAAATATTCTAATTTAAACAGAGCCCTCAATAATTTCCACACGTTCGTGTTCGATCACAATGAGAGTCATGTCGTCTTTCTGAGGTTTATTGGGGTCTCCAAAGGCACACCATTCTGTCTCTATCAGTTCTCCTAACCTTCCCTGTGACCTTTGCATTAAATGCGTCATTTTATCGACGCCAAACCCCTCTCCCGCTTTGTTTCGGTTGTCCAAAAGACCGTCTGTAAACAAAGCGATCTTATCGTTATCTTTTAGATGCAAAACTTCTTCATCAAAGACACCTATTTCATCCGCCCCCAACGGGGATCCTCCCGCCGTTAATGCCTTTATGTCATCCCCTGTTTTATATAGCCCTTCTTCGTGACCGGCATTGCAATACGTAAAAGTGTTAGTTTGTGTATTTAATTTGGCATAAATCAAGGGGACATAGCTTTTAATAATCGGATTTTCTAGGATGGCTTTATTAAGTCTTAAACAGGCCTCTTTAGGCGTATGCGTCGATTGAATGACCTCGTGGACAATCGTGTTCAAGGCCATCATCTGGAAGGCGGCCGTTACGCCTTTTCCGATGATGTCTGCAATGACAATCCCGATTTCATGGTCTGAAAACATCAAAAAGGTATAATAATCCCCGCTCACCATTCTCGCCGGATGAAAGGCCGCATGGATCGCATGCCCATACAATTTTGGCACGCGACTGGGCAATACCTGCTGCTGAATTTGACTGGCCACTTCTAAATCTTTTTCCAGACGACGCTTTTCTTCGATCTCTTTGACCTGCTTGGCGACCTTTTCATTTAACTCATTATTCAGCGTTATCATCTTTTGGTGGTATAAAATACGGTCAAATACGACCATTAACTGGTTCATGGTGGCTTGTATCATCGCTCTGTCACTTTCGTTGTATCGCTTTTTATTTAATTTTTGCCCCAGGACCATCACACCATGTAATTTTTCAAAAGAATGGATGGGCACCACCAACGACATTGCAGACATGGGAATGGGCCCGGCCAGCTTTTGAGCCGCCTTGGGCAGATCTTTTAATTCTATGGGCTCTATTTTATTGAAAAAGACATGCTCTAATTCTTGAATATTTTCGATGGAAAATACCGCGCTTTCAGACTCATGGTGATAAATTTTATAGGTCGTTTCCTCCAAATGAGAATAGATGAAATACGATTCCGCTGTCTCCAGCTCTTCTTTTAACTTCTTCGAAATCAGCTTCAAAATTTCCACCTGATTGTTCGATACAATCAAATCACTCGATAAATCCCCAATGATCTTTTGGATGTTGTAGTAGCCTTCTAGAAAGCGTTTTTCGATTGGGGTGTAGACGCCATTGTAAATAAGCTGAAAGATTACGCCGGATCCACATATTAGCGCCACCATTTCGGTTAAATTTAATGTTTTATTGTGCACATTTAATTTCAAGTAGAGCAAGGTCGCTAACATAGCCATTATGCCTAAGGTCACAATGCTAGAGGCTGCCCTAGACACGGCTATTCTGATGTCTAATAAATTGTGTTTTACAATGGCATAACACATAATTGACACATAAATTGCCACTATATAATTTCCATAAGGCGGAATATGGATGTTAAACCAATAGAAAAAATTTGTAGCAGCTCCTACTACGCCAAGACCAGTTGCAATTAGCATGTATTTAAAGCGAATATCATTCTTGTATGCATTATAAATAATAATATTTCCATATAGAAAACAGGCAAAATAAAAGACCACATACGCCGGAAATAATGCACCTGCAATGGGCCAAAAATAAACAAATGGAAGTACCTGCATCCCTGAAATATACAAAGAGGTTTTAAAAATAATCCCCATAAAAAATAGAACCAGGCCATAGAGAATTACTCTTAATATGTTTGACGGCTTTCTTTTTGACCACTCAAAGCTAAACTCAAGAAAAATAGTGGGCACTATTACCATTCCAACGGCGACCAACTTAATAAAAAAAATAGACGTTACAGGATTCTCAATACTCACCCATACGCTATACATTGCACTCCAATACGCAATGGATGCATTTAGCGCAGCATACCATTTCAGATTTGGCTTATACTTTAAAATAATTAAAACCAGAACAATGCTGGTGACAGCATTAACCAATCCTGAAAATGCGATAATCCCCATAAATATTCCTTATTTTAGAGGTACCCATTTTTTCTAAAAAGTAAACATCATTTGATTACTGATATAAAATAAATCACCTCTTCACTTGATTCAAAAAATAGCTCTATTTTTCTAAAATTATTAAGTTTGGATATAATTCTATCTTTAAACGCCTCTGGTGATCGATGAATAAAATGCCAATTACACGTCCAACTCGGATAATGGTAGGGAAATTTAGTAAAATCTTTATGCGCAATCACAAAGGTCCCCTTTTTATTTAATTTGTTAATAGATTCCTGCATCAGGCTGATCAAT
Source organism: uncultured Rickettsiales bacterium (assembly GCA_964539135.1). Classification (GTDB taxonomy): domain Bacteria; phylum Margulisbacteria; class Marinamargulisbacteria; family CAZIFG01; genus CAZIFG01. Next base: position 67,315 of record CAZIFG010000007.1, read on the forward strand.
ACCCTATCTGGAAGATAGTCTGCAAGTCCAATATTATAAATCAAATCATAGGTTTCTCTATCTTCTGATCGTTTGAAAAATTTTTTGATATCATCCATAAAAAAACGAAATTTTAGATTTTTATTGCCCCCTTCTAAATGATTCTGGCAATACAATAAGCTAGACAGCTCTTGATCAAAGCAATCGATTTCAGCTTTTTTGATTAGGTCCTTTTGACTTAATTGCTTTAAATCGTATCCAGACCCAGATGCTATATTCAATATTTTAAGGTTATTTTTCTCCGCATTATTAATATAGCTTTCTAAATAAGCCGCCATTTTATTTACACGATTGACTACCGCTATCGATAATTTATCCTTGAAGTACAAATCGTCATATAACTTCCCTATTGTTGTAGGGGACTTTTTTTCACCCTCATACAGCGCTTGAAGCAGGATATAATCGCCTGGATATCCAAAGGGTTTGTTTAGCGCTCTAGAAATAATCACTGACTGCGTTATATATTCAAATAGCATTCCGCGAAACATAGACTTTAATGCCATTTGATTCTTTTCATCCAATAAAATAATCGCCGATTCCAATTTATCTAAATAGCCATTATATTTTTGTTGAAATTTTCCACTTAAATCCACAGAGTATTCTTCTCTGCCATAGTCTTCTAACGTTTCTTTTAATTCTGATATTTTCTGTAAAAATGAAGGCAATATCTGTCTTAATTCTTCTGGGATATTGTTAATTTCAGACGGATTGATTATATGAAAAGAGGTTGCCCTCGAATCTAAAATATACGGCAAATTGCTTTCTATTTGTTTGGTCATTTAGGCCCTCTTTTGGAAACTTTATTATGATTATGGAGTTCTATTTTTAAAGATAGCAAAGTATAAAACAAATTCAAGACTATTGTTTGTTTTTAAGAAATGCTGTTCCAGAAACCTAGCCTCTGTGTACCTAAAATGTTAAAATTCAACCCAAAACACCCTACTAAAGGGGTGTGACTTTATATTTATACAAGGAGTTTTTATTATGACGGAACACGCAACGCGCAATCCTGTTGGATGGTTTGAAATTTATGTAGAGGACATGCCTCGAGCAAAAGCCTTCTACGAAGCCGTTCTAGGTAGAAAATTACAGCAACTATGGGCCGATCAAAAAATGAATGGCTTTGAGATGTGGGCATTCGAAGGCATCATGAACGGCGCAGGTGCATCTGGTGCTTTGGTTAAAATGCATGGCGTCGCTTCTGGTCATAACAGCGTTTTGATCTATTTCAGCTGCGAAGATTGCGCTGTAGAAGCCTCACGCGTTGAAGAAAATGGCGGAAAAATTGAAAAACCGAAATTCGCCATCGGAGAATATGGGTTTATCTCCCTTGTCTATGACACCGAAGGCAATATGATTGGCTTGCATTCTTTAAAATAGTCAGCTGTCTATAGGGTTCCCGGGTGCCTCGGGAGATGGAGAGGGGGATAAACTTTTACCCCCCCCCTTTCGAAGATTCATTCCTATTTTATTGGAACCCCACATGCTTCATTTACCCCAAATTATTCCATCTATTTTTATCTGGCTTTGATACCTGTGTGTCTATTCCGTTTATCAGCGTAACATTATATCCAGGGTATTCTCTATTTTTGATACCCCTAACAAATGACTCCCTATCCATCAAACTTCTTGTCTGAGTATCCATAAAAAATTCATTTCTTCCTCTTTTACTTTTACCAACTACAAGCACAGGGCGTTTTATATTGAATTGAATTTTTTGTGCTTTTTTGTATTTTCGAGAATCATTTGGCGTAATAATTAATTCCCCATTTTGTAACGCTTTTTTTAACAACTCGCACAGCTCTTCTTTGCTTTTAGATTGCTTACCTTTTTTTCGCCCAACTCCATTGTTCCATAAATCCATATTTTTTTGATCCTCAGGATTTTGCCCTAGCAGCTCTACAATTTGGCCGAGCTTATCCGCCATACTTTCAGAAAAAATCTGAGTCATACAGCCGCTAAGATAAACATGCCTAAAAGCATCCACATCATTGTCTTTCATATGGCCATGTGACTCATCAAATTCCCCCGAACTCTACCTAGGTAATTCTCGAATATTTTGATCAAAATAGAGATAAGCCTCTCTCTGATATTCTCCAAGCAAAATATCAATTGGCTTTTTCATTACAAACGTCTCCTTTATTCAAAAGTTGTAAAAAAGATAAACCAGTCAACACACATCCCCACCCGATACTAAGCCAATCTATTCCAAATTGAATCTGGATTAAGCCCATACTGATCATTATAGACGGAATTAATAAACAACCAATGAAAAAGGTTATGCGTTTTCTTAGCCTTAGCGTCGCAAGAATAAATGGGGCTGTAGCAACTATACCGAAAGCTATGCTGGTTCCTACAGTCCGCACAGTAATGCCTCGTTCAGGTCTCATCACATCTAAAATGATCGTTGCGATTAAATATATTGATGCAACAGCATACACTCTTAAGGTCCATTTTAATATCTTGAAAAACGGATTATTTAATATCACGGTTCAACATCTCCAGATGTTTATTTTTTTGCCTCATCATGGCTTTCACCCGCTTTAGCGATCCTGCTTTCAATGGCATTGAGCTGCTTATCAAAATCCGATTCAAACAGACGATCTTGGATAATCCGATATTTTTCAAATTCGCTTTCGGCATGATCTTTCGCAATTTCGGCTGTCACTTTTCCCGCATCTTGCAAAATTTCTCTATCTGTAGCGGCAATAAATCTGTTTAAGCGAGTTTCCCAATCTTGCATTGTCATGGGGATTTTTCTGAGCGCCATGTCTTCGGCTACATCCAAATACGCTGAAACAATACGTTGCATTTGGGCTAGCTCATGATCGGAGAGATAATTTTTGGCAATAGAAACATCGTATTTATGGATTTTTCCTTCTGGCGCCCCCTCCCAATTGGTTAGCCCCATATTGTCTTTTTTGTGGTTCGCACGCTCTACAATAACCTCTGCTGCAGTATATCCATGTATGGCAAGTGAATTTTGTTTTGAACTGCCGAAAAAAAGCGTTTTGTTGCAGTTGCAGACGCATCATAATCTAGCGAGGTTGCATAAATATCTGTTATTTTTTGATAGAACTTTCGCTCTGAAAGCCGTATCTCTCTGATTTTTTCAAGTTGGCGCTCAAAGTATTCATCGCTCAGAATACTTCTTCCTTGTTTGAGTCGCTCGACATCCATCGCCCAACCTTGAATCGTGTAATCTTTTACGATTTGATTCGCCCATTTTCGAAACTGCACGGCACGTTCGTTTTCAATTTTAAACCCTACAGAAATAATAGCTTGGAGATTATAGTGTTCAACGCTACGTTGCACTTGTCTAAGGCCCTCCGTTTGAACTATTAAGTATTTCTTAATAGTTGCGGCTTGCTCTAGCTCATTGTCCCCAAATATCCGCTTTAAATGCTGATTAATAGCCGAAACTGACACATCATAAAGCGTGGCCATCATTTTTTGCGTTAACCAGATATTTTCATCTTCGTAGCGAACCTCCACACGGGTGTCGGAACTCCCTCCAGATGCCACAAAGGCCAAGTATTCAGCTGCTGATGATCGGACTAAATCGGTCTTTTTTTTAATCATAAATGACGCCTCTTCGTACGTTTTTTAATGTCCCAATTACCGTTCTTTATTACTGCTAGAATTTTGACTCATTATGAATCACTTTGTGTTTTTCGTAAACTAAATATATTACGATTCTTTGAATTCTATAGATACTTTTTTGTAAGGTAAAATGTGTATTTCTGGCACACTCGAGAGGCGGGTAGCCTGGCACCTTTAGATAGTGATAGAATATGTCGATATGTCTGACTTAAAACCCCATGAAAAAATAACATTAGAAAAAATTTTTGAGTCTGCCAATGCTGGGTATGTATTAACTTTTTCGAATTCTTCCTTCTCCTATTTTTTTGAAGAACACAAGATTGATATCTATAACGAAAAATATAATATTAAAGGGAACTCGAAAATGAATCGCCTTCGCGCATTCTGGGATATAGAACCAAATTTAAAAGTCAGAGAAGTGTTAGATTCTCTATTAAAATGTGCCGAGGCGATAAAACCTATAGATCCATACTCAAAAGAACAGGCCTTATTAATTATTAATAGACTCAACGATTCACGCACAACAACGGATACAAAATCTGATGAAGCGTCTTTTTTAAGCAATAAATTCGAAACTTTAGACTTAGATCAACTTAAGCTTGATCCTTTACTTACCCTCGTAATCCGTCAAAGAATCGACGAAATACAAAAATTGTAATGCCCCCAGTTAAGGCAAGAAAAAAGTAGCGAGAAAATTAGGTTAAAA
>CAZIFG010000008.1:0-24809 GCA_964539135.1 uncultured Rickettsiales bacterium
AGCTATCCGATACCCCCCTTCTCGCAGGGCTTTGATTGCAAGAGCAGCGTTGTGCTGCGCCGCAATATACAAGCTGGAAACATGCTCTATTCGGTGGCCTTCCGCATCGAATGTATTTAACCCTTGATCCGCACTAAAATTGTAATCCCTTTCTTGAAGATAGCGAATTCCTTTTCCCCAATTATTCTCTGCTGCGATGTAAAGTAAAGACTTTTTATCTATTTTTACCTGATTTAAATCTCTTTCTTCTGAAATAAACGCATCCACCAATGCCTGAAATCCATGCTCTTTTTCATTTGGCCTCGATTCAAGAATATAGCTTAAGGCACGTACGGATGAATGAGCCTTTACCCACGCCTGTATTTTCTTCACGTTAATGGTAGGAATGATTACATCTAATATTTTTTCAGGTAAATTTCCATTTGTATATGGATCTAGGATGGGTAGACAATCTTCGTGCCGAACGGCACTATACTGCTCCAAGCTTTTAAGTAAATACCATCGCTTGTTATAATAAATGGCTTCTTGATGTTCGTCCTCTCCTTTTACGTACGCTTTTCTCTGGCATCCTTCTTCAGGATCCAACGGTACCTCCCTTACTTGAAATTCAAGAAGCGTTAGAAAATCAGTGTGAACTTCATTAGATCTTACTTTCTCTCCGGCTAGACCACCGGCGTTTGTACTTACAGCAAGAATTTTTTTTTCCAAAAGAAATCTCCTTGTGTTTTTTTACCTTTTTTATCGTTTAACATGAATTAAAAATTTTAGGATTGCTAATTTGATACCGATGCTTTTTTTAGAGTAAAAGGAAGTATATCATGGAATGTGTTCTAATCGTACACAGTTTAAACGTGCCCATGTGTTATCCTCGTTCTCAAGTCCTCATTGTCCTCAAGTCCTCATTTATTAGGTATAAGGGCTTTCAGACTTGAAATGCCTTGCATATGATCTAAACACAGACATTTAACCGTTTTATCTTTTTTAGCTGTTTTATGGCTTAAGTTGTTTTTTCTCTTCCCTTTTCGAAATGATGATTGAGGCAACAATGGAGGCCCCAATTAGACCTGCAATGATGGCGAGGGACCAAACAATGGGGAATTTTCCACCGAATGCATGGTTAAGCCATACCATTTTTAAGCCCACAAAGATTAAAACAGACGCTAAACCGTATTTGATATAGGCAAATCTATCCATTACGCCTGATAACATGAAATACATCGATCTTAATCCGAGTATGGCGAAGATATTGGATGTAAATACAATTAAAGGCTCTTTTGTAATCGCAAAAATGGCGGGGACGGAATCTACGGCGAATATGATGTCGCTAAGTTCTAGAAAAATCAGTCCTAGAAACAGTGGCGTGACATAAGTTAGATTATTCTTTTTGAAAAAGAACTTTTGTCCTTCAATTTTGGGGTGGACTCTGAATACTTTTTTTAATTGTTTAATAATAAAATTGTTTTCGAGATTCTGGGTTTCAGTTCCTGCAAAGAACATTTTTGTGCCTGTTAGTATTAGGAGTGCCCCAAAGAAGATCACAACCCAGTGGTACTGCATTAATACGGAACCTAGTGCTATAAAAATGGCTCTAAATACCAGTGCGCCTAATATTCCCCAAAATAACACTCTGTGTTGGTAGCGTTTCGGAATGCCAAAATAGGCAAAAACGACTGCAAAAATGAAAATATTATCAATGGCCAATGTTTTTTCGACGACAAAGCCTGTTAAAAACTCTAAAGCGGCTGTTTTGGCCTGTATATGGGCGTCGAAATTTGGGATAGAGAGATATCGCTCATGTGTTAAAAATGTCAACTTTGCAAATAGATAGAACCCATAGTTGAACAGAAGGGCTAAAGAAATCCAAATCCCTGTCCAGATGGATGCTTCACGGAAGGATACTTCATGGGCACGTTTATGAAAGACCCCAAGATCTAAGGCTAGTACAACTAAGACAAAAGCTGTGAATCCTAAATACAGCCACCAAAATTCAGCAAACGGGAATAAAATCAACGGAATACCTCACTTTATATATTTTTAGAATTTTTTCTTTCTGTTTAATACGATTTCATAACATGTTTTGGAATCGTTCTAGCCCCTTTAGAAATCGAATAAATCCATCATTTTTGATAGTTTACTTTCTTTTTTGTGATATTTTCCAGATCCGTAATAGCCTTTTTCTTTGTAACGAAGATAATCGTGGTCCTCTCGTCCATACTGGCGGTCGTGTTCTGGAGCGTTGCTGTGTGAAACTTGATTTTCACTCATCAAATGCAAGATTTTTTCCAATTCTCCTCTATCAAGCCATATACTGCCTGATGTTGGACACACATCAATTTCGATTCCATAACGGTGAATTTGTCTCATAGGGGATCCATCGATTGGGGATGTTAACAAGGGCATACAAATGTCTCCTTCAAAAAAAATTAAGTTGTATCAGAAGGTATTTGAGGGTGTTGCTTTTTGATATATAAGACCAACACCGGAGAATACTTTTTTCCGATGCGGTCCGACATCGTAATCAGAAGCATCTGTTTCTGATTACCAGAGGGGCCCGGCCCGCTAACTTGGCTAATACTATACTGGTTTTTTTTTAGATTTCAAGAGTCTAGTTGTTTCAAGGGATGCTTTTAAACCATTTTCCAATACCCTGTTTTTAGATATACTGGTTCCTTATGAACGCGTATTGGAATTCCCGTTATGATCAGACAGAGCAGTCAAAACTGGGTTGGTATGAATCTCAATCGCAACCCTCATTGACCTTGATCCAAAGTTGTCAGGTTCCCAAAGATGTTTTGATTGTAGATATAGGGTCTGGTTCCTCAGTTTTAATTGATAATTTGATTGAAGATGGTTATACAAATCTTGTCGCAACTGACATTAGCGACTCTGGGTTGGCAATTACTCGTAAGAGACTTGGAGAGCGTGCAAAAAATGTCCAATTTATTGTTGATGATTTGACCCATCCAACTCAATTATTGAATTTAAAAGAGGTGTCAATTTGGCATGATCGTGCGGTGTTCCACTTTTTTATACGAGAAGAAGACCGACAGACCTATCGAAATTTGCTAAATAGTGTACTTAAGTCTGATGGATTTGTGATTATTTCCACATTTGCGATTGGTGGACTGACCCAGTGCAGTGGCTTGGAGATTCGACAGTATAGTGCGGAAACCCTTTCTGAATTCTTAGGTGCTGATTTTAAGTGTATTCAGTCACATGATCATTTCTATACGACTACTTGGGGACAGGTACGTCCTTTCATTTATGCTGTATTTCAAAAAATAAAATAGCTTAAATTAGATATTTATCTGTTGGATCGGGCTTTTTTTTGAGGTATACTGTTTCTTTTTATGATTAAAAAAATCCTTTCTCGTTCCGATTCTCCTGATGAACCCCCGCTTCCCTTGAGGCGATCTGATGCTGTTTTTGCCATTCATAGACCCGATCCTCTTCCTATCTTACAGAGTCGTCTTGTAGAACGATTTGCTCCTTTTTTGAATATGATGGACCTTAGCCAACCTGAAACCTTATGTGATTCTCAAGATCCTTATGCACGTTCTTCTTCTGATTCAGCCCCTCCTGAGCCTGGATTGAAACGGCCGCGTCTTAAGGAGGCGCTTGAGGATGTTTCAGAGGGTACGCCTGAATGGGTGTCTCAGAACTCTATCGATAGTGTTATGACTAGCCAAGAGGCGCGCCATGCGGTGGCACTTGCCAATGCACGCGCTGCGATTACCCTTTCGAAAGGGTATCAATTGGGCATGGCCATTCGCAAAGCCACGATTCCCTTGCCCGATATGCCTTTTACGCCCCCTCATTTTTTAGAACGTCGACCATATGCGTGTTTGGAATTTAGAAATGCACGATGTCGTCCTGCGATGGAAGATACTGTCTCCGTAACTCCTATTTATGATGGTTTGGGCAAACTGATGGGAACTCTATATGGGGTTTTTGATGGCCATGGTGTACCTGGACTTGTGAAAGAGAGACAACTTACCGCTGGAAAATGTGTTGCGGATTATTTTGCTGAAGATATTCCGGGCCGTTTTAAGCAGTACATGACGGAGTCCAAAGGGGATATTGAACATTCTCTTCTTATGGCCTTTAAACTCTCGGATTTGAATGCCAGAACTGTGGAACCTTTATCCGAACATTCGGGGTCTACGGGCCTTTGTGTTTTTGTTTATAATGGGATTGCTTATATTGCGAATGTGGGGGATTCTCGTGCCATTATTTGTAATGGCAAGGAGGCGGATCAGGTGACTTTGGATCATGATTTGATTCATGTCAAACTCTCAGAGCTGACGCGGATTGCGGATGCGGGGCTTAAAGTTGAGAATGGCCGTATTTTAGGGGTTTCTGGCGCTTTAAACATGACACGCACTTTGGGCAATTGGTCTCATACAGGGAAAGAAGGGCTTACGGATGGGCATAGAGGCGGTGTTTCGGGTACGCCGGATATTTTTGCGGTGCCTTTATTACCGACAGACACCAAATTAGTATTGGCCTGTGATGGTGTTTTTGATGTGCTCACCAATGACGAAATTGCGGCTTTGATTGAAGGGGTTGAATCTTCTCATCTTTGTGCCAAACTGATTATGGACGCTGCGATTCAAAAAGGCAGTACGGATAATATTTCCGTTGTGGTTGTGGATTTGCAATTGGGAGGCTATTAACATGAAATATCTGTCTTTGCTGCGAGGCATTAACGTGGGTGGTAATAAACTGATTTCAATGGTAGATCTCAAGGACTTGTATCTGTCTTTAGGCTTTCAAGATGTTCAAACTTATATTCAAAGTGGGAATGTGGTCTTTGAAAGTGAGCCTTTGGATTCTTTTGAACTGCGTTTACTCATTGAATCGAAACTTCAAGATCGGTATGGTTTTGAGGTTACTGTTTTTGTATTGCCTTTGCCCATTTTAGACTCTATTTTTAAGCGTAATCCTTATCCTGCAGCGGATGCTAAGTCGGTGTACTTTAGCTTTTTATCGTCTTTTCCGGATCAGTCTTTTGTCGCGGATCTTTACAAGCTCTTATCTCCCTCAGAGCGGTTTCATATTACAGAATCTTGCGTGTATTTTTATTGTCCTGAGGGTTATGGTAAAACAAAATTAACCAATGCGATTTTAGAAAAAAAACTGAAGGTTAAGGCTACGACTCGAAATTTTAATACCGTTTCTACGTTGTTGACCTTGATGGGTCAGATGGAATGACCTTACATACGTCTACCTATAAAGGCAAGCGCATCCTCATTATTCTAAAAGATGGCACTAAACTTATTGGTAAATTTAAAGATAAAAAAAGTGGTTATATCATTACAGAAGAGCATGGCCGTATTTCAACGGATACCGTCAAGGCCATGACTATCTGTAAACAGGGCAAAATAGAGCGCTAAGGCCTTATTTTTTTGGAGTGAATAGGTTCAGTCTGATCAAAAGACTGGTTAAAGCGAGGATATAGGTACGGTGATTTCTTTGTTGGATATCTTTTGCTTTTTTCTCTTGATCTTTAGTGTCTTGTTCTTTTAAACGTGCCATGCCTGTTCCATCTATGCGGATCTCTTTTACTTTTATGGTCTTATCCTCAAAAACAAAACTTGCGATGATGTCCATAAAAACAATACCCATTAGTGTTTTAAGTTTATCATCTACCTCTTTATTGGTCGTGATTTCTAACATATAGTGAGTGTCGTTTTGACCCACTTGGCAATCCACACAGACGGCATATTCTGGCCAATTTCCTAGGCTATAGGAATAGTCAAAGTCACCGGTGATTTGTTTCAGGGCATCTAAGGCTCCAGAACTGCTTTTGGGAATGATATTAATGCCCAATGGAATGGGATGTGTTTCTTCGTATATGGATTTTACGATAGTTTCTATGGGTATAAAATCAGGGACGCTGACAGGTTTTTTGTCGACTTCTATAGGGGTTATAAAGGTGTTAAGTTGTTTTCCAGAGTGGGCTTTGAGTTCATTTAAAGGGACTTCCCCGTTTTGGCTTGGGAGTATTTCGCCTCTAGAGACCGCTGTATAGCCTGCATACATAGCCCCTCTTTTTTTGCCACTATCGGGATCTCGGAGTGTTTGCGCGCGGGGTCCTCGACAGAGAAAGTCTTCGTGATTGCCAGTTAGTTTAGAAAGAGCCAATTGTAAGGCAAATTTGATGAGCAAGCTTTCAGGGATTCCATGGCGCTCAGCCGCCTTTTGGATGAAGGTTTGGGGAATTAAAAAGGTTTTTGTGCTTTCATTATACTCGAAGGCTTTGAGTGCTTCTTCTGGATTAAATGAAACCCTTACCGCTTTTAAATTGGATAGGTTTAACGCCGGGTCTATGATTGGCTTTAAGTTTTTTTTATATGCACTAAAGGCTTCAGATTTTAAGATGGCTTCTTGGCGCTTGGCATATTGAATAACAGGACTTTTATCGGATATTTCTCGAGGCGGTTTTTGTTTTTGATAGTGTTCTTTTGTGCCTAAAATCCACTGTTTGGCTGCCCAACTTTTTAGACTGCCCATCCAGGTATTTTGACCGACAAGGCCTTCTTTTTGTGCGTAGAGATTAAAGGCCATGTCTAAAATAGTTCGTGAGAGCTGAAACCCGGTGCCGCCATCCACATAAGTATGGTCCACTTTCATTTCTAAAACGGTGCGTTCAGATTCTGTGTATATGCCGACAAAGATAGGGGTTTGTCCCCCGCTGATTTCCCCTACTTCCATTTTTCGACGCTGTACTTGGGGTAAGGTAGCCGTTTCGCTTGTGTGAAAATATTTTCGACTCTCATAAAACTTACTGCGCAGTTCTGGGTGGTGATGAAATAATATATTGAGTGTGGTTTGAAAAGCAGTGATCAAAGCTTCTGTGTTTAAGGCAGCTTTGAATTTAAAACAGACACCTACGTTTAAATCGTACAGTCCGGATTTAAATCCCGCTTTGTGATTCGCGTAAAGGCTTAAGGCCAGTTGTTCTTGTGCGGTGGCCTGAAGGTGATAATGGGCGGTTTGTATGGCGATGACTTTAAATAAATTCATGGGGGCTCCGTTTTTTTGTGTGTAAAAGCCTTTTGTGAACGCTTTTTTGTTCTTTTTATTGTCTCATAAAAAATTTAGTTTTAAAGCTTTTTTGAAAATGACCTTTATAGATCTCTAGACCTTCCTGTGCTAAACTTTTGGATTATGCCTGATTCTCGATCTTCATTGGTATTACGTACAGCCCTTTCCAGTTTATGCTTGAATCTTGTCATGGCTTTGGTAAAGTGGATTACGGGTATTTTGGGCCATTCTTTTGCGTTAATTGCAGATGCTATTGAATCGACTGGAGATGTTTTTTCATCTTTTTTTATGCTTTTGGGATTGAAGATTTCTCATAAACCCCCTGACGAAGAGCATCCTTATGGTCACGGTAAAGCAGAAGTTTTGGTGACTTTTTTTATCATTTGTTTTTTATTGGTCTCCGCCACTTTAATTGCCTATCATAGTATTTATAATATTCGACATCCCCACCCTTCGCCAAAGCCTTTTACGCTTATTGTTTTAGGTGCCATTATTTTGTTTAAGGAAATTTCATTTCAACTCATGATGCGACGGAGCACCCTTACAGGGAGCACGGCCTTAAAGGCGGAAGCCTGGCATCATCGCAGTGATGCCTTAACTTCTATTGCGGCGTTTATGGGCATTTCAATTTCTATTTTTTTGGGTGAAGGGTATGCGGCTGCAGATGATTGGGCGGCTCTTTTGGCTTCAGGATTTATTTTTTATAATAGTTTTCGTATTTTTAAATTGGCTTTAAGTGAAATTATGGATGAGCAAACCCACGGTGAGTTAATTGCGTCCATTCGCCTTCTGGCTCAGGATGTAGAGGGGGTGATTTCTACTGAAAAATGTTATGTTCGCAAATCTGGTATTTTTTATTTTGTGGATTTGCACATGGTTGTGGATCCTCAGCTTTCTGTTTTGGAAGGTCATGCCCTTGCTCATCGTTTAAAAGATTATATTGTGTCTAAAAGACCTGAAATTCATGATGTTTTAATTCATGTTGAGCCTTATGAGACCTAAGCTATATTTGATAGTCACTTAAAAACATATTGCGAGTGTCAATGCTCACGAAAATAGACTCTCCTTTTTTTAAGGTGTTTAAAATTGGCGTTTGAGGAGATAAGGGAATTTCGATGGTTTCGCCTTTTGTGTTTTTCACACTGACTTTTACCGCATGACCGATGTGTTTGATGCTATGAACGTGTGCTTCAAAATCGGTTTCACTGGTTTTTTTCTGATGAATAGACAAGGCGGAGGGCCTTACAAGCGCCTCTTTGGTGGTGTCGGATTCTCTGGCGTGAAATAAATGAACGTCGCCAATAAATTTGTAGACGAAGGCATCTGCAGGACGGTGATAAATTTCTTCAGGCGTTCCCACTTGAATGATTTTGCCGTGATTCATGACGACAACTCTGTCTGCCATTTCTAAGGCTTCATCTACATCATGAGTAACGAAAATACTGGTCATATTGAGGGTGTCATGTAAGTTTCTTAGCCAAGATCTCAGCTCTTTTCGAATATTGGTGTCGAGTGCCCCAAAAGGTTCGTCTAAAAGGAGAACTTGTGGGTTTACAGCCAGTGTTCTGGCTAGTGCTACCCGTTGTTTTTGTCCGCCGGAGAGTTGATGGGGGAATCGATCTTTAAGCCAATCGAGTTGAATGAGTTTTAACAGTTCCATCACTTTATGGCTTATTTCTGTTTCGGAGGGTCTTTCTTTTTCGGGTAATACGCGAAGGCCGAAGGCAATGTTTTCAAAGACGCTCATGTGTCGAAATAAGGCATAATGTTGAAAAATAAAGCCAATGCCTCGGTCTTGTGCTGCTACTTTTGTGACATCTGCGTTTTCAAAATGGATTTCGCCAGAATCGGGTGTTTCTAGGCCTGCGATGGTTCTCAGTAAGGTGGTTTTTCCGGATCCTGAGGGCCCTAAAAGGGCAATAAACTCCCCTTTTTCAATGCTCAAGTGGATGTTTTCTAAGGCCTTGAAAGTTCCGAATTGTTTAGATACAGATTGAATGCGAATGCTCATGGGGACTCCTTTTATTTTTTTCTGTGATCCAGTGTGTATCTTACGATAATGGAGATTAAGGCAAAACTCATCATTAAGGTGGCGATGGCGAAGGCTTGGGTAAATTCATAGTCGTTATATAAGACTTCGATGTGAAGCGGCAGCGTATTGGTATAGCCCCTAATATGACCTGAAACGGCAGATACAGCCCCAAATTCCCCCAATGCGCGCGCTGCAGTTAGGAGGCATCCATAGAGTAAGGCGGGTAAGATGTTGGGTAAGGTGATTTTTCTGAAGAGCTGCCACCCAGAAGCTCCTAAAAGATAGGCTGCTTCTTCTTCCTCACTGCCCTGTGTTTGCATGAGGGAAATGAGCTCCCTCGCTGTAAACGGTAAGGTGATGAAGGTGGTTGCCAGTATGATAGCGATGGGGGTAAACATGACCTGAATGCCTATTTTTTCCAAGGCACTTCCGATTATGGAATGGTTGCCAAAGGTGAGTATGATGAGCATGCCTGAAATAACAGGAGAAATGGAAAAGGGTAGCTCCAAAAGGGAGATGATGGTGTTTTTTCCTTTTATATTATATTTGGTTAAAAACCAAGCGGCGGCAATACCAAAAATGCCATTTAAGCATACAGCGGATACGATGGCGACAAGACTGAGTTGAATGGCTGCGAGAGTGTCTGCTTGTATCCAGGCTTCCCAATAGGCAGGGATACCTTGTGAAAAAGCCTCAATAAAAATAAAGACAATGGGGATGATCATGACCACTGTTAAAAATAAAAGTGCAAGGCTGATTAAACTCCATTTGACCATCTTAAGCGCCCTTTTCGGCAAAGCCGTATTTTTTGCGTTGATAATATTGCAGCGCATTGGATAGGCCTAAGAAAAAGAAGGATAATAGGAGCATGGCGACTGCAATAATGACGGCCCCTCCGTAATTGAATTGTTCCAATTTGCTCATGATTAAAAGGGAGACCACTTCCGTTTTCATGGGCATGTTACCTGAAATGAAAATAACAGAACCATACTCCCCTAGCCCTCTGGCAAAGGCAGCTGTAAATCCGGCCAGAGCAGGTGGGATCATATTGGGCAGAATGATGCGTTTGAAGGTTTGAAAAGGTGTTGCTCCCAGTAAAGTGGCGGCTTGTTCCATTTCGGTTCCCAGCTCTTCTAAAATGGGTTCTACTTGTCGGACCACAAAGGGAATTCCGATAAAAATCATCGCTAAAATGATGCCTAAAGGGGTGTAATTTACTTGGATTTCGAGATGCAAAAGACTTTTCCCCAGCATACTTTCGGATGCAAAGGCTGCGGTTAAGGCAATGCCTGTTACAGAGGTGGGCAGTGCGAATGGCAAATCAATGAGCATGTCTATGGCTTTTTTTCCGGGGTAGTTGTACCTGACTTGAACCCAGGCAATGAGTGTTCCAAATCCTAAATTGATGAGGGCAGCTAAAAAAGCTGTCCAGATGGTGAGGAAAAATGCGGCATGCAATCGCGAATCGTGAATTGAAAATAAAAGTTCTTGTTGGGTGACTTTTGTGAGCGCAAATCCTAGAAATAAGAGCGGCAATACCAGTAATAAAAATAGGTACCCTATTGTGATACTGCCGGAAAGTCGTTTTCCCGGCAGTTCAAAGGTTTTTTTTATGGGGTTATTTGCCTTCATAAATGGCATCGAAAATTTTTCCATCGTTAAAGAATTTATCCTGAACTGCTTCCCAATTTTTACCCACACTTTCAAGTGTGATGGTGTTTATTTGAGGGAATTGATTCTGATATTTTGCTTGAATTTCTGTGTTTTGTACACGGTAAAAATTTTGAGCGGCAATTTCTTGACCTTCTTTACTATATAAATGATCTAAGTAGGCTTTGGCCACTTCTGTGGTCCCTTTTTTAGTTGTAACACCATCCACCCACGTGACAGTAGGTTCTGCGACAATAGAAAGAGATGGATAGATAATTTCATAGTCATTTTTACCCAATTCATGTGTGGTGAGTAAGGCCTCATTTTCCCAGGTGATTAAAACATCGCCTATGCCTCTTTTGACAAAGGTTGTGGTAGATCCTCTGGCACCAGAATCTAGAACGGGCACATTTTTATAGAGCTGGCTTACAAATTGAGTGGCTTTTGACTCACTACCTAAAGTTTGGATCGCATAAGCCCAGGCGGCTAAGAAGTTCCATCTTGCGCCTCCGGATGTTTTGGGATTTGGGGTAATCACTTTGATGTTGGGTTTCACCAAGTCGGACCAGTCTTTAATGGCTTTTGGATTGCCTTTTCGCACTAAAAACACGATGGTAGAGGTATAAGGGGCACTGTTATGCGGTAATCGACTTTGCCAATTTTGAGGCAGTTTTTGTGTTTTTGTGGCAATGGCATCTATGTCGTAGGCGAGTGCTAGCGTCACGACATCGGCAGAGAGTCCATCAATAACAGATCGGGCTTGTTTTCCAGATCCGCCGTGAGATTGTTGAATTTCAATCTTTTGACCTGTTTTTTCTGCCCAAAACCGTATGAATTCTTTGTTGTATTGTTTGTACAGTTCTCGTGTGGGGTCATAAGATACGTTTAACAATGTCAGTGTTTTTTCAGCTGATGCGTCTTTTTGATTGAAGGTATGAACGCCAGTATAAATTCCAATCGCAATGGCAGCGATGAGGGCTATTTTGACGGGTGTTTTTTGGATGAATGACATGTGTTTCTCCTTAGAACTTAATTTGAGAGCGAATTAGGGTCAGGGTTTGCCTGGATTCTGATTCGTTTTTGTTAATACGATGAAGTTGCTCTACAGCGAGCGTCCATTGAACGTTCTGGCTCCAAATCCAATTGATACTGGCGCCATATTGCTTCATCTCTTTAGCCTGATCAGTGGCTACGAGTGTTCCAAAGGCTTCATTATCAAAGCGCAGGGAGCTTGCTCTTAATCCAATTTGTATGGCACCTAATCCTTTTCCGGATTTAAACGGGAGTTTAGGGGTAATGCTGCCATAGCTGGCATTTTCTCCTGTTAGTATGTATTGAAAGGACAGTTGCCAGGCTTCGTTTTTAGCATTTATAGCGTCGCTTCCGTTGGATAATTCTTGGGCGGATATGGCATATTCTCCCATTAGCCCAAAGGGGCCTTTATAATAATAACTTTGAGGCACAATTCTGTATCCAGTGCCATTGGTGTAGGTGGTGTTTTTATATGTAAAAAAGGATCCATATCCAGGATAGGTATAGGTGGTTATCCCTGTTCCTGTGGCTGTGGCATTGCCTGTTTTTTGTTCTAGGTTTCCGCCAATCCCGATTCCAAAACGTTCATTTTTTTGATTTAGAGGGGTTAGGAAAAACCGACCAGCAAGGGATTGGGATTTGTTGGATTCTGTGTCCGCATTTTGTCCGTCGGAGGCCCCAATAAACAAGCCCAGATTGAGCTCTTGGGTTGGTGTTTTTTGGATATATTGGATCCCACTGTCTCGATTGGGTATTAAATAGGTTGTGAACCCAAACTCCGGTAAGAGTAAATTGGAATTTACTTGAAGGCGTTCTAATCCAATGGGTGATTTTGTTTTACCGATTCGGAGCCATTCTTTGGGTGTGAGCTTTAGGTCTATGTATCCATCTAAAAGCGTTGCGCTGCCATCGTCATATTTTATATTGATTTTGTAGCTAATTTCCTCTGTTATACTGCCTTTGAACTCTGTTCGTAGTCTTCGAATGCCAATAGTTTTTTCTGTGAAACCACTGATGCCTATGTCATATTGAAAAAATCCGCCAAATTCGATATTTCCAAGGCTTTTTATGGGTGTTTCGGGTTTAAATTCCATGGCGTGTAGGGTGGATATTCCCATGAGTATGGGGATGAGTCCTGCTTTAAATCTTATTTTTTTTCTATATGACATAATGGTACCCTTTTGACTGTAAGATATCGAGTTGGGTTTCTTTTTCAAGTAAGTCCTTAAGGCTTGTGCCATCTAAAATTTTGGCAGTTTGATCCCTGACTTCTTTAAATAAACGGTTGATGCTACATGTTTGTTCGTTTCTACAGTGGGAACAGGATTCGTACGCCATTTTGCTGACGCATGGGATGAGTGCGAGTGGTCCGTCTAGGGTTCTGATGACAGATCCTACATAAATTGTTTCAGGAGATTTTGATAAATAATAGCCCCCACCCTTTCCCATTTTGCTGTTGATGATGCCGGTTTGCTTGATTTCAACTAAAATGGATTCGATGAATTTTTTGGGAAGTTTTGTGTCTTCGATGAGTTTTTTTACTAAAACAGGATTTTCAGGACGTGCGTCATGCTTTCCAAGATAAAGGAGTGCTTTGAGTGCATAGTATGATTTTTTAGATAACATATTTAAACTCCAATTATTCTATAGGTGTTATAGATTATTATTTTTTTATTTTTATGTCAACGGTATTTATGATTTCTAGAATTGGACATATTTTACTGTGACAGGTATACTTTTTTAATTATTCGGGTCTATACAAAAGGTTGAAATATGAAAAGTTATTACGATTTACTTCAAAATAATAAAGAGTGGGTTAAAGAAACGCTGAGCGATTCGCCTGATTTTTTTGAGCATTTGTCTAAAGGTCAAAATCCGCCTTTTCTTTTGATTGGTTGCTCAGACAGTCGTAAACCTTTAGATACGATTACAAAAGCGAAACCTGGGGAGCTTTTTATTCATCGTAATATTGCCAATCAAGTGTCTTTAACGGATATTAATTTGTTGTCTGTTTTGGAGTTTGCAGTAGAAGTTTTAAAGGTGAGACATGTTGTGGTGTGTGGTCATTATGGGTGTGGTGGTATAGAATCTGCTATTTCTGGTACAGCGCCAGGTCTTGTGAGTAACTGGATTGCTAGTGTCAGGGATCTTTATTTACGCAATAAAGCGGCCTTGGATCTTCTTCCAAATCCCCAAGATAGAGTGGACCGTTTAGCAGATATGAACGTCATTCATCAGGTTGAAACCTTGTGTAAGACTTCTATTTTTCACAAGGCTTTTGAATCCGGTGTATACCCTCTTTTACATGGGTGGGTTTTTAATATTTATTCGGGTTATGTAGAAGAGCTTCCTTTGCCTCTTTCTGATTGGAAACGAGATGGGCTTATTCCCAGTGATTATCCAGTAAAATAAGATTTGTATTGGGTTTTGTGGCCTTAATATTCCCTTGTCTATTTAGCTAAAATACAGTACTTTACGTGTCATGATAAATGTTGTTGATGTTCGTTTGCAATTTGGTGGCCAACTTCTTTTTGATGAGGTCAATGTTAAATTTACCCAAGGCAACTGTTATGGTCTGATTGGGGCGAATGGCGCTGGTAAATCTACCTTTATGAAAATTTTGTCTGGGGACATTGAACCCAATAAAGGGGAAGTGATTGTAGAGCCCAATAAACGAATCTCTACCCTTAAGCAAGATCAATTTGCTTTTGATGCCTTTACGGTCCTTCAAACTGTTTTAATGGGGCATAAACCTTTGTGTGCCATTATGGAAGAGCGCGATGCCCTGTATGCTAAAGCTGATTTTACAGATGAAGATGGTCTTCGTGCAGGTGAATTGGAAGACTTATTTGCCCAAATGGATGGTTATAATGCCGAATCGGCAGCATCTATTTTATTGTCTCAGTTGGAGTTTCCAGAGTCTTTGCATCATAGTTTGATGTCTGAGTTGGAGCCCTCTCAAAAAATTAAAGTGTTGCTCGCACAGGCTTTATTTGGGAATCCAGATATTTTACTTCTAGATGAGCCTACCAACCATTTGGATCATGCCAGTATTGTTTGGTTGGAAGATTTTTTATTGAATTTTCAAAATACAGTGATTGTGATTTCTCATGATCGGCATTTTTTGAATACGGTTTGCACGCATATTGCGGATTTAGATTATAAGAAATTGCGCATTTTTGTGGGTAATTATGATTTTTGGTATCAATCGAGCCAATTGATTATGTCTCAGAAACGCGATACCAATAAGAAAAATGAAGATCGCATTAAAGAGTTGGAAGAATTTGTGCGCCGTTTTAGTGCGAATGCGTCTAAATCCAAACAAGCGACCTCTCGTAAAAAACTCATTGAAAAGTTAAAACCTGAAGAACTTCCTGTTTCTTCTCGAAAATCTCCTTTTATTGGCTTTAAAGCTCAACGCCCTTGTGGCGATATTATTTTAGATGTTGTGGGCTTAAATGCCACTGTTGAAGGAGTTCCGCTTCTTAAAAATATTCACTTGGAAATTCGACCTGGTGATAAAATTGCTTTTGTTGGGTCTAATAATTTGGCTATTACCACTTTTTTTGATTTGATTTCGGGTAAAATTCAACCAGATTCTGGCAAAATAACCTGGGGTAGCACGATTACCTTTGATTATATGCCCACCGATAATTCAGAATTTTTTAAAAGCAGCCTGCCCCTTTTGGATTGGCTTAGACAGTTTACAACCAGTAATGATGAACATTATTTAAGAGGCTTTTTAGGACGTATGTTGTTTTCAGGTGAGGAGTGTTTTAAAAAGGTGTCTGTTCTTTCTGGGGGTGAGAAAGCGAGGTGTATGTTTTCGAAACTTATGCTTGCAGAACCGAATGTTTTGATTATGGATGAACCTACTAACCATTTGGACTTGGAATCTATTAGTGCCTTGAATGAAGGGATGGCACAATTCAAAGAAGTGATTTTATTTTCTTCTCATGATCATCAATTGGTTCAATCGGTTGCCAACCGCATTGTGGAGTTTCATGCAGATGGTAGTATGACAGCTAAGTTATGTACGTTTGAAGAATATCTAGCCTCTAAATCTGTAAATAAATAATGTTTATTATATCTTAAATTAGGGTACTTATTATCGGGTAAGGACTATTTGTTGCCTGGGGGGGGCGTCTATGTACCAATTGAGTAAATATTTAGATTCTGATCTTGCCCTTTGTTTTTCTGTTCATATTCAGATGGGGACACGAAAATTTTTAAGGTATTTATCTCGCTTTCCACGTGCCATTAATGACCATGTTCGGGAATTGGTTCAATCTAAGCGTTTCTTGTCTCGGTTTATTTTGCCGAATAATGAAGGTGTTTTAAAGTTTTTTATTCAAAATAATCATATTGATGTGGCTTATGAATCGTCGCCTTCTCGAGTGCGAAATTCTCGCTATCATTCTTTTGCGCCGTTTTTAGATGTGGAATTGGATAAAGATGAAAAAGAACGCCATTTAATTCGTTCTATTTTAACGTGTCAAAATTTAGATTCTATGATAGAATCGGGGCATGAAAAATAATCAGGTTATTCCACTTATATTAGGTGTTTCTTTTGCAGCTATTTTGTTCTTATTTTGGATTATCTATAAAGTGTCCATTGTGATTTCATTGGATTTGTCCTGGATGCCTTCTTTTAATGCGGCGATGAATGCTTCCTCTGCTATTTGTTTATCGATGGGGCTTCTTGCCATTCGTTCGGGAAGTCCGGAGCGTCATAGTCGCTGGATGATGAGTGCTTTTGCCTTTTCATTTTTATTTTTAGTGGGCTATATTGCCTATCATTCCTTTCATGGAGATACCTTGTTTTTAAGAATGGGGCTTATTCGTTGGGTTTATTTTTCTATTCTTATTTCTCATATTTTGTCTACTTTTTTTGGCTTGCCGCTTATTTTAATTACAGGCTATTTTGCCATGACACGTCAATTTGAATGGCATAAAAAATTAGCGCGGTTTACCTTTCCTATTTGGATGTATATGTCTGTGACAGGTGTCATTCTGTTTTGTTTTTTAAGATGGTTAAACGTCTAATTTTATGATAGAGTCAAACCATGCTTTCTTATACTCAAGCTTTATCCGAGGTCTCTTTTAAGCCCTCTCTTTTTTTTATTCAAAAAGGAAAATATGATATCCGAATGGTGGAATCTTCTGCTGAATTGGATGCGGTTTTAAGCTTACGTTATCAAGTATTTAATTTGGAACTCGAAGAAGGTCTCGCCTCTTCTGTTTCTATTCAGCGGGATTTTGATCGATATGACCCTGTTTGTGACCATATCATTGTGATTGATCGCGAGATTAACCAAATTGTTGGCACCTATCGCATTCAAACTTATGAGATGGCTCAAACTCATTTTGGATTTTATTCTGCGAATGAGTTTTCTTTTGATCGTTTTCCAAAAGATGATTTAATGCTTAGTGTTGAAATTGGGCGTGCTTGCATTGATAAGTCGTATCGCAATGGGCGTGTTTTGTTTTTAATTTGGAATGGCATTTTTGAGTATGTGACGTATTACAAAAAACGCTTTATTTTTGGGTGTTCTTCTATTTCTTCCCAATCTAAGGATGTGGCCATTTCTGCAATGGCCTATTTGTTACAGTCGGATTATGTCGATTTTAATCATCCCGTAGACCCTTTGCCCGCCTTTCAATTTATTTCTCAGGAAGAGGTGGATGCGGCGCCTTCTGAAACGGCAAAAATTCCCAGTTTATTTAAAATTTATTTGGAATTTGGGGCTAAAATATGCGGATTACCTGCGATTGATCGGGAATTTCAAACCATTGATTTTTTAACCTTGGTGACCACACAACATATTGATTCAAGTATGGAGTCTTTAGTCGATGCTAAACAAAAACTTAAGTAATGTGATAAAAACGCTTAGAACGAGTCTTAAATTTTTATCTATTTTTATGGTTCTTTCGACTTATTTGTTTATTTTGGTGGCTTTATTTCCATTCTATTATGTTTCTCCAAAGGCTCATTTTGTGATCATGTCTTTTTTTAGGCATTTGTTCTCTCGGTTTTGTGCCTTTGTGGTTCGGCTTAAGGTTAAGGTTTTTGGGACTTTACCGCCCTCTCCTTTCTTTTTAGTGAGTAATCATGTGAGTTATTTGGATATTATTCTTATTTCATCCGTTTTAAAGTGCACCTATATTGCAAAACAGGAAGTGAGTCAGTGGCCTTTTTTTGGTATTTTGAGTCGCATGTCCGGTACTATTTCTTTGGATAGACGTCAAAAAAGGTCTCTTTTGGAGGCTTCGGATGCGGTTGGCTATCGGATGAGTTTAAAAGATAATTTTGTGGTGTTTCCAGAAGGGACAACGACAAAGGGAGATACTGTTTTACCCTTTAAGTCTTCGGTTTTTCAGTATGCCTTGGATTATGAGATTCCTGTTTATACCGGTACTCTTTTTTATCAGGTTCCAAAGGGAGAATTGGATGTTGCTTATTCGGTGTGTTGGTGGGGAGATATGACCTTGGTGTCCTCGCTTTGGACCTTGTGTTCCTTGTCGTCAGTTTATGCCACCTTGACCTTTTCAGAGGCGCCTTTGATGTTTTCGGATCGAAAAACAATGGCAAATCGGGCCCATGCGGATATTATGTCTCGTTTTGTACCTTTTTCAAGGAGTGAATCATGACCATTATTAATTCATTTTTTTCTGATAACAGGATGCTTTTAGATCAGGGGCTGTCTTTTTTAGAGGATCTTTTGCCTTCGGAATTTTCTTATGTGGAGCCGCCTTTATTTCATTCCAGTATAGGGGCGCATTTTCGCCATGTGATTGATCATTATGACGCTTTTATTTCAGGGGTGTTACCACTTAAAATTGATTATGATTCTCGAAATCGAGATCTTGCACTTGAAACCGATTTAGACATTTGTAAAACCAAAATTCTGTCTTTATCGTCTCAATTGAATGGCATGGTTTTGGAGGACAGAGACGTATTTGTCTCTTCTAATGTTCGAGATTCTGTCATGTATGCGGCGTCTACCTTTTCCCGAGAACTTAAATTTTTAGAAAGCCATACGGTACATCATTTTGCTTTGATTGCGTTTATTGGGCGTTATTTGGGAAAAGAAATTCCTCAAGAGTTTGGGGTGGCACCTTCGACATTGGTGTACCAACGCCTTAAAGTGACGTCTTAATGTGTACGATTAGCTGGATTAGATCTTCTGATCGTTTGGATCTTTTTTTTAATCGGGATGAATTATTGACGCGTCCTGATGCTTTTTTCCCGATTCGAGAGTTTATGAATGGGATTCAGGTGATCTATCCTTTAGATCCTCAGGGGGGCGGAACTTGGATGGCTGCCACTTCGAAAGGGCTTGTTTTTGCCTTGTTGAATTATTATCCCGAGGGTATTTCTTTAGATACCTTTACTGAAAGTAGAGGCCAATTTTTACGGTCCTTACTGTCTGTTTCTTCTCTTTCGGAGCTTCAATCGCGTTTACCTGATCGCGTTCATACGAGGCCCTTTTTTTTATATGCCTTTGATCTTCATTCGGCTCTTTTTATAACATGGGATGGGCGTTCTTTTACCTCCGATTCTAATGTTCCAGATTGTGGTTTTTTAAGCACTTCCTCGTATTGCTCATCGCCTGTTTCAGCTTATAGACATAGCCTTTTTAATGATTTTTTAGCACTTACCTCCTCCCCTGCTTTGGATGATTTTTATCGACTTCATGCCATGCATTGTGATGAGGATTTGCCCTATGGGATTTGTATGCATCGAGACAATGGCTACACGGTGAGTTTTTCTCATTTGTCTCTTTTACAAGAGACGCTTCAGTTTGATTATTTTTCAGGACCTCCTTGTCAAAAACAATTGCCCTGCAGGGCGACGCTCTTTTTAAACTCGGAGGTTGTTTGATGCTTTTGTTTTGGTCTTTATTAGTGTCTACGTTTGTTTCAGAAGATTTGACCTGTATCAGTGTGGGTATTTTAGCGTCTCATGGTAAGATTTCACTTAAAATTGCTTTGGTTGCGGTGATGGTGGGTATTTTTATAGGGGATGTTATTTTGTTTTTAATTGGGCGTTTTGTTTTGCGTTCTTTTTTAGATAAACCCCCGCTTCGATGGCTTGTTTCTAAGGAAAGTATTGAAGATAAGTTAGATTGGTTTAATGCCCGAGGCGTTTGGTTGATTTTTATTTCTCGATTTGCACCTGGTACGCGTTTACCGGTTTATTTGGCAGCGGGATTGTCTAAAACCTCGGTTTTTCGATTTTTGCCTGTTTTTCTTTTGGCGGTTTTATTGTGGACCCCTTTTCTTATTTTACTCTCTTATTATTTGGGGGATCAATTTAAACATGTTTTTGAAGCTTACATGGACCATTCTCTTTGGATTGTGATGGCTTCTGTTTTTATTTTGTTTTTAATTACTAAACTGATTGTACCTCTTTTTTCTTTTAAAGGGAGGACCTTATTGCGGAGTCGGTGGTATCGTTTGATTAAATGGGAATTTTGGAGTCCCTGGTTTTTTAATATTCCGGTTGTGTTGGATTATCTCTATGTTTGTATTCGCTATCGCTATCCGTTCACTTTGTTTACATTGACTAATCCAGGCTTTTTTATGGGGGGCTTTATTGAAGAATCTAAAACGGAGATTTTTTCTAAAATTCAACAGCATGGAGCGGCTCATATTCCCTCTTTTATTTCCCTGTCCCCTGAATGGGATGTGGATCAAAAATTATTGGCTGTTTTGGATTGGATGACATTAGAATCGCTTTCTTATCCTATTGTGCTGAAGCCAGATGTTGGGCAACGTGGCACGGGGGTTTATATTATTTATGATGAAGCGCATTTACAGTCTGTTTTACCCACGCTTTCATTTTTTTATTTGGCACAAGCTTATGTTGAGGGGCCCGAGTATGGTTTGTTTTATATTCGACATCCAGACTCTAAATCTGGGCATTTGGTGTCTATTACCGAAAAAAAACAGGTGTCTGTTGTTGCGGATGGTGTGAATACGTTGGAAGATTTAATTTTAACCCATCCACGTGCCATTTATATGGCGGCCTTTTTTCTTAAAAAACATGATAAAACGCTTCATCATATTTATCCTGCTGGAGAGACGATTCTTTTGGGCGATTTGGGGAATCATTGCAAAGGTGCGGTCTTTTTAGATGGTGATTGGATTAAAACGCCTGAGTTAGAGGCGGCATTGGATCATTTGAGTCGCTCCATCGATGGGTTTTATTATGGACGGTATGATGTGAAAGCGACTTCTTTAGAGGCGCTCCAAAAGGGGCAGTTTTCCATTATTGAACTGAATGGAGTTGCTTCAGAGCCGACTCATATTTATGATCCTAAACACTCTGTTTTTTATGCTTATCGCACCTTGAAAGCGTATTGGCGAAAGGCCTTGAGAATTGGTCACTATCATTATAAAAAAGGTCAGCCTGTTATGCCCTTATTGGATGTGTTTAAGATTTTGCTGAATGCCTGGCTTCGCCGATAATCATTTTGGGGCTGTTGCGAAATGCCCATTTTGACCATCTGCTGTGTTATCCTCGTCCCTCAAGTCCTCATTTATCCCATATAAGGGCTTTCGGTCTCGGAATGCCTTGCATATGATCCAAATGTAGGCATTTCGCAACAGTCCCATTTTTCTTTTAGGAATAGTCATAAAAAAAGCCACATTGCTGTGGCTTTTTTATCTTTATAATCCAAAAATAAAGTGCTTATTTTTTCTCTTTGTATTCAGCTTGTTTTCTTAAAAATGGGTCGTATTTTTTAATGGTTATTTTTTCTGAAGTATTCATTTTGTTTTTTGTGGTGTGGTAGGTATGACCGCTTTCAGTGGATTCTAAAATGATGTGTTGTCTATTTCCTTTTTTTGCCATTTTCCCTTCTCCCTAAATTGCAGCCGCTTTTTGTTTCGCAAGCACTGAAATGATGCCATTTTTTGTGATAGTTTTAAGTGTTTTAGTGGATACGCGAATTCTAACACGACGTTTTGTTTCTGGATTTAAGAACCATTTCCATTGAAGGTTGGCTTCTTGCACGCGTTTTGTACGGCGTTTAGAATGGCTTACATTGTTGGCAACGCGCCCTTTTTTTCCTGAAATATTGCATGCTCTAGACATTGTTAAGGCCTCCTACGACTCTATCTGCAAAAATATAGGGTGTAATTCTAGCGTATTTCTTGGTAAGAATCAACCCTTTCTTTCTAATTCGCAACAGTCCCAAGCTTATAGGTTTTTTACCGTGAGTTGTTGTCGCCAGATTTGATCCAATCGAATTTGTTCTGTTTGCATTTTGTTTTTTTCTAAGGGCGTGAGTAAATGTTCCACATGGTCTTTATAAAAGGCATCAATTTCAGCTTGCTTTTTTTCGAGACTGTCTAAGGTGAGCTCTAGGTCCCGTTGTAAGGTGCTGATTTGGATGCTTTTTTCTTTTAATTCTTTTTCGCGTCGTTTCATGGTGTTAAAAAACTCATCTAAAAACCGTTTTCGTTTTTCTTCTAACATTTTAATCATCTCTGCTGCGTAAGTAGAGGCGGTTTTTTCTAAAATATGTGGTTCTTGGATTGCGGTTTGCTCTACGGGTTTTAGGATTGGTAACTTTAATAATGGTGGTGTAAATGATACGCCCATGAAAATGCCCCTTTTTCTGTCTTAAATCTTTTTTTATTGTGTCTTGAAGGGTAATGGATGTCTCTTTTTTTTAAAAGAGACAAAATATAGCCAAAATATAGGATACTCATGTATAATTGGACGATGTCGAAGTCAATTTTGTCCGATCCGCGATTACTTTTTTTTAAACAACAGGGATTCCCTGTTCCCACCAAACGTATTTTAAATTCACCTCAAGATATTGAAGGGATTCGAAAGGCTTGTAGTTTAACCAAATCTTTATTAGATGAGGTGGCTACTTTTGTGAAACCTGGCATTACGACAAACGACATTAATGCGTATGTGCATGATTTGACCTTGGCTCATGGGGCTATTCCTGCGCCCTTAAATTACAAGGGCTTTCCAAAGAGTGTTTGTACTTCTTTAAATGAGGTGGTTTGTCATGGGATTCCATCCGATAGAGTGTTGGTGGACGGTGATATTTTAAATGTGGATATTACCTGTATTTTAGATGGGTATTATGGGGATTCGTGCCGCATGTATTTAATTGGGGATGTGGCAGAGCCGGCGCGTCGTTTGGTGAGTGTCACCAAAGAGTGCTTAGATTTGGCCATTGCTCAAGTGAAACCCTTTAATACTTTAAAAGATATTGCGAAGGCCATTGAAACGCATGCGCATGCACATGGGTATTCTGTTGTGGAAGTGTTTGGGGGGCATGGGATTGGGAAGCAATTTCATCAGGATCCCTTTGTTTATCATTATGTTCGATATGAAAAACAAATGGTTTTGGTGCCGTCTATGACGTTTACCATTGAGCCGATGATTAATATGGGTAAGCCGGGGTGTCGGGTACTTTCGGATAAGTGGACGGCGGTGACTCAAGATGGGTCCTTGTCTGCCCAGTGGGAACATACGGTGTTAGTCACAGAAACAGGTGTTGAAATTTTAACGGCTTGAGGCATTTTATATGAAAGATTCATCGGTTCCATTTAGTTTTATTTCTTTGGGATGTGCACGCACTTTGGTAGATTCCGAGTCTATGATTAATGAGCTGAAAGAGGTTGGATTTAAGCTGGTTCCTGAGGGTGCTTTAGAGTCCGTTACAGTCTTAAATACCTGTTCTTTTATTCAATCTGCTGTGGACGAAACAGAGTCTAATATTTTAAGTTTAAGTGAGAAAAAAAAGGCGGGTAAGATTCAGCATTTGGCTGTTGTGGGATGTTATCCGAGTCGTTTTAAACGTGAGGAATTGACTGCGAAATTTCCGGATGTGGATTTGTGGTTGACGACTCAGGAGCAGGTGCATCTTAAAACTCGTTTGTCTCAATTGGTTTTTCAGAAAAAATTTACGCCTAAAGAACAGTCTTCTCCGTATACGAAACTGACGCCCTCTCATTATTCGTATTTGAAAATTTCAGAAGGCTGTGACAATTGGTGTTCTTTTTGTACCATTCCCAAAATTAGAGGCAAACATCGCAGTATTCCTTTGGATAAGGTTTTAGATCAAGCGCGAAAATATATTCAATTTGGAGCTCAAGAACTGCTCATTGTGGCGGAAGATACAACGGCTTGGGGCGAAGATCTTTATAGAACGCCCTCCTTCCCTCTTTTGATGAAGGCATTGGCGGAACTTCCCGTTAAATGGATACGGCCTATGTATATTTTTCCGTCTCGTGTGACGGATGAACTGATTGATGTGATGGCCGCCTATCCCGATAAGTTTCCGTATTTGGATATTCCCATTCAGCATGTGTCAACCCGTTTGCTTGAGGCCATGAATCGGCGTCATGATGCAGCTTTTATTGAAGATTTAATGCGAAAATTTAAAGCAAGATTGCCTCATTTGGCCATTCGAACGACGTTTATTGCCGGATATCCCTCTGAAACAGAAGAAGACGTAGCCGCGCTTTTATCTTTTATGGAACGATTTGAGTTTTCGCATGTGGGGTGTTTTGGGTATTCCGATGAGGCTGCTACCCGTTCGTTTAAGGCAGAGGGGAAATTGGACTTAGAGGTGATTCAGTCTCGTATTGATCGCATTATGACGCGGCAGTTTGAGCTTTTATCGCATCGACATGTGTTTATGTTGGGCAAAACAGTAGAGGTTGTGTATGAAGGCAATGGCGTGTCTCGGGCGGCCTTTCAAGCGCCTGATGTGGATGGCACTGTTTTGATTTCCAATCCTGAAGGGTTGGTCCCAGGTCGGTTTTATACTGTTAGGCTGGATGCTGTTCAGGAATACGATTTTAAAGGAACACGGGTTTAGGGGCTTTTATCTTTATTTAAGTAAGTGTCGTATTGAATATTCCGGGTTATAGTGCTGAAGCGGGTATGGTTTTTTAGACTCCTTTATTTATCTTAATCAAACGCCGTATTGAATATCCGAGTCTCAAAAAAAGCCGCTTCTTCACTCATCGAGCCACGGTCTCGATGAGTGCTCACGTGCTCGCCAGC
>CAZIFG010000008.1:24909-70583 GCA_964539135.1 uncultured Rickettsiales bacterium
CCGCTTCTTCACTCATCGAGCCACGGTCTCGATGAGTGCTCACGTGCTCGCCAGCTCTGATTTTTTTTGAGACCTCGGATATTAAATGTGGCTTTGTTATGGGGGGCAAAGAAAATCTTTTATTGACTTGTTTTGCTTACTAAATTCTTAAATAATGTCATTAGTAATTCGGAGATAGAAAATGTTTATTACTTTTACAAAAAAATTTGATCACTCTGTGGATAATATCAAAAATGGTTTTTTCTTAAACCAACATAAAGTGAAGTTTTCTCCTTCAGTTTATGAAAGTTCCTGGATGCCCACCTCCCGAGGTAGCCAAGTATAAAAAAATGAAGCAAATAGTTATGTAGGGAGAGCGCTTTTATTATCTTATTCTCGAATTAATCTTTCGAGTAAAATGTCTTCAATATTACGTCTGGAATCAATGACGACCAATACATATACGGTTTGATCTTGTATGCGATATATTATTCGCCAAGGAGCGCGTATTAACTCCCGATATATTGAAAGCCCCTGCTGTTTAAGCTCAGAAACCAATGTGAGACTTTAAGGAGCTTACTGGTTTTACCTCTAATTTAGAGATATTGATTGACTCTAGTCTTTAGAGACTATCATATTTAGACCTGTTGTAAATTTTATATATTTAGGAACTTTTTCATCGTGTCTGTAATTTTTTTTAGCTCTTTTTTAGAAATACAATACGGCGGCATGGTGTATAAATAAGGGCCAAAAGGCCGTAACCACACCCCTTCTGATTTGGCGTAGGATTGGGCATTTTTTAAGAGACTTTCGTCCCAGACTTCGAGACAGCCCATAGCGCCCTTAATTCGAACTTCTTTGACTTTCGGATGATGGAAGGCCTTGAATTCTGTTGTCAGGATCGCTTCTATTTTTTTGATTTTGGCTAAGGTGTTTTCCGTTTCAAATAGCGCTATGCTTTTAAGTGCGACTGCCGCGGCCAATGGATTTCCCATAAAGGTAGGTCCGTGCATGAAGGCTTTCTTTGGATCTGTATCATAAAAGGCATTAAAGACCTCACTACTGGTTAAGGTTGCCGCCATGCCTAAGTATCCCGCTGTGAGGCCCTTGCCTAAAATGAGGATGTCGGGGCAGAGTTCCACTTGATCCATTGCAAATAAAGATCCCAATCGCCCAAACCCAGTTGCGACTTCATCGGCAATGAATAAAACGTCATATTTTTTACAAAGGGTATGCGCTTTTTGAACGTATTCTGGGCTATGCAATTTGAATCCCCCAGCCCCTTGCATGAGGGGTTCGATGAAAAATCCTGCAATTTCAGCGTGATGGTTTTTTAATAGGGTTTCCAATTCATCCCAATTTTCAGGGGTTACATGGTAGGCAGGTCTTAAAAGATCTTGATAGGCGGCATGCATGCTGTCGTCATCATCCGCAAGGGACATGACGCCTGTCGTGTCGCCGTGGTAGGCGCCTTTAAGGGCAATAAAGGCTTTTTTATGGGGGATCTTTTTATTTTTATAATATTGCCAGGCCAATTTAATCGCAATTTCGCAGCCGACAGAGCCACTGTCACTGAAAAATACATGGTTGAGGCCTTCGGGCGTTATCTCTACTAACTTTTTAGCCAAGGCTTCTGCCGGTTCGTGGCTTAATCCACCCAACATAACATGGGCCATTTTCTTGAGCTGACTTGTGATGGCTTTGTTGAGCTTGGGATGATTATAACCATGAATCACACACCACCAGGACGAAATGGCATCGATTAAGGTGCTGCCGTCGTCGAGGGTTAAACTGCATTTTTTCGCGCTTGTGACTTTATAAGGGGGCGATTGTGTTTTCATTTGTGTGTAGGGATACCAGACCGCTTTCATGATCTTTAGTGTATCTTTTATCCTGATATTCGTCACTTCTTGCTTTTTTGTTTTTTTAATTTATAGTAGAGTCAGTGGTATTATTTTTTTAAATGATGGAGGATAAAGATGCAAAAAGATAAATTGGCAGCACAAGTTTTATTGGGATTGCCTTGGGTTGTATTCGGTTTAAATGGATTCCTTAATTTTATTCCTATGGATCCAAACGCCATGCCTGCACCTGCTATGGCCTTTATGGGGGCTATGATGGCTACTAAGTATTTTATTCCCTTTTTAAAATTATCTGAAATTTTAGCCGGTGTTCTAGTTTTGTCTGGGTGTTATACCAATTTGGGTGTTTTAATTTCTGCGCCTATTTTGATTCAAATCTTTTTATTTCATCTCTTTTTAGCGTTTAGTATTCCTGCTTTGGCCCTTCCTGGTGTTATGACCTTGGCTCTTTTGTATTTGGTTAAAAAAGATTGGGCCTTCTTTTCTCAATTAATTGGATGTAAATCCTCTTCTGATAAAAAATAAGCATGATTTTATCCCTAGATTTAGGGACAACTGGAAACCGTGCCCTTGTTTTTAATAGACAAGGGCATGTTGTGGCGTCTTCTTATCGAGAATTAAATAGAACCTTTCCAAAATTGGGTTGGGTGGAACAAGATCCTTTGGAATTGATTTCTACCCTCTTGGCGTGTATTCAAGATGTTTTTTCTCAGTGTGATCCCACGCAAATTCAAGCGATTGGATTGACCAATCAACGGGAAACCACGGTATGTTGGGATAAACGTACTGGGAAACCCATTTACAATGCCATTGTTTGGCAATGTCGTCGTACCCGTGAGCAGTGTGAGGATTTAAACTCTTATGCGTCTTGGATTAAGGCCAAAACAGGCTTGTTTTTAGATCCTTATTTTTCTGCCACTAAAATTGCCTGGATCTTAAAGGAAAGACAGGATTTGCGACAGGATGTGGAGTCGGGTCATATTTTGTTTGGGACAGTGGATACCTGGGTCTTATGGCATTTAACCGGTCAAACTTTGCATGCAACTGATGTCAGTAATGCGTCTCGTACCTTGCTGATGAATCTTCAAACCTGTGAGTATGATCCAGAGCTATTGGCGTTTTTTAACATTCCATCGTCTCTTTTACCCTCTATTTTATCCACGCGTGGTCTTTTTGGCCTGACTGCTAAATCTGTTTTGGGCCATGAAATCCCCATTATGGGGGTTATAGGGGATCAGCAATCGGCTCTTTTTACCCAGTGTGGGTATGATGAAACGCGCTTTAAAAATACGTATGGCACGGGATTGTTTTTATGTGGGGTGACAGGTACCACCCCCTGCCCCAGTGCCTCTTTAGTCACAACGGTTGCATGGAAATGTGATCAAAATGTTTATTATGCCTTGGAAGGTTCTGTTTTTACAGGAGGATCCTTAATGCAGTGGATGCGGGATGCCTTGGGCTTTTTCTCTCAGACGTCTGATTCAGAAGCGATGGCTTTATCTGTGCCCAACAATGGGGGTGTTTATCTTGTCCCTGCTTTATCGGGCTTAGGCGCGCCTTATTGGGATCCTTCTGCAGGAGGCTTGATTATGGGGTTTACAGGAGGAACTTCTAAATCTCATTTGGTTAGAGCAGGTTTGGAGTCTTTAGCGTATCAAACCGCTGATGTTATTTTAACCTTTGAACAGGAGTTTCCGGATCAACATATTCAGAGTCTTCGTGTGGATGGGGGGGCTGTTCAGAACTCTTTTTTAATGCAATTTCAAGCGGATATTTTACAGCGTCCCGTGGAACTCCCTCGGATTACCGAAACAACGGCTTTTGGTGCTGCAGGTATGGCAGGGATTGCTTCCGGATTTTGGACAGAATCGGAATTTTTTGCACTGAATGTCATTGAACAGTGTTATTTCCCTATGATTTCATCCGAAGAACGTGATACTCTTTATAAACCCTGGAAAAAAGCGATTAATAGGAGTTTGAATTGGCATGCGTGAGTGGATTTTTTTACGGCTAACCCTTTTAACAGGATTTATTGCGTCTCGGTCTATTCCTTCTGTTTTAAGAGTGACTTTTTTTTCTCTTTTTGCTAAATCAGTAGGTATTGATTTAAATGAATGTGAAAAGCCTTTAAAAGAGTATGTGTCTTTTGATGACTTTTTTACCCGACGCCTAAAACCGGGATGTCGCCCTATTGCGATGGCTTCCGATATTTTGGTCAGTCCTGTAGATGGTCTTGTTTTAGAAACTGGCCAAATTTTTCAGCACCAGCTCATACAGGCTAAAGGGATTTATTATCCTATAGATGATTTACTGCCTGAGATTCCCTCAGATGCTTTTGAAGGCGGCTATTTTATGACCCTTTATTTATCGCCTAAAGACTGCCATCTTATTTTTTCTCCTTGTGATGGGCAAATTACGTTTTCTCAGTATGTTCCAGGTACTTTGTTGCCGGTTCGAGAGCCTTATATCAGCAAGCATCGTGGGCTTTATATTGAAAATGAACGGTTGACGACTTTAATGACTTTGGCGGATGGTAAAAAATTGGCTTTGGTTAAAGTGGGCGCTACGAATGTGGGTAGTATTACCTTAGAGTATGATCCGCTTTTGGCATCTAGTTATCAGGCTTTAAAGCCTATTCATAGACAGTATTCGTCTTCTATCCATGTTTCGAAGGGCGATCATTTGGCTTCTTTTCATTTGGGCTCTACGGTGATTGTGATGATTGAAAAAGATTCTTTTGTTCTCGATCGAGAGCTTAAAGGGAAGTCTGTTCGATATGGATCTGAAATAGGATCTCTTTAAGTAATCCTATTTTGAAATAGGATTACTTTGGGAGTTTATTGTTTTAGAATGTATGACCTATTCTAAAGTTAATTCCAGAATATTTGTCTGTTTTTGCGGTTTCATTTAGAGCCAGGAATTCATCGCTGGGTTTGTGTTCCGTTAGTCCGATTCTATACTCTAAGTTTAGGGTTAAGTGCTTGCTTTTGAATGTGCTGATGTTATACCCCGCTTGAAGTAAAATGCCTAAATCATTTTCATCGTATCCTGGTTTTTTAATTTCAGTATCTGTGGTGGTTCCCTTTTTAGTGTAGCTTGTTGTGGTTCCTAATGTATAATAAGCGCCTACTCCAAGATTAAAATGGCTTTTTTTGCCTACGTATAAGTGTCCTCTTAAAACGAGGGGGATTTCTATATAGGTTCTTTCTAATGTTTCAGGTGTATTAATGATGCTTAAGAGGCTATCCTTATTCATTTTTTCAGATGTATATGAAAATCCTGTACTGACAGAAAACCGTCTATTAATAAAACAATTTAAATTGGCGCCTATTTTTGTTCCGCCGCTACTTGTTTTAAATTGCTCATTTCCGGCTAAAGTTGACCCCCCAATATTAGGCTCAAAATTGAAGTTTCTGGCCTCTATGTGTCTGCAACTTATCATCCCTATTATACTCAGCATTAGTGCTGATTTTTTAATCAATGGATTCATTTTAAACTCTTTTGGGGGATGTTATCCCCCCCCCTTTTTTTTGATATCCGTTTTTTTAGAACGTGTGACCTATTCTAAAGTTAATTCCAGAATATTTGTCTGTTTTTGCGGTTGTATTTACAGCAAGTAGAGCTGCGCTGGGTTTATGTTCGGTTAAGCCAATTCTGTATTCTAAGTTTAATGTTAAGTGATTGTTTTTGAACGTACTGATATTATATCCGGCTTGTAGTAAAAGACCTAAATCACTTTCATCATATCCTGAGTCTTTTGATGTGTCTGAATTTGTTCCAAAGGCGGTTATTTTGTATTTTGTTGTGGTTCCTAATGTGTAGTAAGCGCCTGCTCCTAAATTAAAATGGCTTTTTTTACCCACATATAAGTGGCCTCTTAAAACGAGTGGGATTTCCACATAAGATCTTTCCAATGTTTCAGTTGTGGTATAAGAGCTGCTGTATGCAAAAATATCCCCTGTTTTCATTGTTTCAGATGTATATGAAAAGCCGGTACTCACAGAAATTCGTCTATTCATGAAATAATTAAAATTTGCGCCTATTTTTGTTCCGCCTGAGCTTGTTTTAAATTGTTCACTTCCTGCCATGGTGGATATTCCAATATTAGGCTCAAAATTGAAGTTTCTAGCCTCTATGTGGCTGCAACTTATCACCCCTATTATACCGAGCATCAGCGCTGATTTTTTAATAAATGAATTCATTTTAACTCCTTTTTTTTGTGTGACTTTTTTAAGTTTAACTTTTTTATGGATAATGTCAATTTTTTTTAAAACGTATGCCCTACCCTAAAATTTAGGCTGGAATATTTGAGGTCTTTTTGATTCGGATTTAAGGCCAATAAAGCGCGACTGGGTTTATGTGAGGCCATGCCAATTTTGTATTCTAAGTTGAAGGTGAGGTGGTTATGTCTAAAGGTGTTGAGTTCGTATCCTCCTACAAGGATTACCCCATAATCTGTTTCATCGTATCCAGGATGTTCCACTTCTGTTTGTACAGACGCATATTCCTTTTTATAGAATGTGGCGTTACCTAAAGTGTAGTATCCTCCAGCGCCTACATGCAGCCGACTTCTTCTACCTACGTTAAAATGATATCTTATCACGGTGGGCATATCGATATAGGCAACGGTTAAAATTTCAGCATTGGAGGTGAGCGTTATATCTCTGTTGTTAGAACTGGTTTTTAGTTGACTTTCGACATAATGAATACCGGAACTGATGGAAATGTGCCGGGTAATAAAATAACTGAAATTAACCCCTATTTGGTAGCCTAAGTTACTTTCTTTAAAGGTCGTGTCCCCTACTAATAGAGCGGGCCCCCCAGAAAACTCGACATCAAATTCCCCTGCTTTTAGATTGTGAGGGATGATGAGTATGAGTGCGATCAGTATGGCTAAATAGCGTGTTTTCATTGATGGACCTCCGTTTTAAAAGGATCTTTCTATGGATAGCGTGAAGCTTTCTGTTTTGGCTTCTACGCCTTGAAAGGTGACTTCATGTTTTTCGACTTGATTGTAAATGGTGTGGTTAACCATTCCAATTTCATATCGTGCATTGATACTATAAGTAGCCTTACATTTGCATGTTTTTTTAGGCTGTATTTTAAATTTTGCATCAAAAATCAGCCCGACATCGGTTTTGCTAAACTCGCCAAAAAATTGGGATTCATTTTGAATGGCCCCTTCACGTTTAAAATAATCTGCTTTTTTTTGGCCTTCTTCGTTCAAAACGTAGCTTCTTTGTGTGTGTAAATTGAGACTTGCATAGGGGCCCGCTCCAAATTTAAACTCTGTACGTGCACTGATGGGTTGTCGGTAGGTGATAAGAATGGGAAATTGGATTTGTTCGGTTTGGACTCGAAATTT
This sequence comes from uncultured Rickettsiales bacterium, assembly GCA_964539135.1. Lineage (GTDB taxonomy): Bacteria > Margulisbacteria > Marinamargulisbacteria > CAZIFG01 > CAZIFG01. The sequence goes on from CAZIFG010000008.1 coordinate 32,116, forward strand.
TCCAAATTGAGGAATCGTTCCAGAACCGCCTCTTTCCGTGTATAAAAGTTCTGTTTGAATGCCAATAAATTCGGTTATAGGACGGCTAAATGTTAGTCCTGCCATGATGCCGTATTTTGTTTCATCTAACGTATCTCCGTAGGAATGAAATCCTTGGCCTATTTTGAATCCTATTTCTGCATATAAAGGACTGAGGGTCATTAAAAGACTTAAGATGAGAGGTGCTACGAACTTTTTCATTGAGGGCTCCTGCCTTTGTGTTTTAGGTTTTTATTCTATCATTTCTTTTTCTCTCTTTGTAGGTATTTGATCTCTTTCATTATGCTTAACCATTGCTTTTATTTGGTGTATACTTCTTTGAAATAACAATTTATATTTTAAGGAGTTTTTAGAATGTCAGAACTTGGTACACAACAACGCCCCTTACGCGTTGCTATCGTTGGAGCGGGGCCCAGTGGTTTTTATGCTGCGGATGCGTTGTTCCGGACATCTTTGACGGTAGAGGTGGATGCTTTTGATCGGTTACCTACGCCTTTTGGTCTTTTACGTGCAGGGGTTGCGCCAGATCATCAGAAAATGAAATCGGTTGGTGTGTATTATCAACGTGTTGCTGAAAAAAATGCAGATCGTTTTCGATTTTTTGGAAATGTGGATATTGGTAAAGATCTTTCTGTTTCAGAATTGCAGTCTTTTTATGACGCTATTATTTTTACTTATGGATCTGAAAGCGATAAAAAAACAGGACTTCCAGGGGAATCTTTACCGGGTGTTCATTCGGCTCGCGAATTTGTGGCTTGGTATAATGGTCATCCCGATTATGTAGATGCCCAATTTGATTTGTCTCAAGAAGTGGTTTCGATTATTGGACAAGGTAATGTGGCCGTCGATGTTGCGCGTATTTTAGCTAAAACACCTGAAGAATTGGCTGTTTCTGATATTGCGCAACATGCTTTAGAGGCGCTTAAAAATAGTAAGGTGAAAGAAATTCACATGATTGGGCGTCGGGGGCCTGTTCAAGCGGCTTTTACAGAGCTTGAAGTTAGAGAATTGGGGCATTTGTCAGATTGCGATATTTTGGTTAAATCTGAAGATCTTATTTTGGATGCGGCCAATGAAGAAGAATTGGAAAAAATGGAAACCAATAAAGCTCGAAAAAATTTGGAAGCCCTCAAAGAGTTGGCCAATACACCGCTGTCTGGGAAATCTAAGTGCATTGAAATTCGATTTTTTCAGATTCCAACAGAAATTACAGGTACGGATGTTGTTACTGGTATGAATTTGGATGAAGTGAAACTGGTAGGGCCTGCCTTTAATCAAACCACTGCTAAAACAGGGCGTGTGGTTCATATTCCTTCGGGGCTTATTTTTAGAAGTATTGGTTATAAAGGTGTGGGGATAGAAGGTGTTCCTTTTGATTCTAAAACGGGGGTGATTCCCAATCAATTGGGTCGTGTGTGTGATTTAAATGGACAGGTTGTTTCTGGATTTTATACGGCTGGTTGGATTAAGCGTGGGCCTAGTGGTGTTTTGGGTACGAATAAACCCTGTAGTACAGAAACTGTTAACCAGCTTATTGAAGATTTGCCAAATTTGGTTCCGTGTCAAACTCCAGACAGGGCTGCTGTTCAGGATGTGTTAAAATCGCGTGGCGTACGATCTATTAGCTTTGAGGATTGGACGAAATTGGATGCGCTTGAAATCTCTAAAGGGGAATCGGTTGGAAAACCCCGTGAAAAGTTTGTTCGACTTGCGGATATTTTTAAGGCTTTGGATGCGTAACGCTTAGGAGGATAGATTCCATGAGACGGGTTATTTTGTGGCGACGTTTGATTGTAATTGCCTTGTTCTTTGCCCTGATTTTTAGCATTGGGCTTTTCTTTTTTCCGCCAAAATTTTCGTCTAAATCTCCCGGTATTGCTCAAGAAAGTGTTCGAAATGGAATACGCATTAAGGCCACTTTTTTACCTACCGTTAAAGGGGAACCTTTTCGATTTAGGCTGAGACTGGAATCGTTTGAGCATCAGGATATTTTGAAATTGAATCCTAAGGATATTTCGCTTTTATTGGATGCTGCTCAAACGCCTTATAAACCCGTTTCTTGGACTGAAGAAGAATCTTCGGATTATGTCCTTTCGGGTATTTTAGAATTTCCGCCTTTTGAGTCTCCCCCGTCTCGTTTTTCATTGTTGATTTATGATCTTCAGGAACGTACTTTTGTTTGGACCATTTCTCAATAAAAGACGGTCCTGATCGTCATTCATTTACATTTTCATCCTTTTTTTATATGATGGGAAAAATTTTTCAAAAAGGATTTGTGTATGCCGTTTGTAAATGTAAAAGTTGCGGGGACTTTAACTCGAAAACAGAAAGAGGCTGTTGTTCAGCGAATTACAGATGTTCTTTTTGAGGAACTTGGAAAACCCCCTGCGTCTACTTATATTGTGATTGATGAAGTAAGTCGTGAAAATTGGGCTAAAGAAGGACGTTTATTACAATGAAAAAAAATTATTCGACACTTTTACTGTTGGGATGTGTTTCGCTTTCTTTGTTTACTGTTTCTTGTAAACAAGCCAATAAGGCTCTTGTGGGGGATTCCATTTTACCTGTGGTTGTTTCTGAAGAACCTGTTCAAGATCCCCTTCCCAATTTAGATCAACTTGCTTTGGAGTCTGCTTTTAATGATACTTCAACAGCTGATGTTGTTCTTTTGGATAAATTGGCGACTGTTCCTGTTCAAAAAATAGATTGGTTATTGTCAAAATATGGAAAGTCCACGTGGTTTTACGAGAAAAAGCTTTCTGGGACTTCTTTTTCTAAAGAACAGTATTTGAATCTGCTTCGTATTGTTTATGCGCCTACGACACCTGTTAATAAAAAAGATCAGGAATTGGCAACTTATGCCTTACAATATTCTCTTTATGAGGCGTTAAATTCGCAAGTTAAGGATTCTCATCTCCAAGACCTGGCTATTTACGTCCATTCTCGTCCTTTCTTACTTAAGGCTGTTCAGCATAGTCCCTCTTTGATTCGATATGTGCCACGTGAACTGCCTTTCTTTTCCGATGTTGCGGTTGCTGCGCTTAAAGCCTCTCCGACCTCTTTTGATTATTTGTCTCTTGTTGATCGACTTTCAGACGGTGTTTTAATTCAATTATATCGCTCTAAAGATGCGCTTCCCCAATCGGAGTTGCGTTACAAAAAAATGGCATTGGATTATGCCAGTGTGGATCTTGCGTCTAAATTTGTCGCTTTAGATGGTATGGCCTTGCAATTGGCTCCGGATTCTAAAAAAGACAATACTAAAGTTGTTTTGGCGGCCATTACCCGAACACCTGCAGCTGTTGAGTTTGCGTCTCCTCGTATTCAATCGGCTGTTGCGGATGGGGGGCTTAAATCACTTAAATTCTTACCTCAGGTGGCCAGCTCTGATGCAGGAGATATTTTAGAAGAGTTGGCGACAGAGAAAGGTACTAAACAGGCCTTTGGGTTTAAGTCTTTGCAAGATGTTGTGCGCGACGTGTCCTTGATTACGCGTATAGAAGAGGCCAAGCAACGAACTTTATCTACACTGTATTTGATTGCAGATGCGGGGTTAAGGGGATCTGTTTATTTTGCCTTGTTTCAGCCAGAATCTACCCATTATTTGGCTTCTATTATTTATGCTAAAAGCAATGGCACATTTGTGTTTCAAGATTATGTTGCAACTTATGAAGGTAAAAAATCTGCCAATATTTGGTATTCAGGGGATTCTGGGGATTTAACACCAGATGAGTTTAAGGTGTTAGGTATTTCCAAAAATGGATCGCTTGTGGAATTAGATTTGTCTTGGACACAAGTTAAAACCATTAAGAATTATCGACTTATTGAACAGTCTTCTGGAAAATTCCAGGCGTTTTCTTTATAAGTACACAGGGGTTTATAGTCCCTCCCTTTTTAAGGGGGGATTTTTTAGTTTAAGCGTGCCGAAATTTTTCCAGCGCTAATAGCATTTAAAACTTGGTCTGCACCTTCATCTATAGATGATGCCTTTCCAGTTAATTGAAGTGCCAGTCCAGCATTGAGGGCAATATGATGGATGACAGGGTGGTCTATATTTTTTTGGTTTAACAGTGTTTTAAATAGACGGGCATTTTCTTCACTATTACCGGCTTCGTAGTTCATATTGGGATTTTGATTGTTTGTGTATGGTTCTATTTTGATTTCGGTTTCTTTGATTGTATAGAGGATGTTTTGACCGCTTAAAGAAAGTTCATCTCTTCCGTCACCGCCAACGACAACGATGGTATGAAACATGCCTAGCTTTTGGCAGGCTTTGGCGAGCTTTTCGCCGGTTTGAATATCGCAAGTGCCAATGATTTGATGCGTGGCGCCTGCGGGATTACACAAAGGGCCTAATAGATTAAAAATGGTTCTATGTCCGATGGCTTCACGTATGGGAGCGAGGGATTTCATATAAGGGTGGTAATGACGTGCCAATAAAAAGCAGATGTTGTGGGTTTTAAAATAGGCCTGTGTTTCAGATTCAGAGAGATTAAAGGGGATGTTGAGCGCTTCTAAAAAATCAAAACTTCCGTTTTTTTGTTTGGATCCATAATTGCCATGTTTGGCAATGGGAATGCCCATTTGTGCCAAAATAATGGCGGATGCTGTTGAAATATTGAAGCGATTTTTACCTGATCCTCCAGTTCCGCAGCAGTCTAATAACAGCGGACTGTTTAATTGTATGGTTTGCATTCTAGATTTCATTTCGAGTGCAAATCCTACAATTTCTTCTACACGTTCACCTTTTTGATGCATGTTTTCTAAGTATAGAATTATGTCTTCTTTGCTTATTTTTTGATCTAAAATAGACTGGAGTTTCTGTCTGCTTTCTTCAATAGATGGGGTTTTTTCTGACATGATGTTCGTTTCCTGGAGACGTCCCAATTTCCTCAAGTATCTTATCTAGGGGCTTATTTTTAATAATGATATCATGGACGCATTGAATAAACAGACAAAATTCGGAGAGGATGAATTTCATTTGCTGTTTCACAATATGTTGATCTGCAAAAAATAGATCTTGATCGTCTTCTAAATCTAAAAAAATGTTGCCAATCTTGGAATTAATAAGGATGTTTTCATGGGTAATATCTGTGATGGGAATGATGCGTTCCATGCTGACGGTGGGCTCAAAAAGTTTTGCTAAGTAAATAATATCTTTGAGTCGGGGCTGAATGTTCAAAGACGCTTCGGCATAGAGATCGATGGATTCTATTCCCCACTCTTCTTCTAAATCAATGGAATCAATTTCCAGATAAATGGAAAACTCTTCCAGTTTTTTTAATTTGGCACTTGTTTTTTTAAAGCCTTCCAGTTCTCCGTCTTTTAGAATAAATTCGGGCCTTAATTTTGGATGCTTTGCGATGTAACGCTCTACCTTTCGACCATCTCCTGATGTGCCGACGTAATGCTCGCTGAATACTACATAGAGATGACGTTTAAATAGGTCGACTATTTCTTCATAGTTTATCATACAAGTTTGTCGGCTAATTTAGACATTAGAGATTGGGTTCTATTCATAAAGGTGTGTAATTCTTCGCCATTTAAAGGTTTTTGATTCATCATGGCCATATCGTAAATTTGTGCTGCGATTTCTTTTTGATCCGCTTCATTTTGGATATTGGGCAGTGCTTTTACAATGGGATTATTACTGTTGAGTACGATGGTATAGTCGGATGGCATTTCGAATCCGCCCATCATGTAACTCATGCTTTTCATGCGTTTGCTTTGCTCGGATTCTATGGCCATAGCGGGCAAATTTTGTGATTTTAGGGCCTTTACCTCTACTTTTAAAGGGTCTTTTCCTAACGCTTGTTTGAACAGATTAATAATAGGGCTTTCAATGGCCTCTCCCTTTTCATTCACGATTTCAGGTTGCGTTTGGTCTAAGAGATGCTCGGAAATTTCAGAATCCACGGCAATGTATTTGATTTCTTGATTTTTAGATTCAATAAATTGAATAAAATGTGTGTCTATCATGGAATGAACAAATAGCACTTCAAGACCCTGCTCTTTGCAAAGGGCGACGTATTGCGCTTGTGCATCCTTGTTGGTGCAGTATAAGACTTTATTTTCTAATTTTTCTTTGTTTCGTTCTAGGTAAGCCTCTATTGTTACCATATCGTGATTGGAAGATTCAAAGAGCACAATGTCTTTTGTTTTGTCATAAAAAGAGGTGTCTTGCATCATCCCATACTTGATAAAGGGATGAATGTCTTTCCAATATTTTTCAAAGTTTTCTTTTTCATTTTTGTACAGTTGATTTAATTTGTCGGCGATTTTTTTCACAATATGAGTGGATATTTTTTTAACATACGGATCATTTTGGAGGTAGCTTCTGGATACATTTAATGGGATTTCGGGACAGTCTAAGACCCCTTGCAATAGGGTTAAAAATTCAGGAACGACGGTTTTAGCATCGTCTGTTACAAAGACTTGATTGCAAAATAATTTGATACGCCCTTTACTGGCATCCAATTCGTGAACCAATTTGGGGAAATATAGAATTCCTTGTAGATTAAAGGGGTAATCTACATTCAGGTGAATCCAAAATAGAGGATCTTGGTTCATGGGAAATAAGGTGCGATAGAAACTTTTATACTCTTCTTCTGTGACGTCTTTTGGATTTTTTTCCCATAATGGATTTTGGGTGTTGGCGACTGTGTCGTTTACTTTAATTTCGACTTTAAAGAAGTTAGCGTATTTTTTGACCAATTCGATTATTTTGGCCTCTTCCAAATAGCTTTTACTGTCTTCGTTCAGATGGAGAATGATGTCGGTTCCAATGTCTTTTTTATCGCCGCTTTTGAGTTCAAATTTTGTGGATCCATCGCAAGACCAATGAATAGGACTTGCATTTTCTTTGTAAGATTTTGATTTGATTTCAACTAAATCTGAGACGATGAAGGCCGAATAAAATCCCAATCCGAAATGGCCAATGATTTGTTGGGAATCGTCTTTATCTTTGTATTTGGATAAGAAATCTTCTGCGCCTGAGAATGCGATTTGATTGATGTATTTTTGTACTTCTTCGGCATCTAATCCTAACCCTGTATCCGAAATGGTGATGGTTTTTTCTTTTTTATTGAGTTTGATTTGAATCCCAGGTGTTTCAGGTAGATTTTTAACCTCTTCTTTTCCGGCTATTTTACTGAGTTTTGTGATGGCATCGGAGGCATTGGAAACCAATTCTCGTATAAAAATTTCATTTTCAGAATATAGCCACTTCTTGATAATAGGTAAAATATTATCGGTATGAATGCTGATGTCGCCTGTGATATCTAGTGTATTGTTTTGACTCATTTTTGATACCGCCTTTATGGGATTATTGCGAAACGCCTCTTTTGGCCATCTGCTGTGTTATCCTTGTCCTCAAGTCCTCATTTATGCTCTCATAAACTCCGGGCTTTCGGACTAGTACTGCCTTCCATATGACCGAAACCTAGTCATTTCGCAATAGTCCCCTTACAATTTTAGACTCATAGTATTGCAAAAAATATCGAATTATTCAATTGCTTGGCTTGGGTTGACTCGTATTGTTTTATTTTATGTTACACTAACTTTATGATTTATGCAGATGATAAATATGCTTATTACGAGCAGTTAAAAACCCTCCTTAAAGACAACGGCTTTACAGTGAATCCCTATCGCGAGATTCAATATGGGATTCAATTTATTGTTTTTTATGAGACTCTTTCTGCCCTTTTACGTGTTTATGAAGGTAAAAAGGGCCTTCGTTTGGATTTTTCTCAGTGTAAAGAGGCGACGATTCCTACTTTGGTGTCTTCTTTGATTGAGGGTCTTCCTAAATTTGCGCCCCAAGGGCCTCCTGTGTCTGACTTATTTACAGAAGATGATAAAACGGGTAAAGATCCAGGCATTGATCCTTTGCCTTTGATTGGGGTTGATGAATCTGGTAAAGGGGATTATTTTGGGGCTCTGGTCATTGCAGGCGTCTATGTGGATGACGAAAAATCGGCTTTTCTTTTGGATTTGGGTGTTAAAGATTCTAAAAAATTGTCCGATGCTACAATTCGTAAACTAGCTCCTCTTATTCGGTCCGCTTGTGTGCATTCTATTATTCAGGTGGGGAATGACAGTTATAATTTGATTTATCATAAAATGCCAAATTTAAATCATATTTTAGCCTGGGGACATGCAAAAGTGATGGAAGGCGTTTTGAAGCAGGTTTCATGTGAAAATGCCTTGTCGGATCAGTTTGCGCATGCCTCCTTGGTTAAAAATGCCCTGCGCTCTCGAGGCATTCGTATTCATTTGTTTCAGCGTCATCGTGCGGAAACGAATATTGCGGTTGCGGCGGCGAGTATTTTGGCTCGTTGTGCGTATTTGGACTATATGGATACAATTTCTAAATTTTATGGTATGTCTTTTCCTAAAGGGGCTAGCCAGGCGGTTGTGGATTTTGCCATTGAATTTGCACAAAAACATCATTTTGACGCCTTAAAATCAGTGGCTAAATTGCATTTTAAGACCACAGATGTTGTGCGTACGGCTTTGGATAAACCGTAGTTCTTATCTAATTTTTAGGTGCAATTTTTTAAGGCGGATCTCGATACTCTTTTATGAGAGACGGCATTTTTTATAAGAAGGTGTTTCATTTTTTCCTTTAAATGTATTGCGATTTCTTTGTATTCTTTTAAACTTTTTGAACAAAACTCGCTGGATTTGAATACGAGAGATACGCCTGTATTATCGCCCGATTGTGTGTCTCCTTATTATCTGGCGTCTCCTTTGTTGATTTCAGATCTTTTGTTTTTGCCACTGGATGTAAGCTGTTCAGGGCGTGGCATTAGACGGCTTCAACATTATCGCTTTATTTCTGATATTCATGGGACGGATTTAGAGCGACGTCGTCATGCTATTCTAAAGTATTTTCATTTTGAATCTCAGGGGCAGATTGCAGCGTGTACTCAAGCTCAAGGTTTTTTGTATCTTCCTTTTTTAAAACTGGCGTCTTCGGCTATTCGGGAACACTTAGCGCCACATCTTCTTGGATGTGAGGCTGTTTTTAGTATTGAGCGTGGAGGCTCTTTATTGTCGGATCATTTGGAGCTTTTTTTGCGGGCAAATCTTCAAGTGATGCAGCCCCCTTTTATCAAAATTTCCAAATGGGAGGATCCTTGGCTTAGAAGTAAGATACATTCAAATGGGAAGATTTCTGAATCGGTTTTCCAAACCTTATGCAATTTTATTCAGTCTAGATCCTTTGATTCGCCGTTGAAACTGGCCTTTTGTGAAACCATGGTTTCGGGTACCTCTATTAATCGTTTAATTTATATGTTAACGTCTCTTTTATTAGAATTTCCTCATCTGTCTTTTTCTATTATGTGCCTTGGTCAACTTTTTGATAAAAAAGTGCCGAAGGAAATCCTCATGTCTCGTGTGGGTTATTATCAAATAGACTCAGATACGACTTCTTTTCCTTATTTTTTTCTAAATCCTTTAAAACAAATCCAAGACAGTGTGAGAACATATCTTTTAGATCAAGCTTTAGGCTCTTTTTCGTTTTCAAATTTAGAGAAAGAGACTTTAAGACATATTGCGGCTCAAGGACAGGTACATCCTTCGGATTATGAGGGGATGACGTTCACACCTTTTGAGCGTAAGGCCTTGGATATGCTTTTTTCAAATATAGAGTCTCGTATGAAATTTTTAATACCTAATCTTACGTCCAGACTTACGATTCATGCTAGTTTGGTGCCTGTTATCCCGGGTGAAGATGTCGATTTTTTAACCCGGTATGGTTTAAATTTACCGCGTTATTTGGTTCTTTTTGGACCGGATTCTAGACGAGGGCTTTTTTCAGCACAGGTTTATTCGGGTGAATTTGTACCTCCTCGCTCTCTTTTAAGCACTATTTTAGCCACTTACGATACATCTCCCCTTATTCGGGGACTTAGGAAACTGGCGGGGCGTTCATAATGTGTGGGACTGTTGTGAAACCTTCAACACTCCCAGTGTTTATATGGCGTAATCTATAAGCTGTTTTTGTTTGAATACATCTAGTATTTTTTTTATTTTGGCGTCTACTGTGAGGCTAGAGTCTAACTCACAATCGGATTTAATTTGATTGAGGTGGTGTTCGCCGGTTGTGATGATTAATATTTCTTTTGGATGATTTAATGCCTTGATACTTTTCACTTCGTCATCATCTAGATTGCTGATGCTGGAAATGACGATATGACCTGCATCTGTAAATAAATGGGCAATTTCGCCTAGACGTCGGATGTGTTCGTCCCTGTCTTCAATGCGATGTTCAATATCGGTTCCCAGTCCGATGAGTAGATTGGAGATGCCCAAATAATAAGCTTGTTTGCCTGTGTTAAATAGGGTTTCTTCCAGTGCAATGCAGAGGTCTTTTTTACCGGAATGTTCAGGTCCTGTGATGAGGACGACTTTAGGAGTTTGCGCCCATTTTGTCGCTCTCATTTCACTGGTTATCTTGCCTCTTTCCCATAAGTATTCTTTTTTGTTTTGAGTTTCTTCCAATTGAGACTTACTGTCTTCTATGGCTTCGGTAATGATACCGCCTCCTGAAATTTCATAATCATCTACAATGACAAATCGACCGGTTCCTTCAATTTCGGAAATGGTATCGAAGGCGATGGGTTTTGTTGTTTGGAAGATGCATTCGCCTACATCGTGGCGTTCAATCTGTTTCTTTTCGGTGTCACTGCTTAAATCTGAGGCATCTAGTACTTTTAAAATCTGTTTTAAAACAACGATTTGTCGTGTTGCGCCAAGTTTTAATTTGTATTTTTTGTCTAAAATCATGGGACGTTTTCCCAACCAAAAAATATTGGCTTTAAAGCCATACCCTGTTCGGGCTTGTACTTCATTGGTTTTGCACATGAGTTCGCCTGGGCGAATATAAATTTGTGTTTCTAAGGTTACCCCTGTCGCCTCTCCTGCTTGAGCCTGTGTTTTTTGAGGGGTATTAAAACTTTCAATGCTTTTAATCTGGGTTGTTTTTTGTGAGGGTAAGAAAATGACAGAGTCCCCTACTTTTAAAGTGCCCGTTTCAATGGTTCCGGCAATGATGCGTCTGTCGTCCCCTTCTTCTGTGAATTTATAAATATCTTGTACAGGGAGTCTTAAGGGCTTATCTTCTTTTTCGCCTTCTTTTTCAAAGGCATCAATGAGGGTTAAAACGTCTGGGCCTTCATACCAGTTCATTTTTTCTGAACGATGGGTGATATTTTCGCCATGAAAGGCTGCAATGGGGACAAAGGCTTTGGGCGTCACTTTAATTTCTGCTAAAAACTGGCTGTATTCTGCCACAATTTGAGCATATTTTTCGGCATTGTAATCAATGAGGTCCATTTTATTGACCAGTACAACGACTTGTTTAATGCCTAACATGGATAGCAAAAAACCATGTCGTCTGGAATTTTCTTTTACGCCTTCTTTGGCATCAATTAACAGCAGAGCGGCTTCTGCTCGTGCGGCGCCTGTTACCATGTTTTTTAAGAATTCGATATGTCCAGGCGCGTCAATGACGATATAGTTTCTTTTTTTGGTTTTAAAAAAACAGCGGGCGGAATCAATGGTGATGCCTTGAGATTGTTCGTCTTTAAGTGCGTCTAGTAAAAATGCGTATTCAAAGGGTTTTGAATTTTGGGCGCAGAGGGCTCGGATTTGTTCTAATTTTCCGCTTGGTAAACTGTTTGTATCTGCTAAGAGTCGTCCTATAAAGGTGCTTTTGCCATGATCGACATGTCCGACAATGACGATATTCATTTGTTCCAGTTGTTTTACGTCCATTTTTTTCCATCCTACTTTTGTTCCCCGTAGTTTACATGAGAATGCGAAACTTGACTATTGTGTCCCCTTCTTTTTATGTTTAAAGGGATCTATTTGGGGTACTCTATTATTGTAAGATTTTTTTTATTGGATTAGACTGGGGAGTATCATGCGTTTCTTTTTTTCTGTTTTTTTGTGTGCCTTTCTTTTGTCCTCAAGCTTTCTTTTTTCTGAAACGCCTACCGCTTCTGTTTCTGTGACTTCTTCTGAACAGATTGATTTTCTGCCTGATTCTTTGGGTTTTTCCTCTAGCATTTCGACCCTAAATGATGGGGTTGACGATTTTGAGTCTTTTGATTCTGTGACGCCGTCTGTTTCGGTTTGGGATCCTTTAGAGCGCTATAATCGGGCTATGTTTTCGTTTAATTATAATGTTTATAAATTTGTTGTGATGCCTGTTTCTAAAGGGTATTCCCATGTTTTACCCAAACCTGTTCGGATTCATGTTGGGAAGTTTTTTAAAAATCTTTATTTTCCAGTTCGATTTGCGAATAATTTGCTTCAAGGTAAATTAAAGGCAACGGGAATAGAGATCAGTCGTTTTTTGATTAATTCTACTGTAGGTTTTGGGGGCTTTTTTGATCCTGCTTTAGCACTTTTTAATCTAGAACCTCGTCCTGAAGATTTTGGACAAACTTTGGGTGTTTGGGGGGTTAAACCAGGGCCTTATTTTGTGATGCCTATTTTAGGCCCTTCTAATCTTCGCGATGGTATTGCCACTTTCCCCAATGCTTATGTGGTCCCGACCAGTTACTTGAATACAACGCTTGAGGCCGCAGGTGCTGAAAGTTTACGTTATGTGAATGAGTTGTCTATGGATCCAGAACAGTTTCAACGCTTAAAATCCAGTGCTCTTGATTTTTATATTATGGCACGAGAGGCATCTGCTAAACTGAGAGAAGATGAGGTTAGGAAGTAAGATTTAATCTCTGTTTTTTTTGGTATTCGTTTGGTATACTGGCGCCATGAATACACGATTTTTTTTAGCCGTATTGGGTCTTATGATGTATGCTTCTGCTGTCATTTCAGCGCCGGCTCAAACAGGGCTTCCTATTCAAGTCATTCAGGTTACAACCTCTAATCCTTTGAGTGTGGAAAGTCAGGCTTTAATGGCGCAAATTTTTAAACAGGGCCTTTCTATTGTCAGCCAAAAAAACTTGACCCCTGAGGCGAAATTGGAGAAATTGCGCCCCATTGTAACGCCTTATTTTGATTTTAATTTGATGACAAAATTGGCTGTTGGGAAAGAATATTGGACGCAACTTTCTGAATTACAGCAATCTCAGCTCACAGAAGCCTTTAAGGCCTATCTTCAAGATTTATATTTGGTTCAGTTGGTGAATTATAAAAATCAGACTATTTTGATTCATGATCCTTCTATTTCGAATGGTCGTGTTGCGATTGATGTGGATGTGAAAGACAGGGATTCATTTTTTAGAATGACGTATAAAATTTATAAAAAATCAGGGTATATGGTTTATGATGTGGATGTTAAAGGGATTAGTACGATTCAAACCTTTAGTAAGCAATTTCGACCTTATTTAGTCGCGCATAAATTTGAGGATTTGCTTCGTGTTCTCAAAACTAAATAACGTCGTTTCTAAGGGATTGGTTTCCTACCCCAAACGCACGCTTTTTTTCTTTTTTGCCTGCATGTTGGGGCTTTCTTTTTTTGTGTATCGCTTTCAGGTGGATGCTTCAGCGGATACACTGATTAATAAAAATGATCCTGACTTTGTGCGCATGCAGGCCTTGTCCAAGCAATATCAAACCTCAGATACTTTGTTTTTGGTGTTTACACCGCATGCCGATCTTTTTTCCCCAGATTCTTTTGAGGCTCTTCGACACTTAAAAAAAGATCTTCTTCAATTACCCGATGTTTCTTATGTGACGACGATTTTAGATGTGCCTTTATTTAAAAGTACGTCTCTTTCTATGCAAGAAACCGTCAAACAACTTCCGACTTTAGAATCACCTTTGGTGGATTTAAAAAAAGCGCGAGCGGAATTTGTGACAAGTCCTCTCTATAAAGATCTTTTGATTAATGCTTCTGGGAAAACAACGGCTATTCAAGTGACCTTTAAAACGCCTAAAAATGGGGTTTGGAATTCTCACCAAAACATTGAAGATATTCGGTCTATTTTGAAGCGCTATTCTTCAGAGGGTGCCTTGTATTTGGGCGGTATTAGCGTGATTTCGAATGATATGATTGATATCATTCGGGATGACCTCAGTATTTTTGGTTTTGTTGTTTTTGGGGCTATGATTTTGGTTTTAGCGCTTATTTTTAGATTGCCTCGCTGGGTTTTCATTTCTGTTCTTTCTTGTGGCTTGTCTGTGATTGCGATGATGGGTCTTTTGGGACTTATGAATTGGAAAGTTACCGTTATTTCGTCTAATTTTATTTCGCTTCAAATTATTTTAACCTTGTCTTTGGTCATTCATTTGATTGTTCAGTACAGAGAGTTGCGTCGGGATCATCCTGAAATGGATCAAAAAACCTTGGTCCAAGAAGCTATTCGAGATAAATTAACACCCAGCATCTTTACGACGCTCACGACGATGATTGGGTTTGCCTCTTTAGTGCTTTCTAACATTAAACCTATTATTTCCTTTGGGTATATGATGCTAGGAGGACTTTTTATTTCTATTATTGTCACTTTTGTTTTTTTTGGGTCTTTTATGGTCCTTTTAAAGCGCAGTGAGGTACATCATAATCCAGGACGGGTGTCTGCAGCTTCTGATGCCTTTTTGACTTTTTTTGCGGTTACCTCGGACCGCTATCGTAAAAGTCTTATTTGGATTAGTCTTTTGATTCTCCTTGTTGGCGGCATTGGTATTTCTAAATTGACGGTTGAAAATAGTTTTATTAATTATTTTAATTCGAAGACAGATATTTATAAAACCTTGTCCTATATTGATCAAAACTTGGGTGGAACGACTCCCTTGGATATTGTCATTAAATTAGATCCCCCTTCAAAAGAGCCACAAACTCAAGATGTTTCTGTTCCTGAGGATGATGACTTTGCGCTTTTTGATGATGTTACTGCTCAATCTTCAGATCCTAAATATTGGTTTACGCCCGAAAAGGTGGCTTTAATTCAAAAAACACACTCATACTTAGAAAGTTTACCCCATGTAGGTAAGGTGTTGTCTTTGGCCACTCCGATGGAAATTGCGGAAGATTTGAATGGGGGGAAACCTTTAAACAGTTTAGAATTGGCTGTGTTATATGAAAGTTTACCTAATAATATTAAATCCAGTTTGGTGAATCAGTATGTGAATATTGATAAAAATGAATTGCGTTTGACTTTAAGAATTTATGATTCTCATCCTGATTTAAGACGTGCTGCTTTGATTGAGGAAATTCGCGATGGGCTTGAGACGAAGGTGGGCCTAAAAAAAGATCAGTTTGAGCTTTCAGGTATTTTAATTTTGTATAACAATATGCTTCAAGATTTATTTGCGTCTCAAATTTTGACGTTGGGCACATCGATTTTATTTTTAGTCTTTGTCTTATTATTTTTGTTTAGGTCTTTAAAACTTGCCTTGATGGCTGTTGTGCCTAATATTTTGGCGGTTGTGTTTATTTTAGGGTTTATGGGTTGGTTTGGATTTCCATTGGATATGATGACCATTACCATTGCGGCAATTACATTGGGTATTGGCGTTGAAGATGCCATTCATTATATTTATCATTTTTGCCAAGAATATGAAAAAGACAAAGATGGCCTTGCGGCTATGTATCGTTCGCATAAAAGCATTGGAATGGCTATGTTTTTTACCTCTTTAGTGGTGTCTATTGGTTTTGGGGTTTTGGTTTTTTCTACGTTTATTCCCAATGTTTTGTTTGGTCTTTTTACAGCCATGGCCATGACAGTGGCCTTGCTTGCGTCTTTGACGGTGCTGCCGGCTTTGCTTCTGATCTTTTATAACCCAAAATAGCGTTTTTTGTCATGCCTTTATTTTGCCGTATTATTGCGATGCCTGTTCGGAGTTTTGAAAGTTCTTCTGTTATTGGAGACCCTTATGCTTTTTATCCTTTTTTGAGGGAGCCTGTTGATCAATTTCCCTCTGGCTTGACGTATTTAGCCGGTCAAAAATTGCCTTCGGGTTCTTCTACATTTTCATGGAGTTCTTCTTGCTCCAGTTCTGGATCTTCTTCTGGGGATGTCGCACAGACCTCTTTTTCTACAGTTCCAATTGCTTCTTCTGTCACTGTTTCTGAGAGGACTCCTTCCGTACCTTCTTTACCTTTAGAAATCCAAGATTCTCTTTTGCATTTTAAGTTGATAGATGCTTTTCTTGCGTCTGGAACTATTTCTCCACTTAAGCTGTATCTTTCTAATCTTTTCAGAGATCGTCCACTTTCTTATTTGGATGCTTTTTTTTCTTTGCTTGAATTTATGAATCCTAGGATCAGTAACTTGAACGCCACCTCAGATTTATTTCAGTACTTTTATGGCCATCTTTTAAAATTTTGTTTTGTTAATCTTGCTTATACTCCTTTTATGAAAGGTAGGTCTTATTCTGATTTTCCCTATCTCTCTCTTGAGAGGTGTGGTTTTTTTAATCAGTTTTTTTGTTTTCGGGAGAGATTGCCGCTGAATTTAGGTGGAAAACCAAGGATTTCACATCTTTCTTTGGGTGGTGAAGGGGGAGGAGCTTCACTGATTTTAAAGGATTCTATTCTTTTGGGATCTGGGAGTTATGGAGTGGTTAAAAAGTTTGGTGATTTTGCCATTAAAAAAATACCCTTTACAATGCCTATATCTTATTTTGAGATTGCTTATGAATTTTTTCTTGCTCGATATTTACAACCTCATCCTCATTTGATGGGGATTTTAGATTCTTATGCTTATTTAGATGGTAAAAAAAAGATGGGAACATTATCAGATGGTCGCTTATCGAGTCCTTTAGGTATGCAGTCTAAGGTGGCTTTTGTTATGCCCTGTGCAGATGGAAATGCGGGGACTTATTTTTCTACGGTTTCTTTGGATCAATCGCTTTTTCTTTTTAATGGTGCTCTTTTAGGATTACTTCATATGCACCAATCGGGTCTATGTCATAATGATTTTAAATTGGAAAATATTTTGATTATGAATGCGTCTGTAGATGCAGCTGTTAAAAAAACAGTTTTGACAGATTTTGGCATTTCTTTCCCGTTAGACCCATCTTTATTTTCATTTTTAACATGGCCTAAATTAGGGGGGTCTTTTCCTTCTCCAGAAGCTCTTTTTGCACGTCAGACGCATACGCCTGGTCTTGATAGATCTAAAATAGATAGTTTTGCTGTGGGGGTTAATTTATTGCGCCTTTTTAGAGGTAAACTTTTTGATTCGATTCCTATTCCTTATTATCGTGTGAATCCTTCTGATACTCGAGATTATCCTCAAAACCCTGTTCGTGTTTTTCTTTGTGAGGTGGCTACGTTTTCCAAAACAGTGAAATCTTCAGCTTGTTCAGATATGATAAAGGATATTACAGCACTTGCCGTTCGCTGCCTTGATGAAGATCCGACATTGAGACCCACAGTTTCTGAAATTGTAGATGAGGTTTCTTGTATTTTGAAATCTTGCTAGTTTTTTACATATACCCTTCGCGTCTGAGGGTTTCAAGACCACCGCCATCTTCTTTATCTTGTGCCCGTCCAGATCTTTCTGCAATATTGGCAAATTTTCCTTCTTTGAGCTCTTTGACGATTTCAGATACCGTTTTTGATGTGGATTCTACAGGTGTTGTACAGGGGTAGCATCCTAAGGATCGGTATCGTTTTCCCTCGCCTTGATCAAAATAAAGTTGGGTGATGGGAATATTTTCTCTCTGAATGTATTCCCAAATATTCAGTTCTGTCCAATCCAATAGTGGATGAATGCGTACATGGGTGCCAGGGGCAAAGTCAGTTTTATATTGGTTCCACAGTTCAGGGGGTTGATCGCCGACATCCCAATCGCTTTGTTTATCTCTGGGAGAGAAATAACGCTCTTTGGATCTGCTTCCTTCTTCATCTGCCCTAGCGCCTACAATAACCCCGGTATAGGGTTCTTTGTTGGTATCTATTTCATATTGACCGGTTTGATGATTCATTCGCTTTCGGGGCCATTGTCCGGACAAGGTATGTTTTAAAGCATCACTTTTTAAGGCCTTACAGCAGGAAATTCGATCGATAGCGCCATCGGGGAAGGTTTGTTTGTTTTGAATGGCGTCCACATTTTGTCCCACGACCATATTGAGCTTCCATTTGCGTGCAATATCGTCTCTATAGGTAATCATTTCCGGAATTTTAAAGGAGGTGTCAATGTGTACCAGCGGAAATGGAACATGATCGAAAAAGGCTTTTCGGGTCAGCCATAATAAGACGGTACTGTCTTTTCCAATGGACCATAACATACAGAGGCTTTTAAATTCTCTGTAGGCTTCTCTTAAAATATGTACGGATTGAGATTCTAATTTATCTAAGTGATCCATTCTTTTTCCTTCTATTCAAAGACCTGTTTTTCAGGCGCTTTTCTGATTAATTTTCCATCTACAACATGTAATCCACATTCTTTTTGATCTTGGCTTTCCCACCACCATCTACCTGCTCTTATATCTTCTCCCGGCTGTATGGCGCGTGTGCACGGCTCGCAGCCTATGCTTGGGTATCCCTTGTCGTGGAGGCTATTATAAGGGATATTGTGTGTTTTGATATAGGCCCAGACCTCTTCTTCTGTCCAGTCTATGAGGGGGTTGATTTTGACAATTCCAAATCCCTCATCCCATTCCCATGCGGAGAGTTGGGTCCGTGTTGTCGATTGGGTTTTTCTTAACCCCGTGATCCATGCCTCTGTTCCTTTTAGCGCCTGTTTTAAGGGTTCTACTTTGCGAATATGGCAACATTCTTTTCTGTTTTCCACACTTTCATAAAAAGAGTTAGGGCCTTTTTGTGCTACTAATTCTTGAACATCCTTTGTATTGGGTTCATAGATCTCATAGTGTATGCCATATTTTTTTTTGCTCTCTTCTAGGACTTGAAGGGTTTCTGGGTGTAGACGACCTGTATTTAAAACAAAGATTTTTGCATTTGGATTCAGTTGTATTGCCATGTGGGTTAATACTTGGTCCTCAGCGCCTAAACTGGAGGCCAGTTTTATTTTTTCTCCAAAGCAGAAAAAGGCCTCTTTTAAGTGCGTTTCCGCACTGTGAGGTCCTTTTTCATTCCAATGCTTAATGAGATTTTGTGGCGTCATGCTTATTTTTTCTCAATGAGTACGATCCAATGCCCGTCTTCTGTTTTTTCTTGCTTGAGTACTTTGTGGCCTTCTAATTTTACAGATCCCGGTACATTTTGGATGGGTTCCCCATCGTCCAGTGTAATTTGAAGTTGATCTCCTGAATTTAGAGTTTCTAGTACGAGTTTTGTTTTGACAAAGTTCATGGGGCAGGCAACACCTCTAAAGTCTTTTTCTGTGAGGGCACTTTTAGGGGCGTTTTCAGGATTTGCTTCCGCTTTAGGTTTGAATCTCAGAGAGTCGTCCATGTTTTGATAGAGATCTAAAACATCTTGAGCTAAGGCTAGTATTTTGGTTTCATGTTTGGGTAGCTCTGTTTTTAATCCTAATTTTCCAAGGCTTAAAATATCCATATAGGATTCATCGACCAAATTGGTGCTAACAAAATGTTTGGCGAAAATTTCCATGGCTTGGGTTTCGTCTTTTGCATCTAATCCACGAGTCACGAGTAGCATTCTTGAGGTGTGAAATAAAATTTGATATAAGGTTTCGGATTTATCGGCACCTTTTTGAAGCGATTCTTTATAGGTTTCAATATATTTTTTATCCACGTTAATCATGTCAAACATACCGGCAGAACATTCTGCAGACCCCATGTCGTCGAGAGACAGTTTTCGCTTGGCACCAAAATCGGTGTAGTATTTGGGATCTACATTTAAACTGGGCACATCTTTATGGGTTTCGCACCAATCTTTAATGAATTGCGTGCCTTCCGCATCCAAATAGGCTTGATAGGTGGGATATTCATCTTTGCTGTCTAGATAATCTTCTAGAAAATCGTGGACAAAATCTGGAATCTGATGGGCGGCTAGTTCCCCTTCTTTTTTAGCATATTCTGTAATCCCTGCCCCTGTTTTGGCGCCGGCTAATACATTGTACGCAGGATAAATTTCACCGTCTTTACGGCCGATTTTCCCAAAGAATCCAAGATCTGCGATGTGGTGCATGCCACAGGTATTGGGACATCCGGACATGTTTAATCTAAAGTCAGATAAAAGATCTAAATTGAGCTCGGATTTTACCAATCGATCTCTAATGGCGGTGGATAATCCTCTGGGTAAACAAATGCCTAATTTGCAGGTTTGGGCCCCTGTACAATTGATCATGTTGCCGATAAACGGTGCATCTTCTGCTAATGTGTAAGATAATTTTGAAATCACATTAAAGGCATTCCCTAAATAGGCTTCTGGGATGTTTCGAATGCGAATGTTTTGTGCTCTATCGCATCTGAGGGTATTGTCTCCAAAATTTTCCAAGAAATCGCAGAGAAGATCGGCGTCTTTTTTGATTAAATCGCCCAATACTAATGGCAATTTAATGCTGTATAGGCAGTCTTGTTTTTGCGCCATGACATATCTGGATTTCCATAAGTCGTAGGCTTCTGATCTTACAGATTCTACTGGAAGTGATGTTGCTTTGGCTTCATTTTTGATATCTGGTAGCACTAAATCTAAGGATCTGTCGTCTTTTATTTTATTGTATTCTTCTTCAAATAATCGTACAAATTCTTCACGTTCCAATTTTCGCCATAAAAATTTGATCCGGTTGCTGTTTTTACTGCGTCTATTGCCATGTTTATCAAACATGATTTTAAGGGCTTTGGCGACATGATACACATGGGATTCTGGAATGAATTCAAATAAGAGATTTCCAATCATAGGACGGGCGCCCATACCCCCTGCGCAGTAGACTTCGAAGCCTTTTTGGCCGTCTTTGATTTTGGCCACATAGCCTAAACACGTGGCTTGTGTGTATGCACTGTCATCGGGTCCATTCGACATGGCGATTTTAAATTTTCGGGGTAAATTCCAGCTGTCTGGTTCTTGAATCATGCGTGTTGTAAGTGCTATGGCATAGGGGTCTACATCGAAGACTTCTCCTGGCTGAATACCTGAAACAGACGGTGTTAAAATATTTCGGATGGTATTACCTCCACCGCCGCGTGTCGAAAGGCCTACCTCTAATAGTCCGCGAATGACAGTCATGACATCTTGAATCAATACTTCGTGGACTTGAATTTCAGACCGTGTTGTAAAATGCACTTCTCCAGATCCGTATTTATCACCTAGTTCTGCGGCCCGCTTTAATTGCTTAGGCGTGATGCCACCCGCAGCACAGCGAATTCGAATCATATAAGTATGTTCTTGGCGTTGTTCATACATGCCATGTGCAACCCGTATGGCTTTAAATTTAGTGGGATCTATCGTGCCTTTTGCATATTCTTTCAGATCCAATTCAAATTGGTTTTGTTCTTCTACTAATACTGCGGGACTTTCATAAAATTTCATAAGGACTCCTTTAGATAATATTCAGTGGGACGCGTGATATTTCGATTTCATGCGCTGATGGCTTGACGACGTGATACCCTTTAACATCGGGCTCTGTGTTCATGAGGGACACAATAATATAAACCGGTTCTGGGTCATTAAATAAGGCTAAATCTTCTTCAGATAGCCGTGCAGGCGTTTCTGGATGACTATGATATACCGCCAGGAGTTTTAATCCTAGTGTTCTAGCATCTTTCACAGTCGCAAATTGTTCTTTTGGATCAAAGGTAAAATGCTCGGGGCTTTGGTCGATATTGGTCATGGGATAAAATTTTTCAATTTTACCTTCTTTTCCAGCTAAATAGCCACAAGATTCCAATGGCTTTTGAGATTGCGCGTGGGCAATCATGGCATCGTAGTCTTTTTGTGTGAGTGTTAAACTCATTTTTTCTCCTTTATGTCGCAGGCGGCTTGCTCAAAATCTTCTAAGGCATGGATGCTTGGCGTGGTGCCACAGAGTTTGCAGGTGTCTCGTTTTTTTAGTTTTACCGTTCTAAAATTCATTTTTTTAGCATCAAAAACAAGAAGCTTGTTTTCCAGTAAGTCCCCTACTCCTGTAATATATTTTAAGACTTCTGCAGCTTGAATGGTTCCGAGCATGCCTGCGATGGCACCCAAGACTCCGGCTTGAGAACAGGTTGGGACCATATTTGGAGGTGGAGGCCCATCGAATAAGCATCTGTAGCAGGCGTTTCCGGGTGTATGTGTAAAGGTTTGCCCATCGAAGCGTAAAATACCGCCGTGAGAATAGGGTTTTTTTGCTAGAACGGCGGCGTCATTGATTAAAAATTTTGTGGCGAAATTATCGGTGCCATCGACAATAAAATCATAGTCTTTAAAAAGATCTAAGGCATTGGATGCGGTGAGGAGGTCTTGATATGGGATGACCTTCACATCTGGATTAATTGCTTCAATTTTTTCTTTTGCGGAGAGCACTTTTGGCCGTCCAACATCGGGTGTGAAATGAATCACTTGTCGTTGAAGATTGCTTAAATCGACGACATCTCCATCGATGATTCCTAGGGTGCCTACTCCTGCAGCGGCCAAATAAAGCGCAATGGGGGCTCCCAATCCACCAGCACCAATCACCAAAACCTTTGCTTTTAAAATTTTTTCTTGGCCCACGCCGCCTACATCTTGAAGGAGAATGTGGCGACTGTAGCGTTCAATTTGAGTTTCTGTTAAGTTCATGAGTGTCTCCTATATGCTATATACCAATATCTGATTTTCTTTTTCTTGTTTTATGAGTAATTCGTTGAGGGTCATTTTAAAACAAGCTCTCAGATTTTGACTCACATCTTCCCAATATGATTTTAAGGTGAGACAATCACTGCGGTGCGCTTCAATTTGAATGGGCCCATCCATGATTTCTATGATTTCAAGTACAGAAATGGTCTCTTTTGGCTTTGCGAGGATGTAGCCTCCCTTTGCGCCTCTGTAACTTTTTAAGAGGCCATTGCGTTTTAAATCATTCATGAGTTGTTCTAAGAGTTTTGCTGGGATTTGGCGCTTTTCTGCCAGCCGTATGCTTTGTATGGGGATGTCATCTCCTTGTTTGGCAATTTCTATGAGTGCCGCAATGGCATATTTTGACTTTGAAGATAGCGTAATCATCGTTTGCCTTCTTAATTCCTACTAAACCTATAGGAATTATAATTTTTGTCTGTTTTTTTGTCAATCCTTCTTTTTAGAGTTGGCTGAGTGCTTGTGATAAATCTTGGATGATATCACTGTCGTTTTCGATTCCAATAGAGAGTCTGAGTAACCCTTCTAAGGCGCCTGCAGCATCTTTTTCTTCTCGATTTAAATCGCGATAAATGGTGGAATCTGGATGAATGACCAATGTTTTGGTATCCCCTAAATTGGCAAGATTTTTAATAAATTGTAGCTTATTAATGACTTTAAAACAGGCGTCTTTGGAGTCTAACTCCACGGTTAAAAGGCTTCCGAATCCATTTTTAAATTGTGCCTTTGCAATCTCGTGTTGTGGATGTGTTTTAAGCCCAGGATAATTTACTTTTTTGACTTTGGGATGTTGACTTAAAAATTCAGCTACAGACAGTGCATTTTTGCATTGTTTTTCTAATCTTAAGGCCAAGGTTGGAATGCCGGAATCGATTAAAAAAGCGTTTAAAGGGGATAAAGGGGCGCCAAAATTGCTGCGTAGTTTTTTACATCGTGCGATAAAGGCAAATTCGCCCATTTTTTTAGTCAGTTCTAAGATGGGGGCGCTGTTTGTTTTGGTCCAGTCTATCGTGCCTAAATCGACAATGATACCGCCTACAGAATGACCATGTCCCCCTATCCATTTGGTTGCCGAATGAATGGCCACTGATACACCCAGTGCTTTTAAATTAATTAAATAAGGGGTTGCGGTGGTGGCATCTACCAAAAACGGAATGGTGTGTTTTTGGGCTATTGTGGCGATTTTTTTTAGATCTGGGACGTCTAATTTTGGATTTCCAATGGTTTCATTGAAAATCAGTTTGGTTCGCGGTGTGATGGCAGCTTCATAGGCGGCCGTGTCTGTGGCTTCTACTAGAATGACTTTAATCCCATGGTGGTGTTCTAATTCTTTTAAAAGATAGTAGGTGCCGCCAAATAAACTGTTTCCGGCGATGATTTCATCTCCTGAAACGGCAATGCTTTGTATCGCAATTGCGAGGGCTCCCATGCCTGAAGCCACTGCGATGCCTCCTTTTCCATTTTCCAATTCTGTGATTCGTTTTTCAAAGAAATCAATGGTGGGGTTTGCAATTCGAGTATAGGTATAGCCAAATTGTCTGTTGTTAAAAATATCGGATAATTCTTCGGCTGTATCGTGAGCAAATCCGGCTGTTTGATAGATGGGAAGTGAGGTTGCGCCTGTTTCTTTGTCTTTTTCAAAGCCACTGTGACAGAGTTTGGTTTCGAATGACCAGTTTGACATGAATTATTGACCTCCCCCCATAAAATATAAAAATTCAATGGTATCATTTTCTTTGATTTCGGTGGTGGCAAATAGGGATCGGTCTAAAATGTCCCCATTATATTCAACGGATACCATTTCTGGCATTTTGACAGATTCTAGGACTAAAAGGTCGCTCATGGTGATGTTTTCTTTTTCTACAATTTTGTCTTCGCCATTTATTTTGACTTTCATGGGGGTCTCCTTATTGTTCAAATAGTGCGGTGCTGAGGTATCGTTCTCCGGTATCACATAAAATGGTGACGATGCGTTTGCCTTTATTTTCAGGGCGTTTGCCAATTTCAATGGCTGCAGCAACGTTGGCACCTGCTGAGATACCAACCATTAAGCCTTCTTCTTTTGCAAGGCGTTTTGCTATTTCGATGGCAACTTCATTTTTAATGGTGAGAATTTCATTTACAAATTCTCCTTCATAATTTTTGGGAATAAATCCAGCCCCTATGCCTTGAATCATGTGAGGCCCTGGGGTGCCGCCAGATAATACAGGCGAATCTGCGGGTTCTACGGCAACGATGTAAATATTTGGATTTTTATCTTTTAAAACACTGCTCACTCCTGTGATGGTGCCGCCTGTTCCAACACCTGCTACAAAAATATCAATATTTCCTTCTGTATCCGCCCAAATTTCACTTGCGGTGGTGTTACGGTGTTTTTGAGGGTTTGCAGGGTTGTTAAATTGTTGCGGAATAAAGGCATTGCCTGTTTCTAATTTTAAGCTTTCTGCTTTTTCAATGGCACCGCGCATCCCGAGATGTGCAGGTGTTAATACCAATTCGGCGCCCATTGCTTTTAAGAGTTTTCGACGTTCCAAACTCATGGATTCGGGCATGGTTAAAATGACTTTATATCCCTTTACAGCAGATACAAAGGCAAGTCCAATGCCAGTATTGCCACTCGTGGGCTCAATAATGGTGGTTCCTTTTTTAAGTTCCCCTGAGGCTTCTGCAGCTTCTATCATGGCGAGTGCTGCTCGATCTTTAACACTGGAGCTGGGATTCATAAATTCGCATTTTCCGATTATTTCTGCATGACAGTCCGCTGCTACGGCGTTTATCCGAACTAAGGGGGTATTTCCGATCAATTCTATTGCGCTTGCTTTAATTCCCATTTATAGCATCCTTTTTTTTCAAGTCTTGTGTCTTTATTCTCTCATATTTTTGAGTGTTCGTGAACGGAGATATATATTAGGGGTGGGTGAGTGCTTTCTTTTTTGTGATTCTCTTGGATATTGTTGTAATGTTTGCTTTAATTAAGCCCATGAGATCTTTTTTATTGCTTTGTTTGTATGTTTGTTTAGAGGCTACGAGTTTTGCCGCGGAATTTAATCCCAATGCCATTCGACCTTTTCCTGTTTTAGATGTTCAACGCTTGAAACTGACTCGAAATTTTGCCATGAGACATTACAATATGGAAACCTATGCTTTGGTTAAACCCAAAATGATTGTAGTTCATTATGCTTCTTTGTCGACCATTGCGTTGACTTTGGGGCAATTTTTAGGCGCTAGAATTCCAGATCATCGTGAAAAACTGGTCCCTTTTGGGGCGGTTAATGTGGGCGTTCATTATGTGATTGATACAGATGGTACTATCTATAGCGTTTTACCAACTACAATTATGGGGCGCCATACGGCTGGATACGACTATACCTCCATTGGGATTGAAAACGTGGGTTCCGCGGAAACGGAACTCACAGCGGCTCAAGCGCGTTCTAATGCAGACTTAATTGCGTATCTTTCTCTGAAACATCCGACGATTCGCTATCTCATTGGACATCATGAGTATATGAATAAATCTTTACCTCATTTTTATTTATTTAGGTCGTATGATCCTAAAATGGATCCCCCTATTAAAATTGATCCAGGTTGGGGTTTTATGCAGAAAATACGCGGTTTTTTACGTCAAGATTATAGCTTGGAATTTCAAAATTAAAGTGTTTTTTAGAATAGATCATTAGGGTTTTCTGTTGCACCGGGTGTACTCAACGGGGATGGGTTTTCTTCAGACTCACTTCATTTACTCCAGGTTTGGGAACTTTGAATTGAGCATCTGGAGTCTGTTCTTTCTTCGAATGGGACTGTCCATCCCTCCCAGGTGTCCGTAGGACTATGTATTTGAGTTGAAGATTCATTCGAGAGCCTTTCTATGTTTTCTTTTGCTGACATTATTTTTTTCATGAGGTGCCTTTTTTTTGATGTAATTATTTTTTTCGATGTTTTATATCTCTTTTTGGTGTCTATAGTTTCTGTATCTTAAATTAAAAGAGGTTTTTTATGCGTAAGTTTCAAAGTCAAATTCGTCAACATCATGCTTTTTCAGAACCTGGTTTATTGGATGCTGAACTGGATCTTATGATGAATCAGGATTTAGATGGAGCTCAATATATGCAGAGCTTGCCTTTGGATCCGTCTTTATTGTCCTTTTTCCCTCAGGAGGATTCCCTTAAATAAAGGGAATCGGACAGACTTGAGCGCTGACTTCTTTGCCGCGAATCATGACGGTTAGGGAGTCCGCATTTATATCTGAATTTACAAGCGCCATCGCAATGGGACTTTGTGTGCTATAAGACAATGTTCCGGATGTAATGATGCCGCCTTCTTTAATTTCAAATCCTTGTCTTGGAATGCATTTATCTGTAAATCGGAGCCCTATTGTTTTTTTTGATTGGGTTTCTTTTTCTTTGATGAGCGCCTCCTTTCCAATAAAATCTTCATCCCATTGAATGACCCAGGCGTATCGTGTCATTAATGGAGATATCTCTTCGGACAATTCATGACCGTATAGGGGTAATCCGGATTCTATTCTTAAGCTATCTCTTGCGCCTAACCCACAGGGGGTGATCCCTCCGTTTAAGAATTTATCCCAAAGGTCTCCTGCTTTTTCATGAGGGATCATTATTTCTACGCCATCTTCTCCCGTATAGCCTGTTCTTGAAATGATACAAGGTGTATCTAAAATGACGTCTTCCCAGAGTGTAAATCGAGGATGTGTTTTAAACTGGGTACCCAATATTGCATCTAGGGTTTCGATGGCTTTAGGACCTTGAATGGCTATGAAACTGTGAGTCTGGTTCCAATCTTTTAGGCTTACATCTTGGTTGTTGAGATGGTCTTTAATCCATTTTACAATTTTTTCTTTGTTTGCGGCATTCACGACCATTAAGATAGAGGATCCAAACGTTGTAAACATGATATCATCTAAAATATGGCCGGATTCATTTAAGATCATGGAATAGACCATTTTCCCATTTTCTGATTTTTTGACGCTATTACAGCTTAGTTTTTGAACATAAGTTTTGGCATCTTGACCTTGAAATTCTAAAATTCCCATATGAGAAATATCAAAGATTCCAGCATGATTTCGAACGGCCAAATGTTCTTCTTGAGAGCTTTTATACCAGATTGGCAATTCATATCCGGCAAACGGCACTATTTTACCCCCCAGTTCGAGGTGTTTTTCATAGAGTGCGGTACGGTTTGTGGTTGTATTCATTGAGTCTCCTTATAGATTTAGACAGGATTTAAGGGCGTTTATAAATCTTTGGTTGTCGGTGTCTTTTCCAATGCTGACGCGTATCCCTTTATCCAGTCCAAAGTTTGTTAGAGGTCGTACAATGACCCCTTTTATGAGTAACTCTGTATAGAGATCGCTTGCTGCTTTTTCTGTGAAAAAGCAGATGAAGTTTGCCTGACTTTTGATGTATTCCAGTCCTAATCTTTCCAATTCTTGGTAGAGCCATTCTTTTTGCGTTTTATTGTTTTCAAGTGTTTTTTCAATGAAGGTCTTATTTTTGAAGGCCAGTTCTGCAGCGACTAGCGCAATGCTATTGACGTTAAAGGGCATTCTTACCTTTTGAAGCGTGTCGATAATGGCACTGTTTGAAATGCCATACCCGATTCGATATCCTGCAAGTCCATAACATTTTGAGGCTGTTCTTAAGCAGATTAAATTGGGCACTGTATTTAATAATGCAGTAGTATCTTGAATGAGATTTCGATCTGCAAACTCAACGTAGGCTTCATCTAAGACGACTAGAATCGATGGGTTTTCTACACATAGTGGTTTGATTTTGTCTGCAGAGAGGACCGTTCCTGTTGGATTGTTGGGGTTTGCGATAAAAATTAGTTTTGTTTTTGATGTGATGCATGTTTGAATTTCTGGAATCGCATACCTATAATTGGGCATTTCACTTTTTACAAGGGTGGCCCCCATGAGTTTTGCCACGTGATCATATACTGAAAAGGTATGTGTGGCGGTTATTACTTCATCTCCTTTATTCAGAAAGGCAAGTCCGATCATTTGTAAAATATCATCTGAGCCATTGCCTAAAATTAGTTGAGATTCATTTACTTGATAGTGTTCGGCTAAAAGTGGCAAGAATGGGGTTACGGTAAAGTCGGGATAATGATATCCATTTTGAATCGCTTGTGCGAGTTCTTCAGGCGAAAAGGGACATCCAAATGGATTTTCGTTAGACGCTAATTTGATACTATTCGTAATTCCCAATTCTTTTTCAAGCGCTTGAGTTGATTTCCCAGGGCTGTATTTTTTAAGACTTTCTAATTCTGGGCGAATTTCTATTTTTTTCATGGACCTAAGCCTATCATAGCTTTCTTTTTCAATAAAGATAGTGGGACTATTGCGAAATGCCTTGTAGCTGATCCAAACGTAGGCATGTTTCAACAGTCTCACAGGTCCTATTTTTTATTTTATGAAATATTTAATTTAATTATTCGAAAAAATATATAAATAATATTAAGAATTGAATTTGTATTGCTTTAAGGAGGTGGATCATGAGAGTTCCATATTTACGTTTTTTATCTTTTGTTCTACCTTTGTTTTTTTTGTTAAGTTGTGGTCAAAGTACACATTATACCTCAACGCCATCTGATACTGGGGGGTACCCTTTGGAGGAAACGCCTTCAACTGGTTTGGGAGATACTCCTCTTAAGCCTATTTCTATTGAGGCCCCTGATTTTAACTGTTCTGCTTTTGTTGTGGTGAACACGGATACAACTCAGGCACTTTATTCGCCTTCTATTGGGTCTTTGTCTATGGTTGATTTGGAATCTGATACAGAGCCATCTCAGGGTCATTGTGCTTATGACCTTAAGGATAGACCTATTATCCAAACTTCATCATTGTCGAGGTCTCGTGTTTCAGCTTCTGAGTTTGGGGATTCGCGATCTTTTGATGTCTATGATTATGAAACTAAGCGTGCTCGCCCGATTCAAACGCGGTTGGTTTATGATGTTCCAGATTCTCAGGTGATGATTTATATTCAATCGGATGCTCCGAATCGTTTGGAAGTGCATGATATGGTTGGGGGTATTCGTGAGGTTGATGTCAATTGGTCGGAGATTGGGACTCGTTTAAATACGTCTATTTTACCGCGTATTCGATCTATTTTAGGCCCGCATTTTGATTATGATGGCAATCGTAAATTGATGATTGTTGTGGTTGATTTTGATTTTAATCCTTCTCTTAAAACAGCAAAAACTTTGGGGTATTTTTGGGCTGGCGATTTAATGAATGCGGCTGGATCTAACCATGCGGATGTTATTTTTATTAATAGTGCTGTTATTACCAATGAGACTGGTGCAGTAGCCACTTCTATTGAAGAGACGAGCTTTTTAAGAACGATTGCGCATGAATATACTCATTTGGTTGTGTATTCTCAACGTAAAATTTTTAATGAACTCCCCTCTTTTTCAGCTTGGATGAATGAAGGTCTTGCCGAGTCTGTTGCTTCCTATGGATTGAATGCTTTGGATACTTTAAATATGGAAACTGTTAGGCGTTCTGAAGAGATTGCCGCTGGCCAGTCTTTTTTTGCCTTTAGAGGTTATGGCTATCAATATGCAATGGCTAATCTCTTTTTAGAGTATGCTCGGCTTCAATCCGGATTCGACGGCCATTTCTATGGCGCTTTGGTACGTTCTTATCTTTCGGATTCAGATGCTATTACAGCCCTTTTGGCTCAGGCTAATCCAGCTTTTTCTGATTTTAAAACGGTGGTTCTTAATTTTCACCTTGCGCTTGTCATTCAAAATCCAAGTGGCGTTTATGGGTTTTCCTCTGAATCCTCACGATTCAATTTAGGTCGATTATCCTATCTTAATCGTTTGCCTCGCGTTCTATCGGCTGGGGGTAGAGGTGTTATTTATTCCCATTCTGCATCGAGTATTTCTAACTTTACGGCAGAGGGGTTGTATTCTGGGGCTTTAAAGGCTGTTAAAATAAATGCGGAATAATTGTTTTTTTTTATTTTTATGGTATAATGGTTGCTATAATATAGTCGAGGAGGATATTTATGGATGCTCGTGGACCTATTTCAACTTTACCCAGACCTTCTTTAAGAATTCTTACACCGTCTCTTTCTCGACAAGAGAAGGCGGAACTTTATGAATTTCCTAAGCTTCAATATCAGTTTTTAAGGATTATGGATGATGTGCCTAAACTTCTTAAATTTGTGGAGCTTTTGGAACAGGGGCCCCGTACTGCCCTGATTAATGGGCTTATTGAAGTGTCTACGGCTTGTTTGGCTGTTTCGCAACCTGTTGGAGCGCCAGCTCGTCTTCCAGATTCTACGCTTACTTTAAGTGAGCCTGTTCCTGGGACTTTCGCTAAGCCTGGCGTGCCTATTACGCCTCCTCTTTCGCCTGTCTCTGTTTCTTCTTTCAGAACCTTGGATGCTGCTGAATCTAAGCCTCAGCCTGGAACAGGTGTTTTTGGAGATTCTTCAGTGAGAGTTCCAAAATTTAAAACGCTTGGCCCTACCCCTGTTCAAACTGCATCTTCTCCTGAAGAGTATGTGGAGGTTTCAGATGGTAATGGGGGCAGTATTTTTGTGCCTCGATCTCAAGCTGCGACATATTCGCGAAGTGCTTTTAGAATGGAAAGACCCGGTGAGGATTCTAAAGATCCTCTTGGACGGGCTTGGTCTTAGTTTAGTTTTTCTAAGGCTTTTTTGTTTAATTTAACCCTGTTTAAGGGTACATATTTCCTTGTTATTGAAATATATAATGAAATTTTTCATATAATTTTACGATAATATGTTGTAAAGATGTAGAGTAACAAGGAGGTTTTTAATGGACGCTGTATCTCCACGAAGTTTAGCTGCTTCTGTTTCATCTGTAAGACCTGTGAAACCTGATTATAGGGATGAACTTAAACTTCAAGATCAATTTGGGAAAATTTTTGATTTAAAAACAGATGACGAAAAACGTGATGCTTTATTACGCTTTATCGATGATCTTAATCGCCCTCAATATAAAGTACAGCGAGATCTTCCCAATTCCGTTATTTCTAATTTATTGATTTTTGCTCAAGAAAATTTAAATGCGTTGCTTTCTGAGGCTCCTGCTCCGGTTGATGGGGCTTTGTCTGTAAGTACAATTCAACCTGCTATCTTGGAATCTGTAACATGGGACTTTTCTTTTCCTACTCAAGATTTAGTCAACATTGCACAGTTACCGTATCGGTTTTTAGTTTCTTCCGGTACTGGGCCTACTCAACTTCGACAAACTTTTTCTCGAATTCCAACGCTTGGAGATGGGGCGTGTGGTATCCATGCCTTGTTTGGCACACGTCAGGGGGGGCAGTTGGCTTGTAATAAAGATCTTGCTAAAGCTACTATTTTGTCTATGCTTGATTCCTTTAATTTTGATTTACCTGAAAATAGTGAGCTTAAAGCGGCGCTGGTTTCAGACGCGAAAGATAGGTCAGATCTAGATGGACGTCCTGTTTTTCCTATTGATTACGATTCTAAGTCTTCAGTAGAGCAAATTAGGCTCTTAATAACTCATATTGGTGATTGTATCGGCAAATTTAATACGCATTCTGAGTTACTTTTGTTTGCTAAATTGATGGATAAACCCGTTATTCTATTGCATATTGCAAGTGGTAGAAATGACGCCAAAGTTATGGAACAATCTCCATGTTCTAGATTTTTATATTCAGGTGAAGTCCCTATTTATGTTGCGCATTCTGGTGGTGCTCATTGGGAACGCTGGGAACTAAGATAATTTAATCTTATTCCTTACGTCTTGAAGTTGAGAAAGGTTTAGGGTGGCCATGACGAGTTCTTCATCTTTTTCACTGCCTTCGGCGAGGATGTTCCCCCAGGGGTCTATGATGAGGCTATGGCCGTAGGTTTCTTTGCCGCCGCCACCAATACCAACTTGGTTGGGTGCTAAGACAAAACATTGGGTTTCAATGGCGCGTGCTCGACATAGGGTGTGCCAGTGGGCCTTCCCGGTTTCTGTTGTAAACGAGGACGGGATCATGAGGATATCTGCGTCTTTTTTTTGGTAGTGTTGATACAAATCTGGAAACCGCAAATCAAAACAAATGCTCATGCCTACTTTTATAGGCCAAGGGGCTAAATGGGCCAATTTTGGGGATGTACCTGCTTTAAAAGATCTGGATTCTGAAATCAGTGTTCCTTCTACAAGGGCTTCAAATAAATGAATTTTTTGATATTTTTCAATGCAGTCTCCAGAGGGAGATATCAGTACTGCACTGTTGTAGCGTCTTTTTTCGTTGGGGATTTCCTCTAAAATGCCTGCTTGTATCCAGACTTTGTAGGTTTTGGCCATCTCTACCAACGCTTCATAAGCTGCTACAGAAGACAATTCATAATTGGATGGTATGGTTTGACCCTGCCCTCTGAAATGGTAGGTTTCAGGAAATAAAATAAATTCAGCCCCTTCTTGATGGGCGCTTTCACAAAATTGATGGGCTTTTTGAATGTTTTCAGATTGATGGGGGCTTGCACTGAGTTGTACTAAAGCTACTTTAAGGGTGTCTTTTTTCATCTTTTTATTATAGTAACTTCATGGGGATAAAACCAGATAAATATTCTTTTATTGCGGTATCAATCGTGATATTCTGAATACATGCACGATATATTGATTGCGATTGTTTTAGGTATTATTGAAGGCCTTACAGAATTTATTCCCATTAGTTCTACTGGACATTTAATTCTGGTGGAGCATTTATTAAAATTTACGGAAGTTCATGCCGAGACGTTTAGTATAGCCATTCAGTTGGGTGCTATTTTGGCGGTTGTTTATGAATATCCCCATCGCTTTATGCCTTTTTTGCGGCCGTCTTACTGGATTTCTAAATCAGCCTGTGTGATCTATATTGCCATTTTACCTGCTTTACTTTCTGGTTTTTTATTTTACTCGGCTATTAAAACCTACTTATTTACTCCTATTACTGTGATAGCCGCTTTGGCTTTGGGGGGGCTTTTGATGATTCTCATTGAGCGTTTTATTAAACCGGATCCTATTTATTCTTCCTTTGAAGATATTTCCTACAAAGAAGCGCTGATGGTGGGTCTTGCGCAATGTTTTTCCTTGTGGCCTGGGATGAGCCGATCGGCGACAACCATTATGGGGGGGCTTATGGGGGGATTGACCTATCAGCTTTCTGCTCAATTTTCTTTTATTATTGCGGTTCCAGTGATGAGTGCCGCTGTTTCTTATGATTTGTATAAGAATTGGAATTTACTTTCCATTTTGGATACACGTGGTATTTTAACAGGCTTTGTTGTGGCTTTTGTTGTGGCCCTTTTGTCTATTCGTACCTTTATTAAAATTTTAAATAAGTGGCGATTATTTCCATTTGCCTGTTATCGCCTTGTATTAGCGGGTATTCTCTTGTTTTTTTATTTTATACGGTAAAAGGATGGTTTTATGACAAAAATGACCTCAGTTTCTTCGCTTGGTTTAGTAGTTCTTTTTTTAGTTGTAGGCCTTTCCCCGTCTCTTTTGGCGGATACTCAATTGCCTTTATTTCCGCCTACGGTTAATGCCTCTATTTTACCCGCTACCCTTTTTAGTTTATTGGATGTTGACGCCAAGGGCCCTCAATCTTTGGAGGCTCAGATGAAATGGGTGCGTTTTCATTTGTCTGAAAAAGACGCCAATTCTGCGTATGAGGCCATGAGAGCTGTACTCAAAACCTCACAAGAAGGGCCTGTATTGGCACTGTTAACAGATGTTCTTACAATGCGACCTGTGTCTCAATCACTATCCCCTCAAGGCCTTCTTTATACGAGTGTTTTATCACCTCAGATTCAAGATATTGTTTTAGAACAGCTTTCTATTTATTATTTATCGCTTCAGGATTTTGTTTCTTTTGATCAGGTTCGGTCTAAAATTAAATCCCCCGTCCTTCAATCTCGTCTTATTCGGTATTTTGCCGAGGCATTAATTAAAAAAGGATCTGTTTCAGAAGCGATGGATTTGCTGCCTTTAATTAAACATTCCGATGAAAAAGACTTGGTTTATGCGGCAGTGTCTGGCCACTATGCGGCTTTAGGGGCTATTTCAGCCATGAATGATGCTTTCGGTCAGATGACCTCTACTGTATTGAGGGAACGTGCTGTTTATGATGCCATTCTTAAATTGTTGAATGATGCCAATTATGCAGAGGCTTCTCAACTTCAAGCTCGTATTCAAGAGCCCGTTTTGAAGGCTCAGACTCAATTTCAATTGGTTTCTTTTTTGGCGGCTCAAGGTAAATTTGAATCTGCTTTTGAGGCTTCTAAGCAGATAGACGCGGTTTATTATCGAGATGAAGCCTTATCTGCAATTGCGATTTCTTTGGCGGGTACGTCTCAATTTGATCAAGCTATTTCCTTGACCCAACGTATTGAAACGGAGGAATTTGTCTCGAAAGCTTATTATGCCATTGCCCTTTCCCAGGCTAAAAGTCAAAAAATGGATGAGATGATAGAGACGTCTTATTTGCTTAAAAAATCGCCAGCGCTTTATTTGGAGTTTTACACTGTTTTAGGTAAAGAATTTATCACGACGGATAGTTATCATTATGCCCTATTGCGATTAAAACAAGCGGCAGATTCTGAACTTCAAGAACAGGCCCTTTCTCGTTTTTTAATTTCTATTAGTTCGGTTTTACCTGCTCCTAAAATGCTGTCCTTGATTCAGGATATTCGCAGTCAGGATATTCGCAACAAAACCTATGTGGATTGTGTTTCGGCCTATATGGCTGTTTTTAACTTTGAAGATGCGTTTTTAATGATAAAAACATTGCCCTATTCCTCGGATACTTTAATTTTGCTTTCAAATTTAGCAGAAGCTTGGGTTTATAATACCAAAGCATCGCGTGATGCTATTCCTTTTTTAGGCTTTCTTTCGGATACACTACCTAAATATAAAATGACGGCGGCTTCTACAGGGCGTTTGTTTGGCTTGAGTCGTTTTTTACGCCAAAAAGGACTTCATTCTTATGGGGATACGTATTATCGTCATGCCAAACAGGCTTTTTTAAAGCTGCCTGAAAAAGAGAAACGCACCGTTTTGCTTCAGGCTACGAGTGCCGCTTTATCGATGTCTGATATGGACTTGATTGGATCCAACTTTAAGCTTCTGAAAGGTTCCGATGCGCGGTTTTCTTTTGGATTGGATCTGATGTCTCAGCTTTCTGTTTCAGAACGAGATCTTTTGTTTCGAGCGTTGAGGTAATCGTTATATTTAACGCTTGAAGGGATGCCTTAGATAAGGTAAAATTTCACTCGTTCTTAGTTCTATGCGGGAGTAGCTCAATTGGTAGAGCGTCAGCCTTCCAAGCTGAATGTCGCGAGTTCGAGCCTCGTCTCCCGCTCCAATTTTTTTCTAAGCTTTCGCTGACAAACCTCTTAAACTCGTGTAAACTATTCCCTATGAATGATTCAGCTCGCTTTTTTCACAGTTCCGATCCTCTTGAGTTATCTTCTGGTAAATCTTTGCCTTCCTTTGATCTTTGTTTTGAATCTTTTGGAACGCTTAATGCGGATGGTAGTAATGCTATTTTAGTCTGCCATGCCCTTTCAGGGGATTCCCATGTGGCGAAACATTCTCCGGATGATAAAGAGGGCTGGTGGGAGGCGCTTATTGGACCTGGAAAAGCTTTAGATACCACTCGTTATTATATTGTATGTTCCAATACTTTGGGGAGCTGTTATGGGTCTACAGGGCCTACCTCACTCAATCCTGAAACACAGACGCCCTATTTAATGACCTTCCCTGTGATTACCATTACAGATATGGTGCGTGCTCAGTATCGATTGATGTCTTTTTTGGGAATTTCAAAGTGGCATACGGTTTTAGGTGGGTCTATGGGGGGGATGCAAGCGCTTCTTTGGTCCATTTTGTACCCTCAGTCTTTGGTTCATTGTATTGCACTTGCAGTGACGCCTTTTTTGTCGCCTCAAGCTTTGGCTTTTAGTGCCATTAGCCGCAATGCTATTTTATCCGATGTTGCGTGGCATAAAGGGGCGTATACTGAGGGAGCTTCTCCAGAGCAAGGGCTATCTATTGCGCGCATGATTGGTCATATTACCTATCTTTCTGAGGCGAGTATGGAAAAGAAATTTGGACGACGCCTTCAAGATAAAACAGAGTATAGTTATGATTTTGGTCCTGATTTTCAGGTTGAAAGTTATTTAAAGCATCAAGGGGATAAATTTGTAAAACGTTTTGATGCGAATTCTTATTTATATTTGTCTAAAGCGATGAGTTATTTTGATTTGGAAAAGCAATTTGGATCTCTGAGTGCTGCTTTTTCTGAGGTGTCATGTCGCTATCTTTTTGCGTCTATTACGTCGGATATGTTATATACGAGCGCTATTTGTAAGGAGATGGTTAGAACACTCATTCGGTTGGAAAAAGATGTTTCTTTTTTAACGGTTGATTCCCCTTATGGGCATGATGCCTTTTTAATTGAAACTCAAGTGATTGGGGATATGATTCGTTCTTTTTTAGGGGGTGTTGACTGATGACGTCCATGATTGCGTCTATTTCCAGTCTTATTCCGGATGGAGCTCGTATTTTGGATTTAGGGTGTGGGGATGGGACTCTTTTGGCTCACCTACGGGATACGAAAAACTGTGATGGTTATGGCATGGAATTGGATTTTAACAATGTGTTGTTATGTTTAGAGAAACGATTGTCTGTTTTTCAATCGGATTTAAATGAAGGGCTTTTGGGCTTTAAGCCGCATAGTTTTGATCATGTTATTTTGAGTTTAACCTTGCAGCAGATCATGGATCCAATTCAGCTTTTACAAGATATGTTGAATGTGGGGCAAAAAGCCATTGTTACGTTTCCCAATTTTGGCTATTGGCGTGCGCGAACACAGCATTTTTTTGAAGGTATTGCGCCTGTGACGAAAAGTCTCCCCTACTCTTGGTATAATACGCCCAATATTCGGGTGATGACCATTACGGATTTTGAGCACTTATGTCACCATTTGGGATATAAAGTGGAAAAAATTATTCCTATTCATGCAGGTCTTTTCGATAAAATAGGGGCTCGTTTTTCCCCTAATTTATGTGCAGAACAAGGGCTGTTTTTAATTTCTTCGTTATAATTTTTATCGCTTAAAAAAACAATTCTTTTTTAACATGTTTAGATTTTTTTGATTATGGGCATCTTTGTGTCTATAAAATAAAGGGGTTTATCATTAATATGTTTAAATTGAGGCTATTTTATATTTTTCTTTTAGGGATGGGGCTGTTTTTGACCTCTGTTGCCTATGCGGATGCCCCTGTTTTAAATTCTGCTCCTGTGATGCAGTTGAATATGTCAGATCGTCATGGGAATCCCTATTTAGGGGTATATGATGTTCATGTGTCTTTGAAATCCCCTTCAGGTGATACTGTTATTTTTGAATATAGCCAAGACGTTAATTTTAACAATGGTTCTGCACAGCTTCCGCTTACAGGACTTTCTGCGGAACATCTTAAACTTCCTGGTTCGGTTTGGGAACTGGATCTTGCTGGAGAAACATTTTTAGATGGCGTTCAGCGTGTTCCTTATGCCTTAAGAGCGGTTTCTGCTGACTCTATTGCATGGTCCAATATTTATGGATTTCCTTCGAATGGCGGCGTGAGTATGAATGGTAGTGGGATTTTTGTTTTAAGTAATGGGCGTGGTGTTACGATTAATCCCACGCATGGTGTTTCCTTGAATATCGGCGATGGGTTGATGATCGATGGGACAGGTGCTTTGATTGTTTCAGGCACGTCTA
>CAZIFG010000009.1:0-39047 GCA_964539135.1 uncultured Rickettsiales bacterium
GGCGTCACGGTAGACCCAACTCAAGGAGTTTCTTTGAATATTGGCGATGGGTTGACGATCAGTACGAATGGCACTCTTATGGTTTCAGGCACCTCTACCGGTTTGGATGCCGCTTATCTTAAAAAAGACACACTTCCAAATACGATTGTTACCTTTAATACTACCTCTACTTTAATTCTGAATGGTCTTGTCAGCATTAATTCAGGGGTTACCTTTAACTCTGGTGCGGCATTAACTATTTCTAATGAACGATTTACTAAGCTCACTGGGCCTGGATTGGCTTTAGATGCTGGCACGAAAGCCTTAAGTGTTCTGATTGATAGTTCTAGTAGTCGCGATGCCTTTATTGTAAGCCCGATCGGTCTTAAGTTAAGTTTACCTTCCAATAGTGGTCTTAATGATAAGGATGGAGGGCTTCGAATTATATTACCTGCATCTAGTGGACTTACACTGAACTCTTCTGGGTTGTCTTTATCTCTTAATGCAGCAACAGGTTCTGGTTTAGCCTTTGATTCTGCCGGACTTGCTATTTCTACGCCTGCAAACTCTGGGCTTAGTGTTTCTACCAATGGACTCTCTATTACTTTAAACCCTACCCTGTCGGCATTGTCTCTTACAGGTGGGCTTAAAGTTATGGTTATTCCTAGAGGTGTGACTGTAGATCCGACTCAAGGGGTTTCTTTGAATATCGGCGATGGTTTGGCGATTAGCACGAATGGAAGCCTTATGGTTTCAGGAACGTCCACAGGTTTAGATGCAAGTTATCCAAGACGAGATACGCTTGCCGGTACGATTATGACGTTTAATTTGGGAACGACTTTAAATATGGCGGTAGGTTCAACTCTTAATATCAGTGGTGCTGTGAGTATTAATTCGGGTGTGAGTTTTAATTCTAGTGCCTATTTAGGGATGGCTGGGGATAGAATCACAGATTTTACAGGGGGTGGATTGACGATGAATGGTACGACACTCACCCTACCCTTACATGCGACTTCTGGTTTAGAAATTAGTGCAACGGGGTTACGTGTTTCTACAGATGCTACCAGTTCTGGTCTTTTGGCGACCGGTTCTGGTTTGTCTATTACCTTAAATCCAACGCAATCCAGTTTAACGCTTAATAATGGCTTAAAACTGTTGGTTAAGGCTAACACTGGTGTGACTGTAGATCCGACTCAAGGGGTTTCCTTGAATATTGGGGATGGTTTGACGATTAGTACCAATGGAAGCCTTATGGTTTCAGGAACGTCTACAGGTTTAGATGCGAGTTATCCAAGACGAGATACGCTTGCCGGTACGATTATGACGTTTAATTTGGGAACGACTTTAAATATGGCGGTAGGTTCAACTCTTAATATCAGTGGTGCTGTGAGTATTAATTCGGGTGTGAGTTTTAATTCTAGTGCCTATTTAGGGATGGCTGGGGATAGAATCACAGATTTTACAGGGGGTGGATTGACGATGAATGGTACGACACTCACCCTACCCTTACATGCGACTTCTGGTTTAGAAATTAGTGCAACGGGGTTACGTGTTTCTACAGATGCTACCAGTTCTGGTCTTTTGGCGACCGGTTCTGGTTTGTCTATTACCTTAAATCCAACGCAATCCAGTTTAACGCTTAATAATGGCTTAAAACTGTTGGTTAAGGCTAACACTGGTGTGACTGTAGATCCGACTCAAGGGGTTTCCTTGAATATTGGGGATGGTTTGGCGATCAGCACGAATGGAACGCTTATAGTTTCAGGAATCTCTACTGGCTTGGATTCTACTTATCTTAGAAAAGATACGCTTTCAGGAACTGTTGCGACATTTAATTCTGGAACAACTTTAAATATGGCTTCTGGGTCTATGCTTAATATCAGTGGTACTGTGAGTATTAATTCGGGTGTAACCTTTAATTCAGGTGCGAGTTTAACCATAGGTAGCGAGCGGTTTACAGATCTTACAGGTGATGGATTACAACTTAATGGGTCTAGTTTACGTGTTGCGGTGGATACTAATGCTCACTCTGGTTCTGGTTCTGGGCTTGATCGTACAAGTAACGGACTTAGTGTTCTATTTGATGATGCTGCCTCAGGACTTTCGGTTTCTGGTTCCGGACTTAAAATTAAGTTATCTTCTGTTGGCGGTCTGACTATTTCTAATAATATTGGATTGTCTGTTTCTCTTAATCCTATTTCTGGCCTTTTTTTAGATTCTGGTGGGCTTGCCATTACCTTAAACCCCACTCAGTCTGCTTTAACCTTGAATAGTGGCTTGAAAGTTTTGGTTCAATCAAACTCTGGTATTACCGTAAACGCACAAGGACTTTCTTTGAATATTTCATCTGACTTTAGTGTTGATGGTAGTGGAGCGCTTGCCTTATCGGGTGCTGGTGGCGGTTTGAGTAATTACTTACTTAAAAATACTGCTTCCGGTACGATTGTGACGTTTAACTCCGGAACGACTTTAAATATGGCATCGGGTTCGACGCTTAATATTAGTGGCTTTGTGAGCATTAATTCGGGCGTAACCTTAAATCCAGGTGCGAGTTTAACCATAGGAGGCGACCGCTTCACAGATCTTACAGGTGATGGATTAAGAGTTTCGTCTAATATTCTTACGGTGTCTGTTAATTCAAGCTCTCCTATTACGGTTAATGCTTTAGGGCTGTCTTTAAATATTTCGTCTGATTTTAGTGTTGTTGGTAATGCACTTTCGCTTTCAAACGCTGGTAATATGAGCAATTACTTGCTTAAAAATGTACCTGCCTCTACTATCGTTACCTTTAATAACTCATCTTCTTTATACTTTCAGCAAGGCTCTTTATTAGGTGTTGGGGTAACACCTAACTCAACAGTACCTGTTTTGGTGAGCGGTAATGCCTCTTTTGGTGCAGGACTTTCTACAACGCGTGGTATTACTATTGATGGGCCTGATCAACGTTTGTTTTTTGGACGCATAGATAGTGGTACAAGTAATGCTGCTTCAAATTCTTACACAGATCCTGTTTATTTTGAACGTGTTCAAGAAGATGGTGGTGTAGATACAGCTGCTGGAAAAACCACTTTGAGGCTTGTACTGAGTGATGATACTGATGGGAATGACTCTTTTAAAATAGGTACTGTTGCTTCAAATATTTTTACCCCTGGTTTCCAAATGACATCCGCCGGAAACCTTTTTGTGAGTGGTAATATCGCTGCGGCAGGTACTATTACCGCCCAAGGCGTTACTTTAACCAGTGACCGTCGTAAAAAGAAAGACATTCAAGATATTAGCTATGGTCTCGACACCATGATGAAATTGGTGCCAAGCAGTTACTTGTGGATTAAAGATATCGAAAGCAAAGATCCTCGATCCTTTGGTTTTATTGCGCAAGATTTAGAAGATGTGGTGCCTGAATTGGTATTAACCGATGAGAATGGATTTAAATCTGTGAATTATATTGGATTGATTCCAGTCATGACAAAAGCACTTCAAGAGCAACAAGCTGATTTAGACTCCTTGCATACTGAAATCGATGAATTAAGACGTCAAATTTCAGATCTTAAAGTGCTTATGGAGGCCAAGTAAGATGCGCCTCACGACTTTGAAATCTATAGGGTTACTTCTAGTATGCCTGATACTTATTTCTTGTGGAGGGGCAGCGCCTTCGTCTTCATCACCTTCTGCGCCTCCTGCTCAACCTGAGCTTCCGCCTAATTTAGGTATTAAGCCTATTTTTACATCGCTTACTTTTTCTCCCAGTTTAGTCTTGAACGCCAGTTGGACCTTTGATGATCCTGGCGCTATTGCTAATTTTGATGAATATCGATTGGAAATTGTTGGCCCTATTCGTACAGATTATGTTACCTTATCCAATTCTTATAATACCCACTCTGCTACGCTTCAGCCGGGGGATTATCTCAAGCAAGGATTGGGAACTTATCAATTTAGATTAAGTGCTAAAACTTTGGCGGAAGTAACCTATCGTACGGCTGTTACCTTAGGATCTTATACGTATGCGCCAGTTACGAAACTCCCTACGTTAACCTTAACTCTAGA
The DNA here is from genome assembly GCA_964539135.1 of uncultured Rickettsiales bacterium. GTDB lineage: Bacteria > Margulisbacteria > Marinamargulisbacteria > CAZIFG01 > CAZIFG01. Next base: position 4,024 of record CAZIFG010000009.1, read on the forward strand.
AGATATTAATGCTAAAGGCATTATTCGTGTGGGGAATCAGGTGTATATTTCTAAAACCAGTGCGACTAATGGGGATATTTTGATTTATAACAATAATTCAGGCGCGCCTTTAACGTATTCTAATTCAAATTTAACCCATGTCAGTGGCACAAGTTCGGCGTATGGATTATCGTCAGAGTTGCCTACAGAACTTTGGGCGGCAGAAAAAGGCACTAATGCAGCCAATAATCGTGTTACCCTTTACTATAACTTGACAACAACGCCTGTAAAGGTTGATTTTTCTTTTTCATCTTTTTCCAATGTGGAATCGGTACTGATTCATTCCAATATTTTATATGTGAGTGATAATCAGGGGATGTCCGGGTCTACTGTTAGAACTTATCCTTATGATGTTAGTACTCATACATTGGGGTCTGAAAGCACGACTTATACAGATTCATTTACCTATATCAGTGATATTAAGGCAGGTACAATTGGTTCTTCTACGTTTGTTTTTGTTTGTGATGAAACGGGTAATAAAGTGTCTATTTTTAATAGAGGCACAGGGGGCACGCCTATTCAAACCCTAACAGGGGCTGAATCAGGCCTTAATTTTAATCGACCTAAAAGCATTGCCTTAGATTTTAGTCCTACCATCAAACGTATTTATGTACTCGATCGTAATAATAATCGGATTTTGATTTATAAATATAATTCTGGAACAGGTCTATTTGCTTTTGAGACTTTATTTGGGACAGAGGGGATGGATTCTGGTGAATTTGTGTTGCCCAATGTCCTTTCTATTGATGCCTCACGGCGGCTTTTTGTTTTACAAGAAGGATCTACGGAGTTGGGTCTCAATGATAGACTTCAAATTTTTCAATTACCTTAAAGGAGGGATTATTTTGGCAAAGATTTATGAGATCCATCACAAAATGGCGATGTTTTGGTGTGTTTACACAGACAAATATACACTGTTTTGGGTTCTTCTACCGTAAATTTTTTAGGCACAAACGCGGTTCCTTTATGGGCGCCATCACAAAAAATACCGTCTGCACTTCGACCACATCGGCAGTAATAATAGGTTCCTGGCTCTAGATTGATAGCCTTGGCTTTGGTATCTACAATTTTTACGTCTTCTGCACTTAAAGGGGCGTTTTCATTCATATACTCTACTTTACCTTGTTTTTTGCGTATTTTAAAGATCTTCTCTTTTGTGATACCCTCTTTGCTTATGACATACTTTGACTGGAATAGGCTTCCCCGCCCTATTATTGGGCTTGCCCCTATGGATGGATACTCAGATAGTGCGTTTAGACGGGTTTGCCGTGCTGTGAATTCTGACATTGTGATTGTCACGGAATTTACGTCTGCCGATGGTTTAAGCCATGGTGCAGAAAGCTTAAAGCGAAAACTTTGGTTTGATCCCAGTGAACGCCCTGTGATTGCTCAGATTTTTGGTAAAAATATCGATACCTTTGTTCGTGCCGCTAAGGTGTGTGAAGACATGGGGTTTGCCGGTATTGATATCAATATGGGATGTCCCGCTAAAAAGGTGGTTAAATCCGAACATGGGGTAGCCCTTCGTAAAAAACCAGAATTTGCGTTTAAATTGATTGAGGCATTAGCCTCGGCTACAACGCTTCCTGTGTCTGTTAAAACACGCTTGGGTTGGTCAGATGCTGAAGGTCTTACAGAATTTGGCATTGGGGCTCAAAATGCAGGCGCTAAACTGATTTGTATTCACGCGAGAACCTATTTAGAGCCTTATAATGTGCCCGCCCAATTTCAAGCTGTTTATGAGATGAAACGGCATTTAACGATTCCGGTTTTAGGTAATGGGGGTATTACGTCTATTTCAGATGGCATTCAAAAGTTGGGCAATTTAGATGGGTTTTTAATTGGCCAAGCGGCCTTTGGAAATCCTTGGGTTTTTGATCCTTCGGGACAGATCCCTACTTTTGAATCTAAAATCCCATTAATGATTCGTCATGCAGAATGGTTGGTTGAACATAAAGGTCTCTCTCTTGCCATGCGTGAAATACGCAAACACTTGGTTCAATACGTTAAAGGCATTCCCAATGCCAAACGTTTTCGGTCTCAATTGGTTCGCGTGGAATCGGTCTCCGAGATTCAAACTATTTTGGATCAGATTTTAAAGTCTTAACATTTCTTTAAATCTTCGATCTAATTCTTTTTGACGGATTTCTTCTAGCTTTACCTTTTCTGTGTAACGCTCTTCCCATTTCAGATGCTTTTGAAGCTGCGCTTCCATTTTTTTAATGGCAAACTCCAGTTGAGCCATAGGGGCTTCATCAGAATTTTGATCTAAATACGTTAAAAAACGGTCTAAGATGGATCTTGGCAGTCTAAAATAATGTTGCTTGGGCTTTTTAGGGTTTTCAAGTGTTTTTTTTATGGTTTCAGATACCTCTTTAACACAGGCTTTTTTTTCTTCTATAGTGGGTCTCCTTAGGTATACCTCTGGCATAAAAATATTGTACCCATGGAACAGTGCAAATAGCGTTCCTAGAAGTGGCAGAATGTCGTAACGGTAGGGGGTCCCTTTGTTTTCTGGATCTAAAATATAGGGGTCGGCATATTCTAGGGTACCTCTCCCCCATGTTGCCATGTACTTTTGAATAAGAGGATCCGGTGTCAGATGATGGGCCAATTCATAATCGATGATATTTGCTTTTATTTCGTCTTTTTTTTCTGAAACCAATAATACATTATCTGGTTTGAGATCGGCATGAATGGTTCCCTTTTGATAGTTAGTATAGATTTCCCTTAAAATATCTAAGGCAAATCTTATGAGGGTTATTTTTTTGCTTAAGAATATCTTATCTTTATCCTTTTGGGGATTATTTACTAGGGGGGTATTTTTTTGAATCCACATGTATAAATCTCCGTATGGGGTATAGGGGGTTTTTTTATAAATGGCGATTTGACCTGGATTGCTGACATCTACCCTTAGAGGCATAAATCGATCTGGACATTCCGGATGTGTGGCTTTATAGCCCTGAATACTTTCACTAAATAGGGTGTAAAGCGTTTGAGCCTGAGTACGGGAACCTATATATTTTATTTTATATACTGACATTTCACATTGTACGACGACTTGGTTTCTTTCACTAGATCTTTGAAGAATGGCTCCGGATGTGGGTAGTTCTCTCTGTGTGCTGTCAATTAAGGGTGTATCTATGCCATAGCGTTTTGCTAAGGATTTAAATAATGCAACAATATAGGTGAGTATATCGGACATTTTTTCTGCTTTTACAATGGTATCTAAAGGGGTGTCTTTTGGTGTGTTTAAAAATCGTTCCGATAATTCTAGATCTTCTGTTTTATGCTTTAGGGGTAGTATTTTTAACATTTTTTGATTTTATCTGTTTTGGTTTGAATTGTACAGCTGAGGTGGAATATAAAATGCAGGACTATAGGACCCTTTTTTTTCTAGACTCCATATGCGTCCGGATTGTTTGTATTGCTGCCATGTGTTCATTTTATACGCGTATACATAGGCTCTAATATAGAGGGGTGGCTTTGTTTTAAAGGGATTGTTCTGAAAAAACGCTAAGGTTTCAGGTGTGTTTTTACTCAGTTTATCCATGACCGATTCTACCCATTTGTTGTGCTCTAAGGGACTTAGTGTTGCCAGTTTTAATTGTAAATCCAGCCTGGGTTGATGGGGCAATACCCATTTTGGAAATTGCGTGGGATCTTGGGGCGAATAGTTGAGTTTATAGGACTTCCAATGAATGCCGTCTTCGCTGCCTTGAAACAGTATTTCATGACGGTGACGCAGTACGGGTTCCAATAAGGTGTAATGTCCAAAAACATGATGGTTTTTAAGTGTTTGTGCCGTTTTATGAATTACATAAGGCATGCGTGCTATTTTTAAGGTGCTGAGTTCGGAACTGATACTTAATCCTATTAAGAGGCATAAAATCCCACTTTCGAAAGGTATTTTTTTAATGGGAGTTTCAGGATTTATTTGGGTTAGTTTGGGTAAGAATTGGTAGAAAAAAGCATCATTTAATCCCCAAAGTGCGATTAATATGACTAAAATACTGAAAAGGCCTGTGTTTCCCGTCAGTATCATGAGGATCATCACAGCTATGCTGCTGAGTACCGCGATATATCGTTTCTTTTGTGTTAAAAACAATCCAAAAGGAAGGAGGAACTCGACCATTAAAATGCCTGCACACAGTGTTTTTTGAATCACGCTGGGCAATTGATAGCTTATCCAACTTCCGATATGAGGTAGAGGTTGCGTCCATAAATATAATTTAAAGGCGGATAAGGATGTCCAGGATATTGTTCCAGATAGGATCTGGGTTAGGCCTGATAAAAAGAAAATACGGCAGAGTAAGATTAAATATGCCCAACGCACCCATTTGGAGGGTTGGGGCTGAATAAAAAAGGCCAGAAATCCTACTTCCAATAACAGACGGTCACTTTCAAAATGCATAAATGGAGATCCTGCAGATACAAAGGACAGATAGCATATCCATGCTATTACGGCTGCGGTGCGTTTATACTTGGATAAGGCCATCATTAATCCAGATAAAATACCCAGAATGCACACGCCTTGGAGGGCCATTATTGAGGCATTTATAATAAATAAGGATGGAACCCATGTGATGATTTTATAGCCCAAAACGGTTTTAGCAGGTTCTAACCATGCAGATATGGGGATAATGCCATTGGTGCCAAACAATCCCTTTACTTGTACTAAAAGAGAGACAAAGGCAATGACATACACCCAGCCCAATCCTTGCATCATGAGACGAGATGCGGTGGTATAGCTAGACTTTGTTTTTTCACCCCAAATTATACGGGTTAATTTGGAAAAAAAGCCCCTATTTTGAGCTACTTTTTGATAGCTCGATTCCATTATTCTGCCCATAAAAGGGATTTTTTTATAGGCCCATAATGGGAATTTATAACCCCCTTCTGCGCCGTATAAAATGATACAAATGGCTTCTGCCCCTGTCGCAATGACGGTACCATTTTCAATGAGTTGAACCGATTCTGTACATGCTTTTTTTGCTGCAATTGGAAATTGTTCGATGAAATCTTGTCCGGGGTAATACACAACATTTTCGGATGTTATAGACTCCCACACACTGATCCAGTGTCTACAAAATCCACAGTCTTTATCATAAAGTAGAATTAATCTGTCGCTCATGGTCTATCCTTAATTTATCGGTAGTGATTTTCTTAACTATACGTCAATTTTGATGTCTCTTAAAGATATAGAATCTGGACGCGGGCGACTCTTTTGCGTTATTATTAATCTTTAAAGTTATCGTTATTATTTTGGAGGCAGTACCATGGGGCTTATGTCAGGCAAAAAAGGGATTATTTTTGGAGTGAGTAATAAGCGTGGTATTGGATATGCCATTGCGAAAGCCCTTTATGATCAAGGTGCTGAAATTGCCTTTACCTATGCTGGCGAGGTTATGGAAGGACGTGTTCGTCCTATTGCCGAAGAAATGAATTCTAAGTTGATCCAAACCTGCGATGTTGTGAATGATGCGGAAATTAAAGCGGTGTTTGAGTCTTATAAAGCCATTTATGGCACCCTTGATTTTGTCGTTCATGCCGTTGCCTTTGCGAATCGTGAGGATTTAACGGGTAATTTATCAGAGGTTTCTAAGGCAGGTTGGGATCTTGCGCTTGGTGTGAGTGCTTATTCTCTGATTCCCATTTCAAAATATGCCAGTCCTTTATTTAATGAAAAAGGTGGCGCCATTGTGACCCTTTCTTATCAAGGGGGCGAACGCTATGTGCCTAACTATAATATTATGGCTGTGGCCAAAGCGGCTTTAGAGTGTAATGTTAGATATTTGGCCAGTGAGTTCGGACCTCGCAACATTCGTGTGAATGCCCTTTCTGCTGGGCCTGTTAAAACCCTTGCCTTTAAGGGTATTTCAGGTGCGGATATTTTGTATAAAATTAATGAAGCCCGATCTCCTATGAGACGAAACATTACGCTTGAGGAAGTTGGTGGTGCCGGTCTTTATTTATGTTCTGATTTAAGTTCTGGGGTCACGGGTGAAACGCATCATGTGGATTGTGGCATGCATTCTGTTTCTATTGTGAAGCCTGATGCTAAAATTATTGGTATTGATGTTGAGGCGGCTGAAAACGCTGAAGCCTAGACCTTAAACACGGCATTTAAGTAGGTGTCGGGATCTACTTTAATGGGCATGTGATAGGTATGTTGATTAAAACGTTCTGCCAGTTTCATTAATTCACGCGATACCTTAATATTTTCGTCTAAAGACAGTCCAAAATCAGGTGGAAATACAGCTTTATTTCGATTGATCCAATAGGATTTGGAGCTTTCAGATGTTACAGGGGAAATGCCTAAAAATAGTTCCGACTGGGACAGTTGCTCTAAGAAAATACTGGCAAGATCCAGATCAAAAAAAGGCTGACTGAAAAATCCTTTGGCGCCTGCTTTTAGTTTTTGTTTGCAATAAAAAATCTCATCTTTCATGGCTTGGCGATAGGGATCTAATGCCCCATAAATTTTTAGGTTGGGGTATTTTTCTTTTGTTCCTGAGATGACCTCTAGTGTCGTCACTTCGTAGGTAATATGGGATAAATCAGGGGCATCTCCTGATACAATTAAAACATGGGTTAGCCCTTTTTGAATTAAATCGCCTATGATTTGGAGTGTTTTTTCTACAGGATGATCAATGGCGCGAATATGAGGAATGGCAAGTATGCGCTGATCCAATAGGCCCGCTGCTGCCTCATAGCTACGATGTTCGAGTCTTAAAACATCTGGAATATTAATGCCTGAAATTTGAGGATATTGCCCTAAAAGTGCTAAGGCATCTGTTTGAAAGGTTTCTTTTTCTCGTGGCACCAGTTCCAGTAAATTCATGACTCTATTCTCGGCTGAGGGTGGGATTATGTCAATTCCTTATTTTTTACACGCTAATAGAGGCGGCATTTGACGTATTTCTTCTGCCAAGAGCCAAAAGCCATAAGCAGAGGGATAGTTTTCAATGTTGGATACCGCCGATTGCATTAAGGCTTTTGACCTGTCCAAAAAATCTGAATTTTCGCTGAGCTGATATAGACGAATGAGGGCATAATATCCCATGCTGTTTCCGGAAGGAATGGCCCCATCATAACGCTCTTTTTGCCTGATAATGACATCGTCTCTATCGCTGGCACTCATAAAAAAGCCGCCTTTTTTAGGGTCCCAAAACTTTAAAATGGCCTTTTCCATGCTTGTCTTGGCTCTTTCCAGATACTCCGTTTCACAGGTGGATTCAAAAAGTGCTAAACTTGCCACACAACTGCTCATATAATCCATGAGAAATCCGGATTGTGTGGCACTGTGTTGCCATTCCCCATTTTTATAGTGAGCCTTAGACAGAGATTCCCAGGTTTTTATGGCGGTTTTTAAATAAGCTTTGTCCTCGGTTGCCTGATAGGCCTTACAAAATCCTATAATTAAAAGCGCGTTCCAATCTGTCAGTGTTTTATCATCTAAAAAAGGCGCTTCTCGGGTTTTTCGTTTTTCATACAAGGATAGGCGTAGGGGGTCTTCTAAATGAGATAAGGCGGATTTGTCTGTTACAAATAGAATATTTTGTCCGTTTTTTTGTCGGCTGGCCTCTTCCTCAAAATTGCCTTCAGGAGAGAGATTAAAGGCGCTTTTAAATGCAGCCCATGTCTCTCCTAAACTGTCTTGGAGCTCTTCTGTTTTCCAGGTATAAAAACGGCCTTCTTCTCCTTCAGAATCGGCATCTTGAGCGGCATAAAAAATGCCGTTTTTAGCCTTAAGTTCACGCTCGCAATAGCTTGCAATTTCATGCAGGGTTTGACGATATAAAGGCTCTTTTGTTTTCACGTATCCTTCCGCATAGGCCCATAATAATAAGGCTTGATCGTAGAGCATTTTTTCAAAATGAGGTACTTTCCACTCACTATCCGTACTATATCTGTGAAATCCAAATCCAATGTGATCGTAAATGCCGCCCAAACGCATGTGAGTGAGCGTTTTGGAAACCATGTCCATAGCTTTAGGGTCTTGCGTTCTGGTATGGTACTGACTTAAAAATAAAAGGGTGTGCGGGCTTGGGAATTTTGGCGCGCTATGAAAGCCCCCATTAAGGGGATCGAAATGTTGGCTTAATTGCTCGTAGGCGATTGTCGTGATGTTTGGATTTAAGACGCGATCCGAGGATTGGATGGACTCTTGGACCAAATTGTAAAATACTTGATTGGCACTCGTTAATATGTCCTCACGTTCATGATCCCAGATTTCTTTTATTTTTGGAATTAAGTCTAAAAGTCCAATGCGGTATTCATTGCTTTCTTTGGGAAAGTAAGTGCCTGCAAAAAAAGGCCGCTTGTCTGGTGTCATAATAATGGTTAAAGGCCATCCCCCTTGCTGTCCCATCATTTGACAGGCACTCATGTATAGGGCATCTAACTCCGGCCGTTCTTCTCGATCTAATTTGATATTGATGAAGGCCTCATTCATGAGACCCGCTACAGTTTCGTCTTCAAAGCATTCATGGGCCATCACATGACACCAATGACAGGTGGAATACCCTATAGATAAAAAAATGGGTTTGTCTGTTTCTTTGGCCCGTTTAAAGGCGTCTGCTCCCCACTCCATCCAATGAACCGGATGGTGCGCATGTTGTTTTAAATAGGGATTTTGGCTTTCTTTTAATTGATTTTTAGCTGTCATAAGGTTTTAGTGTATCACAATTTAGTCTCTATGATACACTGATGACACGATGATCCTTGCCCATGTTTTAATTTTTAGAGGGGTTAACACGCCCTATACGTATAGCGTTCCGGATTCCCTACAAGAAACACTTCGTGTGGGCATGCATGTTACGTTTTGGTTTGGACGCAGTGCCTGTACGGGCCTTGTGATTGCGATTGAAACAGGTGCGCTCTCAGGGACCAAGCCCCTTCTTTCTGTTCAGCCCAAAAAACCGGTGCTTTCGGAATCCATAGTGGCCCTTATTATGTGGTTTTCGGAGTATTATCAGTGTACGCCTCATAAGGCTTACCAAACCGTCATTGGCAGCCATTTGCTTCGTAAACTCAGTGAGTCTAAACCGACCCCTTCCTTAGAAAGCCCCCTTCCCTTAAAGCCTTTTCAGGCACATATTTTTGAAACCATTACGAGAGAAGCCTCTGGATTTTCTTCTTTTTATGTTCATGGTGTTACGGGGAGTGGTAAAACCGAAATCTATATGCAACTGGCGCAACATTATATTCATTTGGGGGTTCAGTGCTTGATTTTAGTGCCTGAAATTGCCCTAACGCCTCAATATACCGCTCATTTTCAACGCCGATTTGGGGCCTCTCAGCTGGCGGTGATTCATTCTGGATTGAGTGCTAAAGAACGGGATGTGGAATGGAATCGTATTTATCATGGAACGGTTGATATTGTGATTGGACCTCGATCGGCTATTTTTTCCCATTTGGATCGTTTAGGACTGATTATTATAGATGAAGAGCATGAGCCCAGTTACAAACAAGATTCTCACCCCCGCTATTTTACCCATACGGTGGCAGAATATCGAGCGGCTTATCATCAGTGCCCCTTGGTTTATGGTTCTGCGACGCCACGCGTACAACTCTATGCCCAAAAAGACCATCCCTTGCCAGGAAAATCGCCTTTAAAAGTTCTCACAATGTCCGAGCGTGTTTCGAATAATCCCCTTCCGTCTATTGAAATTGTGGATATGAAAGAATCTTATGCCCGAGGGGAGATGCATCTTTTTTCGGATACCCTCATTTCAGGCATTCAAGATCGCCTTTCTAAACAGGAAAAGGTCATTATTTTATTGAATAGACGGGGATTTTCTCCCTATATTGTGTGCCAAAAATGTGGTAAGCCGCATTGTTGTCCACTTTGTCATTTGAGTTATACCTATCATCAAGATCGTACCTTTCGATGTCATCGCTGTCATAGTATTACGCCGATGACCATGACCTGCAGTACCTGCAAAAAACCCAGTCTTTCGTTTTCAGGCACAGGGATTCAAAAAGCAGAATTGGAATTGCGCCGGTTTTTTTCAGAGGCTACTTTGATGCGATTGGATAAAGATACGGCCACGACATTTTCTCAGTTGGATACTATTTTGCAGTCCTTTAAGGACCACGGGGATATTCTCATTGGGACTCAAATGATTGCGAAGGGCCATCATATTGAATCTGTGACACTTGTTGGTGTTTTAGGCATTGATACCACCTTACATTTACCCGATTATACCTCGCCGGAACGCACGTTTCAGCTTTTGACTCAGGTTGCAGGCCGTGCGGGACGTGGCACGATTCCCGGTCATGTTATCATTCAAACCCTTTGTCCCGATCATTATGCCATTCAGCATGCTAAAACCCATGATTATGCCTCTTTTTATGCCCAAGAAATTGGGTATAGACAAAGTTTGGGGTATCCGCCCTTTCAAGCGATGGTGAATTTGGTGTTTAGTGCTACGGACTTAAATACTTTGGTGGCTTATTGTGACCATTATAAAACGCTTTTTTTTGCAGGTTTGGGGGATTTAGCCGATGAGATGAGAATTTTTGGACCGGAGCCGGCACCTATAGAAAAAATTCGTCATCATTTTCGATATCATATGATGATTAAATTACCTCATGCGCATTTACCTGCTTTAAAACAGGTTTTAAAAGGGATTTCTGCCCCACCACCTTCTGTGCGTCTTATTTTAGATATTGATCCTATTTCTGTCTTTTAAATCATGTTATAATTTCGATCATGACACTTTTTCTTTTGTTTTTATTGGGTTTCTTTTTATTGTGGAAGGGTGGAAGCTTTTTGGTCAATGGCGCCGGTATTATCGGTAAGGCCTTTCGAATTTCGCCGGTTATTTTAGGGGCTACCTTACTTACTTTTGGGACCTCTGCACCGGAATTAATGATCAGCGTTTTTTCTGGCATTTCAAAACAGCCTACCCTTCTTATTGGCAGTGTTTTGGGGAGTAATATTGCCAACTCTTTTTTAATTTTGGGGCTTTGTGCGGTTCTGATTCCGCTTAAAGTAGATACGTTTTCCTTTAAAAAGGAATTATGGGTGAATGTGGCGGCGTCTTGTTTGTTGGGGCTACTCGTTTTTTTTCCACATGCTCAAGGTCTTTCTCTTTCTAGACTGGATGGTGGCCTTCTTATCCTTGCTTTTGTTGGCTTCTTGGTGTTTTTAGCTAAAACCAGTGATGCCGATTTGGAACTTTCCCTATCAGAGTCTCAAACCCATTCTCTCTACAAAGGGGGCTTTTTCTTTCTTTTAGGAGCTATTTTATTGCCTCTTGGGAGCTATCTTGTGGTTCATTATGTTCGATATGTGGCCTTGTATCTTGGGATGAGTCAATCCTTTGTTGCCCTGTTTATTGTCGCCATTGGGGCCTCTTTTCCAGAACTTGTCACCACTTTAATGGCGGCGCGTCAAAAAAAGTTTAAATTGGCAGTGGGCGCCATTATTGGGTCTAATATTTTTAATCTTTTGTTGGTGATGGGGGTTGGAAATTTGATTTATCCTATTCAAATTCCCTCTTTTTTTAGTTATGAACTGAGATTGGTTTGCCTTTCCAGCGTTCTTTTATTGTTTTTATTGGAATTCTCTAAAAAACATACGATTTCTCGATTTAGAGGGCTTCTTTTTCTCGCCTTTTATGGGGTTTATTTGGCCTATATTTGGATGAGAGGATAAAAAGAAGTGATTTCTCTAATCGGATTTTCTTCTCTTTTATCTTTTTTCTTTTTATGTTATTTCCCTTTTTCTTATTCTCCTTTTTTAACGGGAAGAGGGATTTTGTGGGGTGTTTTTTCAGCTTTAGCCTGTTTTTATTTGGCCCGCTCTTCGAAACTGATTTTGCCTTCAAGACGTGTTTTAGCCTGGTTTTTCCTTGGGTTTATGTGGATGAGTTTCAGTGCGCTTCATACTCAGACTCCTTTTCTATCCTTGCAAACGACTTTTCAATTTTTGGGGGCGTTTATTCTTTTTTTAGCAGGTATTTCTTGGCTGTATACCGGTAATTCAGCACAGAAACGTCAGTGGATTTACTATACGATTATTGGGCTGAGTTTGATTCATTCTCTTATCGCGATTGTTCAATATTTTTTATATCCCGGTCGTGCGATTGGTGTAATGGGCAATTCAGAATTCTTATCTTTCTTTTTGGCCTTCTCTCTTTTTTTAGTGATTGATTTAATTCAGGGGACCGTTTCGAAAGGCCTATTTTTGCCCTCTGATCCAAACCTAGGCGTTTCGCACCAGCCCCTTAAGACCCGATCTGTATTTTATTGGGTTTTACCACCCCTTCTATTGGGGCTTTTTGCTACTTTTAACAAATCTACTTTCTTTGTCTTTTTTGTTTTGCTCTTGACGCTGTGTCTTAAACGAAAAAAGTACCTTTATGTCGGGCTTTTAAGTGGTCTTGCGCTTTCGTTTGTGGCCCTATTTTATACCTCTTTTATTCACTCGGTTTTGGGACGGTGTTTGGTTTGGGGGAGTAGTCTTTTTATGATGTATAGAGCACCTCTTTTTGGAACTGGCTTGTCTCAATACTCCTCTTATTTCCTTCAGGGTGTTTTTGATTTATTTCATCATTTCCCAGGTTTATCGCCCCTTCTGGGAACCTATTCAGGGGTTGTGGGAGATGCTCATCTTATTTTATTACAATTTGGGGTAGAATTGGGGATTCTGGGCTTTGTATGGGCTGTTGTTGGGATTGGCTATCTTCTTTATACCACGCAGTCTTTTCCTGCCCTTTCTAAATGGGTTATCTATTTTATTGTGTTTAAAATGATGATTACGGTTACTCTTTTTTCTCTTACCAGCTTGGCGGTGATTGTTTTGGCAGGTATTTTATTTGTTCCTCATTCAGCCATGCGCGTTTCGAATTCTGCCCCTTCTTTTGGACGTTTTCTCGCTTTGGGATGGTTGATGCTTTTATTTTTGTTATATGCCTGGACTTGGACTTCTGATCTTTCTTATACCAAGGGCATGCAGGCGCTTCGCAATGATGATTTACTCTCTGCTCGGTATTATTTTTTACATAGTTTACTTATTTTTCCCGATCATCCATTGGCACAACTGGATTTGGCTTATACCTATTATTTGCTTTCTGATCTCACTCACTTGAATTTTGCGCTTCAAAATGGTCGACGCATTTCTTCCGATTTAAATATGAGAAAATGTGAGTCTGAAATTTCTTTTTTACTGAACCGTCGTGAAGCCGCTAAAAAAGGGTATTTATTTTTGCATCAGGTTTTACCTGATCATTTAGAGCCCCCCCTTCGATTGGCCCTTATTGAATTTCAAGACGGTCATTTGGAGGCTTCGAAACGCTATGCTCAAGTCGTTTTAGACATTCATCCCCGTCATCATCATCCCAATCATCCTCGGTTTAGACAACTGGCTACCGAAATCTTAAAACACTAGGACTTTTATGAGTTACGGATCTTTTATGGCACTGATTCAAAAAAAAGGCATAGGCCAACATATGGGCAAATGTCTCATGCCGGAAGATTTTCCGGATTTTTTTAAGGGATTTCAAGACCCTGATATTCCGCTTTCAAGTAAGGCAACCCTTTTAACCGCTCTTTTATTTTTAGACCCTACCCCTGATGAGGCTTTACTGATTCAGCGCATTCAATCGGATGCAGGGGCTTTAATTCCTTTGCCTTTGCATGTTTTACTCTTTACCCCCAAAGCGCCCAATTTTTTTATTTCGTGTATTCATCGCATTTTAAATCGGGAAACACTGTCTTATGAGGAGATGCAACTTTGTTGGGATTTTATTTTTAATTCGGATACGCCTGATTTTTTAAAAGCCTCTTTTTTAGAAGCTGAAAGACTTAAGCGTGAGAGCTTAGATGAAAATTTGGCCGCTTTGGATTATCTTTGGAATCGTACACAGCGTTTGCAAACAGATTTGCCTGTTATTGTTGATCTATCTACTTCTTATGATGGTCTGACCCGAACGCCTTTTTTACTTCCTTTTGTGGCTATGACTTTGGGAAAACAGGGTATTCCTACCCTTCTTCATGGCATAGATGATATTGGTCCTAAACATGGGGTTAATTTTCATAAGGTGTTACAGGAGATGGGTTATCCCATTCCGACTTCTTTGGAAGAGGCGTTTTTCCATCTTAAAGACCCTCAAAAGGGCTGGACCTATGTGGATCAAGCTTTGTTCCATCCTGAACTTTATGCCTTAAAACAACTGCGATTGGATATGCTCAAACGTCCGATGATTGCCACTTTAGAAAAGTTTTTACAGCCTATTCGAGCCCAAAATGGCAATTTTATCGTGACAGGGTATACGCATCCAGCTTATAAAGAAATGACGGCAAATTTACTGCTTCGTCAACATAAAGTGAATCAGTTTTTATGTTTTAGAGGTGCAGAGGGTGCTGCTCAACTGCCCATTGATAGACGTACGCCTTTTGTATCCTCAGTTTCTATGCCCCATCTGGAGGGGTTTTTGTCGCCTGAGTCTTTTGGCTTTTCTAAACATGAAGGGCTGATTTCTTCGGAGGATGCTTCTATTGAAGCGTCTATTCGCCTTGGAAAGGCCGCTCTTGAAGGCATACCAGGACCGTATACCGATTTATTGAATTATACTGTGCGTACTATCCTTCTTTTTTTGGGCTTGAAACACCCCGCCTCGGGCTAAGTGGGCTTTGTCTTATATCTGAAGCCGCTTTAGAGTGTTGTTTTACAAAAGGTTCTATAGTAGTGGCATTTCTTTGAAGCTCTCCCACGCGTCTTGGAGAAGGTAACGGTAAGGCTTTCATTTCGCCATTATCCTGTAACACTTTCCCTGTCTCTACACTGGGTGTATCGGCTCTATAAAAGTTTAAGATTTCACCGTCTATGGTTTTTTTTACCATCAATCTTGTTTGACTGGGCATTATTTTTTTCATCTTGTTTTTTCCTTTATGTTCAATGTGATCGTGCTTTAGTATAATGCTTTTTATGTATAAAAAGCCGGAACTCCTTGCGCCTGCAGGTAATCTTGAAAAATGTAAAATTGCCTTAACCTATGGCGCTGATGCTGTTTATATTGGCGGGCATGTTTTTGGACTGAGAAAATATGCGGATAATTTTACCACTTCTCAAATGAAAGCCGCAATTGATTTTGCCAATGATAGTGGTAAAAAAGTGTATGTGGTGCTTAATGGTTTTGCCCACACTTCTGATATGAAAGGGTTGAGTGATTATCTTGCTTCTTTGGAAGTGCTCCAACCTCATGCCCTCATTATTTCAGATATGGGGGTTTTTCAACGGGCAAAAGCAGAAACGACGATTCCTCTGCATGTGAGTACTCAGGCCAGTGTTACCAATGCATATGGGTGTAAATTCTGGAAAGAGGCTGGCGCAGAACGGGTGATTTTAGCCCGAGAAGTGTCTTTGTCCGATTGTGCGCGTATTAAGTCTCAGTTGGACGTAGATCTTGAAATTTTTATTCATGGCGCCATGTGTGCCAGTTATTCGGGAAAATGTGTGATTTCCAATTACACCGCAGGACGTGATTCTAATCGAGGCGGGTGTGTTCAAAGTTGCCGTCATGAATATGAGCTTATAGATCCTATTACTAAGACTGTTTTGGATAAGGCCCATGTCATGAATGCCAAAGATTTAATGGGACTTGAAACCTTGCCTGAAATCATGCGCATTGGCATTGACAGTGTCAAAGTAGAGGGGCGTATGAAATCAAATCTTTATACTGCAAATATTGCGGCTTGTTATAGACAGGCTATTGATGCGACTTACGATTTTTTAACTCAAGATCAAAACGATTATGCAGAACTCTATCGGTTGTATGATACCTTAACACATAATCTAGAAGATGTGTCTAATCGTCAGTTTTCTACTGGGGGCCTTTTAGAGCGGCCTGTTTCACATTCTATTAATGATGCTTTTGATGCCTATGAAAAGCGTGTTGAGTTTATAGGGACAGTGCAAGCTTTTACCTCTAAAAGAGAGTTAGTGGTTGAAGTTAAAGGCTGCTTTAAACCTGGGGACGCCTTAGAAATTTTGACCCAAGATGGCAAACGACATTCTTTTGTTCCAGACTGGATTCACACACTCCAAAATGGGGCTGTTTTAAAAACAAACCCCAGTTCTGTGGTTAAGTTACCGCCTCATTCTAAGGCGCATCTCTTAAGTATATTGATTAAATTACTTTAATCCTTCTGGCCTATGCGGTTTTTTGTAGTGATAGTGCTATAGCAGCTGCTAATTCTGCTTCTTCTGCTGCTAATCGTGCGCGTTCTGCTTCTTCCAAAAATACCCGATGTGTTCCTTCTAGTACTTCCAGTCTATTAGGAGCTGATGCCAATGTTTGTTCTGCTTCTGTTAAACGAGTCATTTCTTGGAGGGCCTTATCTAATCCGGAGAGATGTTCTTCCTCCGTTTCCATGGCTGAATCTTCCATTATAGGTGTATTTAGGATTCCGTATTCTCCTGCGAAGGCTAAGATAGGTAAGAATAATTGATCATTTTCTTCTAAAAACAACTGTTTTAATTTTAGACTTAAAGCTTCTTTAGTAAGTCCTTTTAATTCTAAAGCAGCCCCTAGAAACTCATCTTGTGATAATAAATATAATAATTGACCCGCACCTTTAAAGTTTTTCGCTTTTACCATTTGAATGAGATTGATTGTATAATACATCATTCGGATACAGGTCCCATTGTTATTATATTCTGATCTTGTCATGGGGTCGCTTATTTCCCCAATTGAAACCATCATATGATTTTCGGTTGGTATTAATGTGCCCAATATTCTTTTTGCTTCTCTTATGGCAAGGATATTTATGGTTTCAAGATAGGTCATATCTCCCCATTCATTACGCTTAATTTTTTCTGCTGTAATGTCTTTTAATGTTTTACCAAATAGGGCCCTTTCTTTTAAGTTTTGAAATTCGCGTAATGCAATTTCGATGGCTATCGCTTTTTTTAAATTATCGTCTGTTTCCCATAGGGGCCAGCCCCCTAATAGGGCTCTCCATGTATCTACTTCATACCTCTCATCTTCAGATACAAAGTCATACTTACCTTTTACTCTGCTATTTATATGACTTTGATAATCTCTAATTTTTGCTTCGAGTAAGGCTAGCCTGGATGTTTCTTCTTCTGTTCTTAACAGGGTTATTTCTGCCTCCAATGCAATTTGCGTTTCTTTCGTGATCACGCCCCAAGAGACCAATCGTCGAATACGCTCTTCAATGCGCTGATCTATACCTGTTTCTAAAACCCATCTAGTATCTGATGCGCTTGCTTCAGCAACATAGGCGGCTCCTAATAACTCCATAATGCTTTTATCACTATAGATTTTTTCCTCTTGATTTTTTTCGATATAATTTTTTATTTTTAGAAGTATCGTCTTTAAATTTGCGCCTGAAAGCGATAAAATCGTTTTCATAATATGCCCAAATTGATCTTTATTGAGATGAGGACTAAATATTGCGCATATTTCATTTAAAAAATGACCTTTTGACTGACCTTCATTCCAAGAAAAATTTATCAGTAATAAAATCGCAAGTTCCGCGATAGTTTCTGGACGGGTGTCTGTTTTTGAGGCGAAGACTGCTTCAATTTTTTGAGCATAATATGCGCGTCTTAACGCTTTTATAAATTCAAAACCATGGACATGTTTGTATTTTAAAGCTAAGCCTTCATGTCTTATCATAAAGCTTGGGAGTGTTTCGCCCTCTATGAACAAAATTCCCTCTAATCTTATCACTTCTGCTGCAGCTGGTCTTGAGGAGGCTACTGTTTCAGGGAGGGGGCGTGGGAGTGGATATGCACTTCTTTCATGTGTTAACGTTATCATGATAGTGCCTTTTGTATCTCTAAGTGCCTTTTGAATTTGTGCTGTATCATGGATTTCAGCATGATGATCATTGTGTCCATTTCTGTGTTGCCATAAACCATTACCGAAGTATTCATAAGATTGCCAGTGTCCTGGTGTATGCAATGAAATAACAGCAGGGTAGTAAGTCAACCCGGCTATCATAATTGTAGCGTTAGGATTAATGTTGCCGTACTGTTTTGGACGATCGTCCATCGTTGCACTTAATGTCGCTGCTGTACATAATGACCTTCCTTTATATTTGAGCCCTCTTATTTCATCTACTAAACTGCCAACTGTTACACTTCTCGCGTCTTTAAAGGTGTCTATATTCGCCATGATCTTTGTAACCGCTTCTATAGATTCTCTCATTTTGAATGTAATGATATTATCTGTCCCTAAGAGCGCATTTATATCTCCCATTATCCTATCTATATTTAGCGACGCCGGCTTTATCGTATCTGTATCCACCATATCGTCTAATAGCCCCATTATTGCTGTTTGGATATCCTCATCATACTTTTCTGTTTTAAGATCAGCCTTTATTGCCCCTTTGGTATAACACTTTGCCAGTAACTCTTCCCATGGACATAAATCTCTATACATCTGGATTTTTTCGGACAATAATGCGCCACTGGATGTTTTTAATGTCGGGAAATATAGGACTAGCTTTTTTAAAATGGGCATGATCACTCTTAAGAGTTTTATAGGGTTGTAATTAATATCGCTTATAGGTGTGGCTATAAGCGATTTTGATCTTTCGTTTTCGGGATCTAAATTGGTATATTCTTCACTGATATCCTTGCCATCTTTATCATATCTTAAATCGATTCGAGTGTCAGGTATAAACGTTCTTAATAATCGTTCATCGTGTTCAGGGGATTTAAATGCCTGTGAGACTAAATCTCTTGTTCTAAAGGCATTTTCTGATATGTTAATTACAGCGGGTGGGCATGTTGGATTTAAGTACCATTTATATCTATAATGTGTTACTCCAGACTTCGAGAAACCGGGATCTTGTGCTCGGATTAACGGTATAATATCTTCAAAGGTGGTTAACTTATCTCCTAATTGATGTATCCTAAACAACTCAACAGCTAGGCTGATTGGGACTCGAGAATCTCTGGAATATTGTTCACTTCCGTCTTTTTCTACTTCCCACTCCCCTTCATTTATAGACTTTTCTCCAAATAGTCTATAGCTCAGAGGTACATCCTTTCCTGCCTGGTCTGGACGAATCCCCTGTTCGAATTCTTCTATAAGTGTAATAAGGCAGGCCTCCATTTCTCTGGAATCATATTGAGCCCCTTCCCTAAGTCCTTTGTCCGAAGTGTGCGCAAAAATAATCTGTCTTACCTCATTAATATGCGCTTCTGGATTTTGTGTAAATAAATATAAGGTCTCCATTTCTGCTAGTGTTAGATGTGGATGGCCTCTATCCACCAACATGGCTATTCTTGCTCTTGTACTTTCTAAGTTTGCGCCTGTAGCATTATGATAGGTGTTTTGTATAAATGAAAATATGGCTTTTTGTATGTGGGGATGTGACCATCTGGTTAACAAGGCTCTAAACCAACAATCATTTCCTATTTTTTTTCTGTTTAATGAGACAAGCTCTATGCCTCGTGTTGTTTGAATATAAGGTCTTAAAAGAGGGGCTGTTTCACTTCTTTCTGTTGATATTTGATGTACAACACTTATGGTGCGATGTGGGTCTCTTTCTAAAATTTCATAAACCTGTGCGCTTGTCATATCTCTTTTGATGGGCATTGCACGATCGCCCCAATAGTGCATCCATAATCCATTTGCACTTCTTTCAAAAAATTGAATGGGTCTATCATTGTTACAATGTTGAAAAATGACGAGAGGGGTTCTGTCTTCAACTGAGTTAAAAATGGCGTCTGGATTTAATTCTACGGACTCAATGCTATAGGGGGCGGTGTCTCCTTCCATGCGTCTCCGCTTTCCCTTAACGCCTGTCGCTTCGGGGGCTAATGATGTGGTTTCCATTCTGGATTCTATGTCTCTACTTATTTCGTCTAATATATATTTTTTTATCGTTTGATAAATTAAAAATGGTGTTTCTGATATGCTTTCAAATAGTTGCGCTTTTGAGGGAGTCATCTCAATACATATACATAGACATAGTTCTTTTAGCGCTTCTATGTCGCTTATGTCAGGCGTATCTTGAGTTAAAAATTGTAAGAGGGCTCTTTTATCTTGATCTAAATATAATAGGTCGGAACTTGTCTTCATAGAAGATGTTGCTGTTAACAATTCAGATTTAATGAAAGGGTTTTCTAAAAGTTTTAAAAGTACTATAAACCAATTGTCCTGAATTTGTAGATCATTAAGTTCAGCGTCTGTTATTCCTTTAGCGTAACATGCAGCAGCTAGTCGAGTTCCTATTATTGTCACATCTATTTTCTTTGAGCTTACTATTTTTTTCATTTTTACCCTCTCAAATTTTATGGTATAAATATACCATCTTTTGTCTTCTTTTGACAGCTTTTTTATTTATTTTTTTTCATTTTCTAGTATTGGTTGGTAAGCCTCTTAAATTGGTGTATCATAATTGCCATGACAAGGCCTGAGTTTATTACCTATTGCCATGATGATCTCACCATTTCGGCTGCTATTCATGCGGGATTAAGGACTTTAATCCTAGAAGATCCTACATTTTCGCTCCGCAGTGATGCTGTAACTCTACCCTCCCAGCCTTTGTTTTCTGGATTTAAAGCGCTTGCCGAAAAGGCCCGTTTGCTTTGTCCAGATGTTATCTTATGGGCAACCTGTGATTGTGTACTTCACAACTCAGACTTTTTAAACCTTCCACTTTTTATTATCGCACTGCAAGAGGCAAAAATTTCAACACTACTTATTCAAGATTTTGGTTTAATTGATTACTTTCATCAGCATTTCCCCAGCGCCACACTTGTTTTCTTTCCGGATATGAGTGTTTTAAACCTTGAAAGTATTTCTTATTTTTCTCACTATTGCGCTGGTCATGTTTTGGGGAATGAGTTGCCTTTATCTGATTTGAGTTTGATAACGCACTCTTTACCTCATGTGCAGTTTCTTTTGCAGGTTCAAGGCCCTCTTTTGATTCAATATTCTTATAGACGCTATTTGGAAGGTCGTTTTATGACAGACTCGCCCTATTTAGATCAAACCCGATTATTGGCTCAAGATCGACAATATTCTGGGCGTCATTTTACCTTTCATGATACGCCCCACGGTCATTTTATGTTTGCGACATTTGATCGGTGTCTTTTGAAATATATTCCTGATTTGATGGGTTTAAATTTATCGTATTGGATTATGGATTCTCGTGGAGAATCGATGGATTATTTTTCAACGGTACTTTCTGTTTATCGTGAGGCTTGTGATGCCTATTTAGACTCACCTGATGCCTATATTTTTAACCCTCTTTGGATGAAACGTTTGGAATCTGTTTCTAGGCGTCCTCAAAAAGCGGGATTTTTTAGGGCCAATCAAACAGATCAGATTCGGGAAAAGCATCACATTCAATCTGATTTGGGGGAATGGGTCGGAACTGTTGTGGATGTTCAATCTGAAAAACGGATTACACTTCATTTGGAAGCCGATATTCGTGTTGGCGATGTTTTGGTGTTGCGCTCTCCTAGAAAAAAAGAATGCCAGATTGTGCTTTCCACCCTTTGGTCTGTAGATCAACTCCCATTGTTAGACAGTTCTGGACATGTTTTAGTTCAAATTCCTTGGATTCCGTCTTGCGATTCCAAAGCAAGATTCTATCGGCCCCATGAATCCGCTTCATAAAAATCAGTCCTATAGTGCCGAAATTATCGATACTCAACCTCAAGGTAATGGGATCGCGAGGGTGTCTGGAAAATCTATTATTATTCCTTATGCGCTGTTTGGAGAAGTTGTATCCTTTAAACTCATTAAATTGACACCAAAACAGGGCATTGGTAAGTTGCTATCTGTTCAAAAGGCGTCTCCTGATCGGCATCTTCCTGCCTGCCCTATTTTTTATCGGTGTGGTGGATGTCAGCTCCAACATATGACCTATCATGCTCAATGTCAGCATAAATGGCAACATCTTAAGCGCACTTTTTCAGATTATACGGCTTTAGCGAAGGTTTCTATCTCTCCCATTGTTCCTGCGTCCGCGTCGTTTTATTATCGCAATAAGGCACAATTTTCTTTTGGAATAGAGTCTAAAACAGGTGGACTTTTATTGGGACTTTATGCTACCCATTCGAATCAGATTATTGATGCGCCTACCTGTGCCCTGCAGTCTGAAGGTATTTTGTCTGTTTATAAGCAAATTCGGTTTTTTTTCGAGTCTTGCGTTCCTTTGGTTTCTTTACTCTTTCTTCGACATCTTGTGATTCGAGAAGCCATGGGGACCTCTGATATTATGATTGCTTTTGTGTGTGAAAAAAAGGTGGATCCTTTTCTTTTTTCGGAGTTGGTGGCGCATCTGTCTTCATCGCTTTCTGTTAAGAGTATTTTAATGAATGTCAATTCAGATTCGGGTAATACTATTTTAGGGGATGAAACGATCTGTCTTTATGGAACCCAAACACTGGCTATTAAAACCTATGGATTGACATTTAAGCTGTCTTTACATAGTTTTACGCAATCCAATCCTATGATGGCAGAAGCTATGTTTGATTTTATTACCCAAAATCGTCCTTTTGGGCCTGATGATGTGGTTTGGGATTTGTACTGTGGCATTGGTATTTTAACACTAAGCCTTTCTCGATATTGTAAAACTATTTTGGGCATTGAAATTGTTCCCGATGCCATTTCAGATGCCAGATCCAATGCTATGGCTTCTGGCATTTTAAACGCGAGTTTTATATGCGCGGATATTTCTACATTAGATCTCCATTCTTTTGATCGGCCTCATACCATTGTTTTGGATCCCCCCCGAAAAGGATGTGAACATGCTGTTTTAGAGGCGCTTCTTGCTATTCAAGCGCCTCATTTGATTTATATTTCCTGCCATCCAGTGTCTTTAGCTCGAGATTTAGACATCCTTGTTCAAGGCGGCTATGATATTACACGCGTTACCCCCTTTGATAATTTTTCCCAAACCCATCATCTTGAAATGGTGGTTTATCTAAAGAACGTCTGACCTAAGACGGCTACTAAATCTTGTTCTGCAACGTCTCCTAAATACATACCTATGGCATCTGGATCTACTACCATCTCAACTGGTTCCTCCCAATTACCATCGTCCTTCTTCTGATCCCAAAAATGAGTGGGTTTAGGTGTTATTCTTGCCTTATCTTGCCTTTCTTTAAATTCCCCTACGCTTATAGACTCTAGCTTGAGAATGGCCTGTTCTACGGCTAATTCTGTATAGTTGTATACCAGTCGTAAAAGGGTATTGTTCAAAAACAGACCCCGCCATTTTTGCAAATACGCCGCTTTGTCTGCCTCTGTTATAATTTCGGGGGGCATTTCTCTTTTGGGGTTTAGTGTTTCTAATTCGTTTTGAGCTGCAAACAGTACAGAAATTAAGGTGTCCTGCTCACGATAGGATGCTAAAATTTGCGTTTGCAAGCGTTGTACCATACCAATGACGGGATATTTTGTCGGATTTATTTCGGCGCATAGTGCATCTATTTGCACCCTGGCTCTAAAAATTACAGTGTCAGACAGATGCGAAAACTGGGTGTACCAGGGCGTTGACATGTATGATAAGGGATTTTTTAAAATATGATCTACCAGTGCATCGGTCTCCTGAAATTCCGTTTCCAATTGAGGAAAAAGCTCATCGAGTTGCTTTGCAAGGGCCTCTGGGCAGGTCCCATTTCCGGCAAGGGCATATAATTGAGAAGGTGTCATCCCAAATTCATTTGCATTTTTGACTTCTTGCCAAACCCCTAGTAAATCGCGTTTTGATGCCATTAAATAGGCTTTGAAGTCTTCTGGAATTTGGAATTTTCCCCAGTGTTGAACTTGATGTATCGCTTTTGCTAGCTCTCTAGGAAATTTCTTTTTATACTCATGAAAGATACATAATAAGATGCGTCTTGTTATTGTTCTTTCATCTGTTAACTGTTTTGTTTCTGGAATCGGTCTTACAAGATCTCCAGTCCTTTCTCTTTGAATCTTATAAAGGACCGCTTCAAAATCGCCGCTTACCCATCCGTCATTCAGTAGCTTTAGAAGAGCCGCTTTAAATACGGGCATTTCTAGTCCTATTAATCTTGCTACGTTACTATATAAGGTCAGTGTATCCTTCGATTCAATTTCCTCCGGCCATTGCCAATACCTGCCACATTCTAGATATAGTGTATTTACGACTTCTTCTGGAATCTGTTTATTTATTCCTAATCCTCTATCGCCTAAAAATTCTATAGGGATTTGCATCCAGGTTAACCGCATTAATGATTCTAGTGCTGCTGAGGCATCCTTTATTTTGACCGCCCTTACTACTCTTATTAAGAGTTTTGTCTCTTCATTTAATTTTAAAGTTTCCAGTGGTGTTTCTGTTTGTATGCCTAATTTTAAAGTGTCGATTATTTGTTTTCCTCTTGTTACAATTGGCCGTTTTTCTTTCAATTCTTTAACTAACGTGAGTGTTGCTTTAATTTCTAATACTTCTTCTTTTAATCTGTTTTGAACGAGGGGGTCCCCACATCCCGCTTTTAAGAAATCCAGGGCAGCTATTCCAGCTTCGCAGCATTCCTCTCCCTCGATTTCAACCTCAAACTGAGGATTCCTTTCTTTATAAAATTTATACAATGCAACGGCATTTATAATGTGTTCTGCTATAGGCATGTCTTTTGAATCATAGAAAGCTTGGGCGACCTTAATGGCTATAAATATTATTTGGAGTTCTTCTTTAGAGAGACCTTCTATTTTTTGAAGTTCCTCTAGCAATATTTCATCATGACCCTCTATCTCACTGTCAGACTTTACGTAACTCAGCCATTCATTTAAAAGCTGATATGGTGATATGGGGCTATCTTGTAAGGCTTTATATACTATTTTTTCTGTTGAATCTGTTGCTGTTTCAACTTCATCCACTACTTTTTGCCATGCCTCTTTTGTTAAGGCATCTTTTACGACAACGCTTGAGGGCGTTGCTGTAACGCTACGTGGATCTTTTATTTGTTTTTCTGCTAAAAATGTCCCATTTTTAAGGGATTTTAGTACTTTCTCAAGATTATATCTTATCAGCCTTTTGGATAGCGGACTTAAATCCTGCTGTTCGATTAATTGAACAGCCTCCGTTACAAAACGATCCCAGTCTGCTTTAAACTCTGGATACTGACTCTTTTTTAGATAAGGGTATTTGGCGGTATGCCACTGAACCAGTATGGCTGCAGTCATGGTGGTATCTGTGCTGAGTAGAGCTGATATGATTTCTTTAACTTGCCTTACTTCTAAGGTACGACTTTCTGCTAAGGCCATTTTACTGTCTTCAAAAACCGCTAAAAGTCTTATTTTTTCAATGGGTTCTAAGTCTATAAGCTCTAAAAAGGCTTGGAATTCTTTTTGTGTTGAAATTTGGCATTTTGTTATTTTTAGCCACTCTTGCCATACCTCTTCTTCTCTTTCTGTTGTATCTACAACTCCATTGATTTCTTCTGTTTTTTTTAACTCTGGAAATAAAACCCATTTTACATCATGCGGATTGTAGATTAATTTGATTAAATCTTCTATCGTCGATTTCCCTTCCATGGGCTGTAAGAGAGGAGGCGTTGAAAATAAGTCTCCATATAATTCTTTCGATTGAAACTTAACCACATAGTCGTAAAATTTTGTTACCATTGTTCTAAATATGTCGTTTCTTGAATCTCTTTCACTCGTTCCTTTTATGTATCCTGGTGCTGAAAAACACTCCTCAGTTGTATAGACTTCAAAATAATATTCTAAAGCGTTAAATAAACGATATAACTCGTGATTCTTAATGGCTTTTGCAATTTCTAAGATTACTCGCGCTTTATCGATATCTTCCATTGAAATTTCTTGTATTCTACTGATTTCTAACTTGTTACATATTTCTACTATGGTGGGTACATCTTTATGGTCTTTATAGTGTTTAAAGAGGCTGTAGATCAGTTCTTTTCTTTGTGATTTTAGATCTTCTTTTTCTGGATCTTCTACTTTTGTGCGTTTGGATTCCCTATGTGTAGGATCTACAGCAATGCTTAAAACGGCTTGGGATATCGGAACACTTAATCTTTCTTGAGTGGGTAGCGTTTCTAATTCTGGAAACGCAGATGCTTTTGGTGTTTGTGTCGAATAGGTATAGGTCCATAACTGGCCAGTGGTGTTGATAATGCGCATCATTTCTTCAGCACTTAGCCTACGTGCGGGTTTAGCGGAATACCCATCATAATAGATCCATTCATGTGTGCCATCTTCTTTTTCAAAGGCCGTATAAAATTCATAATGGGCCCCTACTTCTAATACTTTGTAGGCTCCACATTGTGTTAAGGCATATTCTCTGCCCTCAACATAAATATTGGAATGCTGTGTATAGGGATCCAATTTCATGCGATAGGGTCGTCGCACATAAAAACGTCCATCCATGGCCTGAACTGGCATTTCTTGTATTTGTAAGAGTACAGGAGCGTCTTTTCCTTCCAGGGTTCTTAATTTTTGTCTGGAGTGGCTAATGGGAATTTGGGCTTCTATTTTTCCATCTTCCCCTTCTTTTTTGAAGACAATGGCCTCTTCATTTTTTCTTAAGATCATAGAAATGGGATCAGCATATTCACTTACAGATTTTAAAGGATTGGCATCACAGACGAGAAATAATCGCACGGGTAAGCCTCTAAAAAATGTTTCGGCTACGTTTGAAGATGCCACCTCTCCTGAATGCGTTAAATACTCTTGTTCCAGAACTACAGATTTAAGGCCTTCATATTCTGCAGAGCTTCGAACCTGAATGTAGGTAATTAAGGCATCCCCAAGCAACATTAAAAATTCCATGGGGTCGTGCTGCATGCCTTGAATCTCTCTTTTTCTGAGATCTCTTTTTATGGCATCTGGAATCTCTTCTATTTTATGTGCGGCATAATACAGGCGCATTAAAATATCTCTGAAATTGGCTTGTGCTTGTAATTTTTTATCGCCTGTTAGAAATGTAATAATGGTCATCAAATCAGCTTCCAAAAGCCGATCATTTGGTTTTGGCGTGCCGTCTAGTACCATTGCTATTGTTAATAAGTCTGATAGGCCTTCGACGCGCTGATGGTGTGTGGTTAATAAAATTCTCAGATTGCGACACCAACAATCGTTGGTATACATACGAACAGGAACTGGCAACAGTTTTTGGTTTAACATGGTTAATATCTCTCTTTTTTATTTAGGATGGATTACAGGGAATTAAAAAAAATGACTTATTTCACGTATGGCACTTTCAATGCTATCTGATGCATGAATAATATTGTGTGCTGTATTGAGGGCAAAATCGCCTCTTATTGTCCCGGGCTCTGCCTCTGCCGCGTTGGTTTTTCCGACCATTTTTCTGACAATGCTGACCACATTTTCTGCTTCTAGTACCATGACCACCATTGGACCTGAGGTAATATAGGCTTTTAATTCCGGGTAAAATGGCCGTTGTAAATGCTCTTGATAGTGGGCGTCGGATTGTTCGGGAGTCAGCGTTAGAAGCTTCATTTCTTTGATGATAATGCCTCTATTTTCAAAGCGTGAAATAATGGCGCCTACGAGTTTTCGAGCAACGCCGTCTGGTTTAATAAATACTAAGGTTTTTTCCATGATTTTTCCTCCGCGATATGCTGTAATTGTGACGCTACTTGCGTAAACGCCGTTCCCCCAATTACATCTTTTGCCTCCACTGCCGTTTCTATCATGAGTGCCTTTCCAATATCTGGACCTATTTTTTTACTGAATTGCTTCAGTTCTACTAAAGTGAGGTCTTGAAGCTCCTTTTTGTTTTTGACTGCTTCCATAATGATTTTTCCGGTTATTTCATGAGCTTCTCTAAACGGAACCTCTTTTTTAACCAAATAATCTGCAAGCTCTGTTGCCGTTAAATATCCTTTTTTGAGTGCCTTTTGAATGGCCTCTGGATTCAGTGTCAGGGTATTCAACATCCCAACCATGTTCTCCAAAGATCCACACAGGGTATCGATACTATCAAATAGGATTTCCTTATCTTCTTGCAAATCCCTATGATATGTCAAGGGCAATCCTTTTAACGCTTGATAGAGGGCCACGAGATTACCTAAAACTCGTCCTGTTTTTCCTCGAATCAGTTCGGCAATGTCGGGATTTTTCTTTTGAGGCATGATGGAACTTCCCGTTGTGAAGTCATCGCCTAAATTGAAGAATCCGTAAGCCGGTGACGTGAATAAAATCAATTCGTCACTGATGCGACTCAAATGGGTCATACAGGTGGTGGCTGCATTTAAATAGTCCAAAATGAAATCACGATCGGCAACTGCATCCATGCTATTTTTAGAAATTTTACGAAATCCCAATTCGGATGCCACTAAAACACGGTCTAATTTATAATTATTGCCTGCTAAAGCGCCAGATCCTAAGGTACAAACATCTGCCGCTTCTAAGACGGCTTCAAATCGGATACTGTCTCGTGAAAATTTTTCATAATAGGCTAAGAAATGATGCGATAAAAGTACAGGTTGAGCGGGTTGTGTATGCGTAAACCCAGGAAAAATAACCCTTTCATGGGTGCATGCCAACTCAAAAAAAGTGCGTTGTAAGGCTGTGAGTAAGCGCAGGGTTTCTAAGGTGGCTTCTTTCACAAAAAGACGGGTATCTGTGATCACTTGGTCATTTCTGGACTTTCCGGTATGAAGTTTTTTGCCCAAATCGCCACAGCGTTCGGTGACGTGACGTTCCAAACAACTATGAATGTCTTCATCATCGCCCAAAAGTGTGTCTGGATTGAGTGTAAATTCCATTGCCAATTTGGCCAAACAGCTGTCTACAGATTCCCATTCTTCTTTCGTAAAAATATCCGCATGTTGTAGGGCTTTAGCATGGGCGCGGTTTACTTTGATGTCATATTGCACCAATCGCTTATCTATATGAAGGGAATAGCTGAAAGCCTTTGCCGATTCACTTAATCCCTTTTCAAATCGACCACCCCATAATTTTCCCATAGCCACTCCTTTTATTTTCTATCCACAAAGCCTTGAACTTTCAGCGGTAATCCAAATAATTTAATAAAGCCAATGGCATCTTTTTGATCATATAAAGGCGTATCTGAAAAAGAAGCGAGATCTTCTAAATATAAAGAGTGTTCTGACCAGGTGCCTGCAGGCATGATATTGCCTTTGTATACTTTCAGGCGAACTTTCCCTGTGACCTTTTGCTGTGTTGTGTTTACGAAGGCATCAAGAGCCTCTCTTAAGGGCGTGAACCATCGGCCGTCGTAGACCAGTTCTGCATATTTCAGTGCCACTTGGTCTTTATAATGTTGGGTGTCTCGATCTAAAACCAAACGCTCCAATTCCCGATGGGCGGCATAGAGTAAGGTTCCGCCTGGCGTTTCGTACACGCCTCTAGATTTAATGCCCACCAGTCGGTTTTCAACCATATCCAAATGTCCAATGGCATGAAGACTACCGATTTTATTGAGTGTGGTCAGTAATTCAATGGGGTTTAAAGCCACGCCGTTGACGGTTTTGGGATCTCCTTTTACAAATTCGATTTCAAGATACTCTGCTTTATCTGGCGCCTTTTCTAAGGTATTCGACAGAGTATAAACGGCATCTTTGGGCTCATTCCCAGGACTTTCCAGCTCGCCCCCTTCATGACTGATGTGCCAAATATTACGGTCTTCAGAATAGATTTTTTCTTTTGTTTGCGTAATTGGAACATTGTGTTTTTGGGCGTAAGCAATGCAATCTTCACGGCTATGAAGGTCCCATTTTGTGTCTTTCCATGGGGCTACGATTTGTAAACTTGGATCTAAGGCCATATAGGTCAGTTCAAATCGAACTTGATCATTTCCTTTTCCCGTTGCGCCATGGGCTACCATATTCGCGCCTTCTTTTTGTGCAATTTCGACTTGGCGCTTTGCAATTAAGGGTCTTGCAAAACTGGTGCCGAGTAAATATTTTCCCTCATAGATGGCGCCTGCTTTTAGCGTGGGATAAATGTAATCGGTAATAAAGGTTTCTCTTAAATCTTCAATGTAAAGTTTAGATGCGCCTGTTTGCAGGGCTTTTTTTTCTAAGCCATCCAGCTCTTCTGCTTGGCCCAAATCGGCACACATGGCAATGACTTCACAGTTATAATGTTCTTTAAGCCATGGAATCATGACTGAGGTATCGAGTCCGCCTGAATAGGCGAGAACAACTTTGTTCTTCATCTTAATGGGTCTCCTCTGCGTTTGTTAGGCAGGAGTATACCACTGTTTTAGGCCTGCAAACAACGTAATAAAATTGCTTTTTGCGCATGCATTCTGTTTTCGGCTTGATCAAAAACATAAGAGGCTGCGCTTTCCATGACGTCGTGCGTCACTTCTTGTCCACGATGTGCGGGCAAACAATGTAAAAAAATAGCCTTTGGATCTGCAAGTGCCATGATTTCGGTGTTTACTTGATAGGCTTTAAAGATTTTCAGACGCTGTTCGTTTTCACTTTCTTGCCCCATAGAAGTCCAAACGTCTGTGTAAATAACCTCGGCACCTTTACTTGCTTTTTGAGGATCTCGCTCTAAGATAAAAGGCGATTGCGTTTGGGGTTCGTGGCCTTCTGGACAACTCACGGTGATGGTCATGCCTGTTTTTTCGGCAATTTCAATTAAGGACACGCAAACATTATTACCGTCTCCGATATAGGTTATTTTTCGGCCTTCTAGAGATCCAAATACTTCTAGAATGGTGAGGGCATCGGCAAGAGCTTGGCAGGGATGGGAGCTGTCTGTCAGTCCGTTAATCACAGGTACCGTTGAATATTGGGTGAATTTAATAAACTCTTGGTGCGAAAAGGTGCGTATCATCATCACAGATAAATACCGAGATAAAACACGTGCGGCATCTTCGATGGCTTCTCTTTTTCCAAGACCCACTTCAGAATCTTGCAAGACCACCGTTCCGCCACCCAATTGTTTCATGCCAACCTCAAAAGAAACGCGGGTTCTCATGGAGGGTTTTTCAAATAAAAGGCCTAAAATCTTTCCCTCGGCTTTTTTTGCGTAAGCACTTGGATTTTTCTTCACATCCAAGGCCAGCGCTAACATGGCCTTAATCTCTGTACTGGAAAGGTCTTTAATATCAATAAAATTTTGCATTAAGCGTCCTTTTTTCGGGAAACCATGGTCCCGATTCCTGTGTCTGTGAAAACCTCTAAGAGTACGGCATGTTCAATCACGCCATTGATAATATGGACCTGTTCCACCCCTTCATCGATGGCCCGAGTGGCACAAGTGAGCTTTGGCAACATACCCCCTTGGACATCGGGATGAGACAAATACTCTTTGGCTTTTTCTAAAGACAAATCGGTTTGTAATTCCCCATTAATTTTGAGGCCTTGAACATCTGTTAATAAAATGAGCTTGTGTGCCATCAGAGATTCTGCGATGCGTTCTGCCACGTGATCGGCGTTCATATTTAAACTTTCGCCTTTCACATTTTGGCCTATAGACGAAATAACGGGAATATATCCATTGTTACTGAGCGTATTTAAAAGGGTGATATCGACATCATGAATGTCACCTACAAAGCCTAAATCTTGATTGCTTTTGGACTTGATTTGCTCGGCTGTAAATAAGTTGGCATCTTTACCGGATAAGCCCACGGCTTTTCCGCCCTGTCTGTTGATCATGGAGACGATTTCGTTGTTTATTTTTCCCGATAATACCATCTCTGTGATTTCCATGGTTTCGGAATCTGTGACGCGAAGGCCATCAATAAAAACAGCCTCTTTGCCCATTTTGGTCATCCATTTGGAAATTTCTTTTCCGCCGCCATGCACGATGACAGGGTTGAATCCAATGTATTTTAATAAGACGATATCGGCTGCAAATTTTTCTTTCAGGTCATCATGAACCATTAAGGAACCGCCATATTTAATGACGATGGTTTTGCCTGTAAAGCGTCGAATATAAGGTAGTGCTTCCAATAAGACTTTTGCTTTTTCTATGCGATCTTGGTACATCTTAATTATAATCCGTATTGATATCGATATATCGTTTTGATAAGTCACAACCCCACGCTGTTGCGTGTGCTTTATTCAATCCTAAATCCACGGCTAACACCACCTCTTTTTGTGCTAAATGCGTTTTTAACTCGGCCATTTTGGGGGCGATTAAAGGCTCGCCCTTCTCAAAAATTAAATGATCCCCAATGCGAATGCTTACTTTATTGGGATTTAATTTAATGCCTGGGGTTTTCCCAATGGCCATGATAATACGTCCCCAATTGGGATCTTCGCCATGGATGGCTGTTTTAATTAAAGGCGAATTGATGATGCTTTTTGCGATTTTTTTGGCATCGGTTGTGGTTGCGGCCCCTGTGACTTGGCACTCTATGATTTTGGTGGCCCCTTCCCCATCTTGAATGACCAATTTTGCCAAATCGATACAGGTTTGTGTTAAGAGCGTTTGAAAGGCTGCTAACTCTTCCGCATTATTTTTATTAAAGGCATGCGCGCCTGAGGCAAAGGCTACGACCATGTCGCTGGTGGAGGTATCGGTATCCACTGAAATCATGTTGAAGCTGGCATCGCAAGCCACTTTTAAAGATCGCTGTAAGAGATCGGACCCCATGTCGGCATCGGTGACGATATAGGCCAACATCGTGGCCATATTCGGCTCTATCATGCCGGACCCTTTGGCAATACCTGCTACAGTGATGGTTTTCTTTCCAATTTTTTGGCTGTGAGAGACACATTTTGTGAAGGTGTCTGTTGTTAAAATGGCCTCTGCTGCGTCTAAGCCCTTCTTTTCTTTTGGATTCTGAAGTAGGGTTTTAATGCCTGATTCTATTTTATTCATGGGCAATTGGACACCAATAATTCCGGTTGAAGCCACCCCGACTTCTTGCAGTTTTATCCCTAAAACCTGAGCTACTTCCTTGGCTGTTTTTTTGACATTTTTAGCCCCATTTTCTCCAGTTCCCGCGTTGGCGTTTCCGGAATTGATGATCATAGCTTTTAAGCTTGCCACATGTTTTTTAGTATGAGTGACACAGGCCGCGCAAAACTGGTTTTTAGTAAATACACCTGCCGATCCTGTGGCTTCTGGTACAGAGATATAGGCCAAATCTTTGGCCCCTGTTTTTTTGATACCGCAGTGAATGCCACTGGCGTAAACGCCTTCTATGTCTGTGATATATTTCATTACACGGCCCCTCCTACACGTGGTAATCCTAAGGTTTCATCCCAGCCCATCATGATATTCATATTTTGGAGCGCCTGTCCGGCAGCGCCTTTGATTAAGTTATCTAGTGTTGAAAAAATGACCGCTTTTTTAAATTCTGGCAGCACTTTTATCGTGATTTGACACATATTGGATCCGGTAACAGCAGACGTATCTGGTGTATTCCCTTCAGGCATTACCGTTACAAAAGGTGCATTTTGATACTGTTCTTCAAAGGCCTTTCGAATGGCCTCTTCTGTTACCCCTTCTTTTAAATCTACATAAATAGCGGATAAAATCCCGCGATTCATGGGGGTTAAATGAGGCGAAAATAAGACGTTTACGCCTGAGAAAGCTTCAATTTCTGGCATATGTCGGTGGGCACCAGTTGCGTAGGCTGAAAGGGATTCATTGGCTTCGCAATAATGGATGTTTTGCTTGAGTCCTCGACCTGCGCCTGTAACACCGGATTTGGCATCTACTACAGGTGTACCTGTTATGAGGTTTCGAGAGGTTAAGGGCAGTAGTCCTAAAATGACCGATGTCGCATAGCAGCCTGGGTTGGCAACAATTTTTGCATTTTTAATGGCGTCTAGAAAGAGTTCTGGCAGGCCATATGGAATTTCTGCGAGTAAATCTGGCGATGCATGCTCGTGACTGTAATAGGTTTTGAAGGCTTCTTTATCTGTGAGTCGGAAATCGGCGGATAGGTCTACAATTTTACAGGACGCTTCTTTTAAGAGGGGCATGTATTGATGGCTTTGGGAATGCGGAATGGCCAAAAACAGACACTCTACATCCGGTACTGCTTTTGGATCGAAGCGCTCGAGTTTCAAATCGAGTACGGATCGAAATTGAGGATGTATGTCTGATAGTAAGTGTCCCGTGTGGCTATTCGCGTAGACATGAGTGATTTTTATATTGGGGTGCGAGAGGGACAATCGGCATAGCTCCATGCCGGTGTACCCTGTGGCACCTACGACAGCTATGCGCTTCATGATTGGTCCCTCCAGAGGTTAGTCTGCTGCTTTAAGTCGGTTCGCTTTCGCGCCAACTCTTCCCCTCAGGTAATAGAGTTTAGACCGTCGCACTTTACTTTTTTTGAGGACTTCAATTTTTTTATTTAAAGGCGAATGTAATAGATATGTTTTTTCGAGACCTACGCCATCGATAATTTTTCGTAGCGTGGCTGTTTTTCGAGACAGAGAGCCTTGAATTTTGACTACTGTTCCTTGAAATTTTTGAACGCGCTCTTTTTTACCTTCTGTAATGGTTTTGGAAATTTCAACCAAATCGCCGATATTTAATTCTGGAACGCCTGCGATTAATTGTTCTTTTTCTATGTCTTGTATTATTTGGCTCATTTTAGAGGCTCCTTCTCAAAGCAAGGCTGCAATTTTTTACACAGAGGGGCTTAAGATAGCTTAAGACTCTGTTATGAAACGGGAAGTTTATCATTTTTTTGAGAGTTTGTCACGGGGTTTTATTCACCCTTTTTTGTGCCATTCAGCATTGAATATTCTGTGGCGAAAAAAACATACGGCCCCTGAGTCTGTCCAAGGGTCGTTGGTATAGAATTTGCACACGATGTACTGGGATTACTGAGGAAACAAGCGTATACGACCCTTCGACTACGCTCAGGGTCCGAAACTGGGCCTAAACTTAAATTTGGACTCTTCGACAAGTTCAGGGTCCGGGTTTATATATGGCTTAAATCTATTCGTGATTAGCACGAACTTAAACCTATCCGGCCCCTGAGCCTGTCCAAGGGTCGTTGGTATAGAATTTGCACACGATGTTACTGGGATTACTGAGGAAACAAGCGTATACGACCCTTCGACTACGCTCAGGGTC
>CAZIFG010000009.1:39147-42887 GCA_964539135.1 uncultured Rickettsiales bacterium
TCGTGATTAGCACGAACTTAAACCTATCCGGCCCCTGAGCCTGTCCAAGGGTCGTCGGCAATTTGAGACTCATTATTTGATTTCAATCACAATTAAGGTGACATCGTCATTTAAATTTTCTTTTGAAAAATGAGACTCCAAATGATTCACTAGTTTTCCATATAAATACCCATTTTCTTTTTTATCTAGTTCTGTAATGAGCTCAAAAAGTCGGTCTTCCCCTAACATATTTTGATCGCTGTCTTTGATATCCGTAATACCATCAGAGGCAATGATCATTTTGTCGCCTCTTTCAAGCTCAATAGTGCCTTCGCTATATAAACTCTCTTCCACACCCCCAAGCATAAATCCGCCTTCTCTTAACTCTCTTAATTCCCCTTTTCTCAGCAAGAGCGCAACGCCAATACCTGCGTCTGAGTACCTGAATTGCCACGCCAGTTTATACTCAGCCCTCATTTTCTCGCTTTTTTGAATTTCTACGGCTTGATGAGACACCTTTTCTTTAAGCTGAGATTGAACCTCTTCTAGTTGCCTATTCAGTTCTTCTAACTTGCATTGATCATACAGTCGATTAAAGACCATCATCATTTGGTCGATGACGATAGAAATATATTCCATATCGTTGGCTGAAAACCACTCATTTTTAGATTTACCACAAAAAATAATGATAGCTTTCAAATGCTGATTTTCTTTAATAGGATACACAATTGCCCCACTTGAAATGGGATAAGGATCTAGAACTTCTTTAACCTCTTTTTTAAGTTCATGAAGCCCAACGGGGTAAGCTGCTTTTTTAAACCATTTGATCAACTCATTGCTACTGGATAGTAAGGTTAAATGCGCTTTGGTATCGTCTCTATAAAGACCGTAATTTGAATCGTCTGTATCTGGAATTAAATAGAAAATATGTTCGATGCCGAGATCCGCTTTGAACCTCAGAACAACCTCTCTAAACAGTTCTTTTGGATCCTTTATTTTGACCCCTTTTTTGAGCAGATCCGCTATAATTTTGCTGGTATTGTGATAGCCTTTTAAAATGCGCTTTTCTAAAGGCATGTGGATAAATTCTCGAATTCTATTGAATGTGGCACAACTGATTGCAAAATACATAAAATAAATTAATTTTGGGATGTATGAAATGGCGTAACCTTGGTGTTCGATGCCGAAATCTACGAATAAAAAACTTGCGCTGAAAAGTAGCAGCGTGAAGATGAAGGATGTTGTTTTTGTTAGCGCTAATTTCATATCTACTACTTTGTATTTAACAATAGATATGAACATAATATTAAGGGAAATAAAAAACAAAAATAACACCCGGAGGATAAAACGAAGCCCCATAATTACACGCATAATCCACTGCCGCTATAAAATACACAAAAAGCCCAATTAAAACTAAAGTGAGCTTTGCCCTTAAAACAGTTTCTTTTGTTTTTACATATTTTTTAAATACTAAGTAAAGCCCCCTACTTACAACGACTGATGTTTGTAGTACATGTAGTGGATGAAGTATACCTGCTTTGGGATAAAAGCCCCAACTATAATGATAAACTCCAGATACAAACAAGTCTGTTACCAAACATAATGCAAATGAGCAGGAGACCCAGTATGCCCATTTTAAATACTGGGCTTCTTTTTCGTCTTTGTTCTCAGACACTAAAATTAGAAAGTGATACATTGTTGTAGGCAGAAAAACAATAAAAAAATACCCTACTTTTGCCAAAATTATAGCTGTTTCTTCATTACTTATCTGAAAAAGAACTGACCATATTCCCTGCCACATAAACGTACAAATACATAGCAAGGAAAAAATAACGGCCTCTTTTTTAGCTCTATTTTTTAATATTAATCGTATGGCTATTGTTATTCATAAAAAGCAATAACAAAAGGTAAAATCGAGTACATGTTTTATTCATGCCCCAAATTGGAGCATTTTAAACCTAATATCACCTGGAACTGGTGATAATTTCCCTTTTTTATCTGCAAATACTATAAGCTGATACCCTTTTGAAATTAGGTGCTTTTTTTTGTGTGGTAGAATTCTGTTTTCAGCTCAAATGAAACTTTTTTAAAATTTTCTACACACAAAACTCCCGTCACAGATTCAAATGGATAGACTGGCGCCATATAATCAATATGTGCTGTCTTTGTTATGAAAGCCCCCTCTAGCGCTAACATATTTTCAAAAATACACTTGCTAAACCACGCTTCACGCAGCACGCCTTGCCACTCAAAATGCTTGGCAAAATAAATATTGCCATAGGCATTTGAATCTTTTAAATATAGTTCAAATTCGTGTTTAAAGGTATTGGGATTTGATAGTAAATCAAATGAAATACTATTCGCATTTATTGCCTTTTGGTGCGCTGTATCTTGGGATATATTTTGCATGGTATGCTTTACATACTATCAAATGAATTGTTTTTTTCAAGTTTTATGATTTTCATACTGCTTGAATTTCAATGCAATGGGGTAAGAATCCCCTTGCCACTCAAAATGCTTGGCAAAATAGATGTTGCCGTAAGCATTGGAATCTTTTAAATAGAGTTCCAATTCATACTTGAAGGTATTTGAACTCGAAAGCAAGTCAAAGGGAATAGTGTCTGCATTGATAGCTTTTGTATTGGAAATTTTTTGCATGGTATGGTTTTCATACTATCAAAAAATATCCTTTTCAAGGTTTAATTATCTTTTAGGTTATAACTTTTTCACAAACTCTGACTTTAATCCCATGGCGCCGACGCCATCGATTTTGCAGTCTATATTGTGGTCGCTGTCTACCAAACGAATATTTTTAACCACCGTTCCACGCTTGATTCCAGATGTAGATCCTTTTACCTTTAAATCTTTAATTAGTGCCACGGTATCGCCATCGGATAACACCGTCCCATTACTGTCTTTGACGATAAAGGCAGTGGCTTCGTCGGAATGTGTTTCTAAAATGCCCCACTCATGGGCGCACTCTGGACAAATATATAGGGGACCATCTTCGTAAACGTAGGCCGATTGGCAGGTGGGGCAAGGTGGTGGTGTATGCATGGGGAGGCTCCTGAGTAATGAATTTTATGAAATTATATCATAAATGAATATAGGCTGAATACGCTCTATGTATTATTTCCACGACTCTTCGACAAGCTCAGGGTCCAGACTTATAGTTAGTACTAGTTTCGGACCCTGAGCGTAGTCGAAGGGTCGTTGGCATAAACACTAGATTAAGATGTTAGCTATACTGACTGAATCCGCGTATACGACCCTTCGGCTACGCTCAGGGTCCGGACTTATAGTTAGTACTAGTTTCGGACCCTGAGCGTAGTCGAAGGGTCGTACACGTCTTTAATATTCACGGGGCTTTCTTTTATTAACGCTTCTTTTTTCTGTCTACTCCACCCTTGTATTTGTTTTTCTCTCATAAAAGCAGCATCAATACGATCGCAGTATTCAAAATACACGAGCTTCACAGGCAATCTTCTTTTTGTATAGTCTACGAATCCATATTTGTGCTGCCATAATCTGCGATCTAAATCTTTTGTACTTCCTGTGTAATATGTTGAATCGGAGCATACTAAAATGTATACATACCCCATATGTCTATACCTCATTTATATCTATATGTAAATATTCTATATTTATATTTATTACTTTACTACTTCTTTATTTTATACGACCCTTCGGCTACGCTCAGGGTCCGGACTTATAGTTAGTACTAGTTTCGGACCCTGAGCGTAGTCGAAGGGTCGTTGGCA
>CAZIFG010000009.1:42987-66846 GCA_964539135.1 uncultured Rickettsiales bacterium
AAGCTCAGGGTCCAGACTTATAGTTAGTACTAGTTTCGGACCCTGAGCGTAGTCGAAGGGTCGTTGGCATAAACACTAGATTAAGATGTTAGCTATACTGAGTGAATCCGCGTATATGATCCTTCGACAAGCTCAGGGTCCAGTAAATTCCTTCCTTAAGCGCTAATTTTAGATCAGTAAATCTGGCCGAAGGCGCTGAGTGAGTTCTTGTGATTTTTGAGCTTCCCAATCGGAAATGGCTTTGTGATTGCCACTGCGTAGTACTTCCGGCACTTCTAGGCCCATGAATTCTCGTGGGTGGGTGTAGTGAGGGGCCTCTAAGGTACCTGAAATAATGGACTCGTTTTGAATGGAATCGGGATTGCCTAAAACCCCAGGCACCCATCTTAAAATAGCCTCTATCATGGTCAAGGCAGGAAGATCTCCGGATAAAAGCACAAAATCGCCCATACTGATTCGGCGTATGGGTAAAAGCTCAAAAAGTCGCTCGTCTATGCCTTCGTAATAGCCGATGATAAAAATAAAGCCTTTTTTCTGCGTTTCAGAGAGTGATTTTGCAACAGCGTTATTGAAAATTTCTCCTTTGGGACATGGATGGATGAGCACATAGTCTTCATAATGAGGTATAGATGTAATCGTCGCATGAACCACATCTACTTTCAGAAGCATGCCATGTGTGTGGCCAAAGGGTTCGTCGTCTACTTTGTAGTGTTTTCCAGTGGCATAGTCTCTCATTTGGATAAATTCAATGGCATATTTTTGAGATTCTAAGGCTTTTTTTAAAATTCCTTTTAGAAATCCGGCTCTTAATTCGTCTGGAAAAAGCGTGATCACTTTAATGTCTAGCATGTGTTAAGAATACTATGTGAGAGTGGGGTTGTGAAGCTTAGTCCATGAACGTGTAGTCTGAATATAGCCCCCTTCGACAAGCTCAGGGTCCGGATCTTAGTTTATCTTTACTTCGAGGCTATCTATTTTACACGAAGTATGGCACCTTCGGGAGGCGGGTAGCCTGGCACCCTTTGGCACCCTTTAGTAGTCCAACACTGAATGGGGTAAAATCCACTCGTTGTGGCGCCAGAGGGAATATTTTACTTTGGTTAGGTCTAGGTTCGGGTCAATGACCCGTTCTGGTGGATGCGCATTGATACTTTTTATAAATTCAACTGTAATAATAGGGTCTTTAATTCCCATTTTTTTATATTTTTTTTCAATAAACAAGGCGGCTCTCCAAACACTATAAAGGTCTACTAGGTCTCTTCTTGCGTATTTTCTTGTTTTTAATTTATATTCGTATTCATCTAATCTATTAATATCTATCTCCTTTCCGGCATATCTCATTATAAATTTTCCATCGACAACTTCTACTACATTTTCTGTTAATATTTTTTTCTTTATAATTTGGATTATTTCATGACTTGTTATTTTAGTGTTAAATTCTTCTAACTCTTGTTTCTTTTTTGTCTTTGGATCTACAATGAAAAATGTAATCCACATTGTTCTTGCAGAACTTTTCATCGTCCATGCAAATTTCCCGCCTTCATCGGTCCAACGAAAGTCTCCACTCAAAAAATAGTGTCTAAATGGAAATACAACTTGAAATAAACAGATTGCCGCTACACCCACTATTATTTTTTTACTTATTTTTTGTGCCCCTAACTTCGGTATTTTTTCCTTTATCCAATAATGACTGGGTATAAATAAAACCAATAGGCCCATTCCTAAAAAGGGAAACACGCCAATATCGTCATACATCCAATGGTTTGTTAAATGAAACATCATGCTCGATAAAAAGCATATCTTTAAATAAATTCCAAAATATAAAAACCATCCAACCAGTAGGTCAAAGAGCATCCCCGCCCAACTCATTGCAATGGCCAGTGGGCTTAGGATAGGTTCTACAATCCCCTTTATTGCTAATGAATAGATTACAGGATATCCAGATAGCCATTCCGTATTTATTTTATTAATCCCCCCATAAAAAAATAAAATTAAAACCTGAAATTGAAATAAAAAAAGCTGCCAATTTGGCAGCCTCTTATTTTGAGCTATCACTCCTATTTTACTGTCTAAAGACCATACGTGATGCGCATTTGTGATTGAAAAATAGACTAAAAATAACCACATTAAATAATAATGATTATTGAAATAATTCATATTTGAAAATAGATAGTATCCGTATAAAATAACAAGAACAAAGCTTGAAACACGATACAAAAATCCAAGTGTTAAAAAAACACTACATAAAAGCCCCCCATATACAACGATGCTTAATATCCATTTTGTAGGTTCCGGAATCCAAAGACACAAAGGATATTTTTCGTAAAACGGACGACCCACCCAATGCCAAATCCCATAATAGGGATTGCTTAATTTTAAAAAAGTATAGCTTAAAATAATCCCAAATAAGATTCGAAATAGTGCCAAAGGATAAGCTGGCACTTCAGACGCAAGCTTACCCCAAAAGCGTTTTATCATAATCTGCCTTAAATTCGGCCAGGTAAGGAGGACATTTTTTCCACAATGCCATCTTTTACTAAAATTTCCATACCCCCAAGCTTTTCGTATAAATTGTCGCCAATTTGAACCGATACAAAGCCATCGATGGTTCCTTGCGAAAAATGAGTCCCATCTTCTAGTTCTTCAATGAGTTTTTCTTGTTCAGGTAATTGACGCAGGGTCATCTCAATTTGCTGGCGCTCTTGGGCCAATTGACCAAAAGTTGGGTCTGCTGCCGATAACTTTGGCAACTGCTCATTAATTTGGGCAAGCCTTGCATCACCAGCTATTTTGGTTTCTTGGACTTCGAGTCTGAGATACTGCTTGAATTTTTCAGTGACGATGGCTTTTACAGTTACGCGTCGTTTCAGAGTCACTTGAGGGCCTTTGGTAGGCGCTTCTTTTTTCGTGTTTGTCATGGTTTTAAACTCACTTTCTTATTTATTGGTCATGATTTCAACAGTCACTTTTTTATCATGCTTAGCGGCTGCTGCTTTGACTACGGTGCGAATGGCATTGGCGATACGGCCTTCTTTTCCAATGACTTTACCCACATCATCTTGCGCCACTGCGATTTCTAAAATAACGATACTTTCACCGGCGGTTTCTGTAATTTTAACGTCCTCAGGTTGATCTACTAACGCTTTCACTATCATTTCTACTAATTCTTTCATGGTGCAACTGCCTCCTAGGATATTTAATTCTATTATACACCGAGAACAAGCCAAGTTCTACATTATTTATCGTATATTTACACCGCTATATACCCCCCATTAAACAGGGGGCTATATGGATTTTAATACGCCTTTTAAATGATTTTGAGTGATTACTTGTCGGCTGATTTTCTGTCTTTTTTAGCGATTCTTTGGTTCCCTGAAACCTGTTTAGGTTTTGGGATGATATCCAATTGAGCCAATAAGCGTGCGGCTGTATCGGAAGGTTGTGCCCCTACAGATAGCCAATGAGCCACTCTTTCTTTTTTGATGTTCGTTTCTTTTAATAGGGGGTTATGAGTTCCTAAAATTTCCAGTGATTTTCCATCTCGTGGGGTTGAGCTTTCTGCTACTACCAAACGGTAAAAAGGGCTGTGCCGTCTGCCTAATCTTTTGAGTCTTATTTTAACTGCCATCTGTCATCTCCTAAAGGTTCTTTGTGGGGATTATACCCTAAAGCTGGGAAAAGCTCTAGTTCCTAATTATTGATCTACAATCTCTGGCATCGCCCAAAAAACACAAGATTGATCTGTGATAGCGTTACTCCCATTTGTCCCCGCTATTGGGGTTAAATAACCTATTCCTGTTTCTCCTGAACTTGTTGTTTGAAGACTATATGAAAAGCCTCCATTTACGAGCGTTGCTTTTCCAGATATCATCACATTTACCATTACAAAGGGTAAGGAGGCCCTATCATGCACAACAGTTGTTGTTTGCGTTCCACCGGTTGGTGCAAGTGTTAAGGTTAATGTATGAGTTGCTACTAAACCGCCTGCACTATCTGAAATTAAAGCTTCTGAAATATCATTATTTCCATAGGGGATATTTGGATTTGGACGCAGTGTCACTACACAAATGGCATACAATGAATAGTTTGTATTAAAAAATGAAGGAAGCGTCCCAAAATTAAGTGCAGCGCCAGAACTATTATTGTCTGTCACCATATACGTTGTTGGAATATCCCCGTATAACGTTCCTGTATTATAGAGATTCCCCCCCCTTATATATAAAGAGGAAAAATCTGTGTTAGGCTGAGGGCTTAGCTCATGCGCAGGGTGAGGATAAATAGATACTCTCTGATTAACTTCTGAACTTATATTTAAAACAGCGCCATTATACGTAGGCGCACCTGCTATAAATTCTCTTGCAGCTATTCTTAAACCGGATCCTGCACCTACACTACTATGTATATTTATGCCTAGAGCCCCTGGCAACATTCCTGATGGATTGGGTATAAAAGGGGGAGAATAGGCGTTTAGCTTCATACTATTTTCATCTCGTGCTTTTATCATGAGAGATTGATATTGCGTTGCGTTCTCGTATCGTATCAAAGTGGCGTCTGTCCATGCATTTTGATTGCTTGCGATATTCCCTGAAGTTCCACCAGCTGCTGCTGAAAAATCTTGAAGTCCTTCTGCTGCAGCATCTAGATTCAAGCCACCTTGAAAAGGCCCTGAATACACATTTAATGAAACGCTGGGGTCCATAGAATTTATATTGAGTGTTAGAGATCCTGGTGTTCTATCTGGGGTTATGAGTACCTTACTAGGAAAAATCACCCCTCTTGGGAC
Organism: uncultured Rickettsiales bacterium; assembly: GCA_964539135.1. Classification (GTDB taxonomy): domain Bacteria; phylum Margulisbacteria; class Marinamargulisbacteria; family CAZIFG01; genus CAZIFG01. The sequence goes on from CAZIFG010000009.1 coordinate 47,771, forward strand.
TAACTGTGTCTTATTTCCATACACCTGACTTGCCATCACTAAAAATAACACTAAAATTATTTTTATTTTCATTTTGCAACCCCAAAAATTGTAAATTCTACATTTTGACAGGTATACCCCCCACCGCCATCTTCTGAAGCGGTTGCTCTAATGGTCAAAGATTGACTTGAATAATCCAATAAGGTTAACGAATTATTCATCGTAAAAACGTATCTCCTTACGGGATGAACTTGCGTTAAGTTCCCATAATTTTGATTGGCAACGGAAGATACAACGGCTCCGACTGAAAATGTTGCAAAGGCATGATAGGTATCGTGTGTAGTTGGATTATCGACTTGTAATGCGTTTGAGATTGTACATCGCCACATTCCAATGATGGAGATATCATAAGTCCCTAAAGGAAGGGTAATCGCTGTTGTTTCCGCTGAAGATCCTGAATTTAGATTTGAGATTGTTGCGTTTTTGACAAACCCTAAGCCCACTTCATATCTATCGGCACGTATATCTCCGCGTACATTTAATACACCAGAGTTGAGAACTGAATCGGTAGCTCTTTTATTAATTTGAACAGAACTTCCTTCTAGAATAAGTCCGCCGTTTACTAAATTTACATTACCTCCTATAGCAAACTGAGAGGTAAAATGATCCGTCAAAGTATTTTTTTTGGTTTGAATTTGAGTATTTAAAGAAACTCTATCAAAGCTATTCCAATTTGGATAGGGAGTGCCTGCTGTATTGATCCCAGGTATTTTAGCGAAGCTGCTGTCTATACCTGTGCCTCCACCGTCTAAACGAATCACCAAACTTGGAAAATTCGTACTTGCAAAGGTCATCAAATCGCCTGTTTCTCTTATTTCTAAAGGTTCAATTTTGCTAATGCTATTCGCACTTATACTGGCTGCATATAAGGGGGCATAATACTGGGTATTGACTAAGCTTCTGAATCGTAATATTCCAGGGTGATTTTCATCTCCAATCATCCCAACACCATTAGGCCCAAAGCCGAGGGCACTGCCTTCCAGAAAGGTTGCAGCTGTTTCTGTAATGGGCCGTCCTTCAGGGGTCTCTTCTGTTCCTGAACCTGCAGTTATCAGTTTGGGGGTATACCCCGTACGAGCTGGCAGTGTTGTTTGTATATTATTTTGTATTTTTTTTATGACGACGATGGTTACATTAGACGTTGCCCTAAATGCAGATGTCATGCCTACCCCTACTTGAATGGTATGTGTTCCGCCAGTCAGAGTAATCCCCAAAATTCCAGATACCGTTGCGGATCCTTTAAATTTACCGACTGTCCCAAGTCTAGATATGTAATTCCCCTGCGAATCCGCCTCTTCTAGCCCATACGCATCGGTATCATCTCCATCGTTTTGATACCAAAAATAACTGATCCACGGAAAAGATGCGCTAAACACCCTACTTGTTGTAGCATCATCTACCTTTATTTGTAAATTTCCAGATACACCATAATCATATACATTGATACCTGATACGTTAGGATGATTAAAGTCTGCAGCACTCGTATCGTTATGCAAACCTGAATGAATCTCATCTGCACAATCAGAACAACCCTCGTCATAAAAAAAATTATCACTAGCATTAAGAAACCCTAACTGTTTCCGTGTCAGACCCGTAACCGTTCTAGGATCAATAAATCCGGATCTTGTGTCAACTGTACCAGTGATAGTGGGATCCAAATTTGCATTGACAATGATTAATACTTGATGCGTTTCATTTGTTGATACGGTATATTCTTTGGTCTGTATGACGCGCGTAATGCTTGGGTCAAAACCGCTGGGTGTTCCTGTTTCTGTCGTGGATTCAGTCATCATACGCGCTCTTTCTTTTTTAACGTATCCTCTCGCGATTCGCACCACGCCATTTACATCTAGCGCTGCATTTGGATTTATGGTTTTAATGCCTACTCGCGTCGAGTTATCTAGCGCTGTGCTAATATATACCAGAGGCATTACCGCGGTTTGAGTTGCCCCAGATGGTAGGGTAAAGGATTGTAGGCTTCTTCCTATTAAAAGAGGGCCACCATTATCTTGAATGTATAGGGTAGACGACGATAAGGTGCCTGTTGCTGTCCTTTTTTGAGGATAGAGAATCCCTATGTTATCAATATAAAGTCCAGATTTTCGTGTATGTCCGATAAATCCTATTATGCCACTTAAATTTGTTCCTGGTACAAATGTTAAGGTATCTGTTGCAGCAATATTAATAGCAGGCTCATTGTCCTTTGGGGCAAAGACCATAATATAATTGCCATTGATTTGTATAAAACGATTATTTAAAACCTTTATTTGATTTGTTCCTGAAGTTAAGCTTACAGAACTTAATCCAAACCCTGTTCCTAGGCATAACTGATTATTATCTATATAACTTAATGGGTCGGGACAATCTGTTGCATCAATATGCCCTTGAGTTATCCATATGAAACTTCCTACAAAAACAAAAATCCCCAACCATTTTTTCATCATGACGCTCTTGTTATCGATGGATATTGGGGTGTAACTTGCATTTTATTATTTTACTCTACCCCCAATAAAAAATCAAAATCTTCTTTTGTTAAACTGACAGAGGCCGCTTCGCCTTGATGTTCTACAATCTTATTAAATAATTCTTGCTTCTTGGCCTTTAGCACCATCATCTTTTCTTCCACAGTTTCATGCATAATCAGCCTATCCACAAAGACGTGCTTTTCCTGACCTATACGATGCGTTCGGTCTGTGGCTTGAGCCTCTACCGCAGGGTTCCACCAAGGGTCCACATGAAAGACATAACTGGCCTTTGTTAAATTTAAGCCTACGCCACCCGCTTTTAAACTCATTAAAAAAATCTTGGGCTCGGCGCTGTTTTGAAATTCTTCGACCAATTGCCCTCGCTTTTTAATGCTGGTTTTACCGTCTAATCGTAACCATGTGATTTTTTCCTCGTTTAACAACGGCTCAATTAAATCCAAACAGGAGGTAAATTGAGAGAAAATTAGCGCCGAATGCCCCTCTTCAATCACCTGGGCCGCACGACGCACCAATACTTTTAACTTGGGACTGACTTCTGTATAACTGGGGTCTACCAATTGTGGCGAAATACAAATTTGTCGCAGGCGTAGCAGTGCGGTTAAGGCCATAATGCCCGCTTGCTGCACACTTTTGTTTTGATAGGCCGTTTTCATCTCTTTTCGAATTTGACGCACCACTTGATTGTAATAGGCCTCTTGGCTGGCACTCATGTTGAGCGCAATGTTTTGCTCTTGTTTTTCAGGCAACTGCGGTGCTACCGCTTCTTTTAAACGTCGTAATACAAAAGGCTTGGCACGCCGCATCACCCAACGCATGACGCCTTCGTTTTCAATTTGATCGGGTTTTACAGCGCCAAAAAGCCCTGGTAAGGCCAGTTCTAAAATCGTAAGGTATTCTCTTAAATGATTTTCCATGGGCGTTCCTGTCAGACATAATCTGAAAGCGCCTTTCAGCTGCATGGCCGCCTGACTTCGGCCGGTTAGGGCATTTTTAATCACTTGAGCTTCATCAAAAATAATGAGATGGAATTGAATCTCTTTTAACTGTTCTATATCCCGTCGAATGCCCTCGTAAGTGGCAATCATGATGTCAATGGACTCGTTGGGGAGCAGTCTATCCGTACCTTTATAGAGGTAGATTTGGCTATTGGGAATCCATTTTTTAAGCTCGGATTCCCAGTTGTACATTAAACTGGGCGGCACCACAATTAAGCTGGGCATGTTTTCAGATATGCGACTTTTGATCTTTTTTTCACTGATACCCGCCAAGACCATAATTGCTTGAATGGTTTTTCCCAAGCCCATATCATCTGCTAAAACAGCACCCAAATGATGTCTGTATAAAAAACTAATCCAATTATAACCGCCGCGCTGGTACTCTCGTGGGGTCCCCGTCAAAGAATCGGGAAGCGGCGTGTCTTCAATGCCATTTAAGGCCAATAATTTTTCGATGATTTCTTTTTCTGCCGCAGGGAGTTCCACTTTAACTCCATACTGAATTAAACTGGCCCAATCCAGAATTCGTAAGGTTGCATAGGAGGGGATTTTTTTTGCATTTTTTGTGCTATCTTCATGTTCTACAAGGGTCAAGAGTGCCTGGATTTTGAGTTTGGACTCTGAACTGAGGGTTTCTAAACTGTTTTCTGTTTCTTTTAACCATCCCGTTAAGGATAAAGACGACAAGGATTCAACCGATCTTAATACCCCATCAATATAGACATCTGGCATGGCGTGCATGTCATTTTCATTGAAACGCACCTCGATATCATAATCGACAAGGCGAATTTCCTTTGTATTTAGTTCGACCTCGCCTTTATATTTTTCCATGACTTTTTTAAGCGCACTGGCTTGATCTAAAAAAATACTTTCGTGCAATTGGGGATGAGATTGTCGGCTCGCCCATTCTATTTTTTCTTTAAAACATTCTAAAATTTCGATCCAACAGGCTACTATCCCCTCTGGCATTTCAATAATTCCCAAGCGGTTCCCCATCAGGGTTAAAGATCCTTTTGGAAGGGGTGTTTCAAACTGTAAACGCTCTAAAATATCCTGAGCTGTTGCGCCCTCTTTTTTTCTGGCTTTATGATATTGCTTTTGAAGCGTTGGCATCATCTCTGTATCGCATCGACATAAAAAGCCATCTACCCCACTCCATAAGGATAAAATGACATCGCCAATGGCATCTTTTTCTGCCCTTAAAACCAATTGTGTTGCGGGTTGAGCACTTATCTTTTCAATGCCTTCATTTTCATGATATCGCGCTTGAATGGGACTTGTTTCTATCTCATAAATGGGAATGGGACTGTGATTCAAACTCGAAGGTTCGATTTCAAAGACCTCATTTAAGCTGTCTTCATCTCCACTGAACACAATTGTTTCATCCCAACACCCCAATTGAAGGGTACGGGTATTTAACACCAAGGTTTGACCTATTTTTTCAATTTCATCCCCGTTTTTTCCTGACGAAATAACCTTAAATGGCCGCGTCGTGGTATCAATGACCACAATAGGATGCTCTTTATACTCGGGATCCCAGTGCGTTTTTTTTGCGGATAGGCCCAGTCCCACTTCAATAGGATGGGTGGGGTTATCTTGTTTTAAATAGGTCACTAAAAAGGCTTCTACATTTCCTTGACGCAAGCTTTTTTGCATCAATTCTCTTAAAGAGGTGGGGATGTTGGCCGAAAATGGCGAGAGACGCTTGCCGTCTTTCATGACGGTTACTGTAAACGCTCCAAAGAGGCCTTTCCCTATTTTTAATATTATTTGATCGTTTTCTAGCATAAAAGGTTATTGTATCAGGGACTAGAGAATTCAACTAGAGGGGGGGGGGGGGGCTGCTTTTGGAAGAATGGTTAAGTATCTCATAGCTACTCTTAAGTAGTTCCATCATTAAATATCTTTTTTAAAATCCGGGATCAAAAAAATTCTCGTCTGTTATTACCGATTTTCCTGTTTTGAGTTCCAATTCCTTTCGGGCATGTTTTGCAATTTCACCTCCTTTTTGAGCCGGTTCTTTGTTTTCTTCAAATCCTGATACACACATGCTTTCTGCAATTTTTCGGGTAGACAATTCTGCCAACTCTGTAAAAACAAACTCTGCTTCACTCATATGATCTCGCAAATTTTGCTTATCTAGTCCTTTTAAGGATTTATGACTTGAAACTGTTTCCCCTGTCCATTCCTTATGAATAATATTGGTTAAGGCAGCATATTCTTGACCTGCTTTGACACCATTATTTTTCCAATAATCTGTCAATTCATGCTGGGTTTCTTGGTTTATCATTCTCTCCTGAACCCATTTTTTAGATCGGCCCATTTTTTGCCAATTTTCCCTTGCACGATTGATAGACTGCTCTGGATCTGCTAATTCCTGAATACGTTCATGCCCTACCCTTGCAAGCCACAGTTTAATCGGTTCTGCCTTTGGGCTTGGAACACTTTGAATCAATCTGAAAATTGTTTCAACATTCGCAACATCCGTTAAGCGATTCTTTCCATCTTGAGTCGATAATTTCAAGTGGTGACAATTTGTCACCACTTGACTATCCTAATTTGATAAACGTTCTTTAAGTTTATTCCAATATTTTCGGGCTTTTTGAAATTCCTTTTGATCTGTTAATACCGCAATGATATCTACCACTGAAAAATACTACTCATTTTTTTCTTCATTAAAAATGCTTCTAAATATTGAAGTCCTCAAAGATTATAAATTTACGTGCTTCCATGACTACCTACTTTATTTATTTAAGCTCAATAGCGATTTTTTTAAGATCTTGCCCACATATTGGATTTTGACTTATTATGAATCACAATTTTAAATTTGCAAACTAAATAAATTTATATTTAATCCTTTCCCTACATTCCTCATCTAACGTTTATTTTTGGCATAGCCTCCAGGAACTTTACTGACTCTACGGAAACTCTGGCCTGTGTTTGAAAAAAATGATACCCTACTCCTCTATGTTAAGTTTATATGAACGTGCCGCACGCAATGAAGCTACTTCACGCCCTCCCATTTGGATGATGCGTCAGGCCGGTCGCTATCTGCCCGAATATCGCGCCCTTCGTGAAAAATACAGCTTCCTCCAAATGATGCGCACCCCTGAATTGGCTACGGAAATTACCCTCCAACCCATTCGTCGCTTTGGATTTGACGCCGCTATTCTCTTTTCCGATATCTTAGTCACCGCCTCTGCCCTTGGCTCTGATTTGGACTTTGTAGAAAAAAAAGGCCCTGTCATTTCTAACCCCATTCGAACCCTTCAGGATGTTCAAGCGCTTCAGATTATTCCCGCCGAACAGTCTATTTATTACGTTATGGATGCCATTAAACTGCTTTTACCTGAACTTAAAGCGACCGGAACGCCTCTGATTGGGTTTTGTGGCGCGCCTTTTACGGTCGCCTCTTACATGATTGAAGGTGGCTCCTCTGCCGATCTTACCCGTACCAAGCAGATGATTGGCAATGACCCTGCTTGTTTTCAAGCTCTTATGGATGTCTTAACGGATATCAGCATTTCCTATTTGAATGCCCAAATCAAAGCCGGTGTTCAAGCCCTTCAAATTTTTGATACTTGGGCAGGCCTTCTGTCTTGGGCGGATTTTAATACCTTTATCATCCCCTCTTTGAGACGCCTCATTGAAGGATTGGATAATCCAAATCAAATTCCCATTTCCGTTTTTTCTCGATCTACCAGCACCTTTGGACCTGTTTTATCGAAACTTCCTATACAGGTTTTAAGTGTGGATTGGCAAAGTTCCCTACCTGACCTTCGCTCTCGACTCCGCCAAGATCTTGCCATTCAAGGTAATTTGGACCCAGGGCTTTTACTTGCAGATCCCAGGATTTTAAAAGCTCGTGTTTTGAATATTCTTAATGATATGCATCCCTTTAAAGGCTTTATTTTTAACCTCGGTCACGGCATTACGCCCAACGTGAATCCTGACCATGTTAAATGTGTTGTGGATACGGTTCAAAATTATTAAATTTTTAATGCAACTTTTTTTAAGTTAAGACGATATATTTTTATATTACTTAATATCAAGGAGTTTTTATGCCCGTAGATCCGTCAGATCCTTCTTACAGAATCCCTAGACCTGCTCCCCCACCTGCCGTTGCTATACCTGCACACGCTGTTCCTGTGAATGCGCCTCATGTCCCCGCAAACGCTATTCCTGTACAGGCACCTCCTATGATGCCCCCTTTTTTTCATGGTAACCACCCAAATTTTGAGGCTATTTTAATGCCCCTTCATGCCCATTTACAACAAATTGTACTCAACCCACAACAGATGCTACAAGAGATAAATCAAATATTACCTCCACGCACACCTTTTCAGCGCTTTTTAAACTTTGTGTCTCAGCGTTTTTTACGTTTTTGTATCCCCATTATCAATGCCTATAATCGCATAACTGATTTTATGACCCGGTTTTTTAATAGATAAATGTTTTATTTTTGATTTGCCATGTTTTATAGCAGCCCGCATGATTGATGCTTTAAAATCAAACTAAAGTGTAGATTTTTTCCTTTTAAAGGAAATGTATCCCTTTAAAGGCTTTATTTTTAACCTCGCTCATGGCATTACGCCTACTGTGAATCCTGACCATGTTAAATGTGTTATAGATACTTTTTAAAATTTTTTATGCATTTTTTTAAATTAAAACTATAATATTTATATACATTTAATATAAATGAGTTTTTTTTATGTTCGCTTTTCCATTAGGTTGTATATCTAGCCGCCCTGTTACCGCGTCCGCTTCGGCATCGCCTGCCTCTGTTCCAGCACCACCTGCGGTTGTTCCGGCACCACCGATGATGTTAAATATTCATAATGTTGATCCTCAGGAGCTTTTTAATCAAGTACATGCACTAGTACTCAATCCAGACCTTCATCACGACCATATAGTCCAAATTATACTATACACCAAATGATACCCCCTCGGACACTTTTGCAGCGTCTTGGAGACCTTGTTAGACCTCTTTTTAGCCTCTATGTAAGTCTTTATCGCCATATATCTGATTTTATTTGTAATCCTTTTCAACTTATTAATCCCTTTTTGCGTCTTTTCAATCTATAGGATTTCCTTTACCTGACTTGATACATAAAAAAAGCCCCATAACAGGGGCTTTTTATTTTTGTGTCTTTTGTTTTAGACGATTTTACAGCAATTAATAGGTGATGGTTACTGTTCCACCTGTAATCACACATTGGCAGCCCAGTCTTTTATTGCCTTCCATGCCTAAATCTGTTTCTTCTTGGTTTCTTGCAGATAGATTTTCCATGCCACTTAACACTTCAATTTCGCATGTTCCACATACGCCATTGCTGCAACCAATTGGAACGCCCGCTTCTTCTATTGCATCTACAATATTTACGCCATCTTCAATCTCGATTTCTTCATTGTTTAAAACTAATTTTGCCATTTTAATACGACTCCTTCACGTCAATTTCTATCTTATAAATTACCTGTCAATGACTATTTAGTCAATTCCCTATACGCTTTTGGCCTCAAAGGCTTTCATATAGGCCACAAGCGCCTCTACACTTTCTAGAGGACAGGCATTGTACACCGAAGCGCGCATCCCTCCTACAGAACGATGTCCTTTTAACCCTACCAAATTTGCAGCTTCGGCGCCCTTTAAAAATTGAGATTCTAAGGCCTCATCATTATTGACCCGAAACACAATGTTCATCAAAGATCTGGACTCTTTTTGAACCGGTGTTTTGTAGATCCTAGAGTTATCAATGACATCGTAAATGAGTTTTGCTTTTTTCTCATTTAATGCTTGAATGGCACTTAATCCGCCATTGGCCTTCATCCACTTTAACACCAATCCCAATAGATAAATCCCAAATGTCGGAGGGGTATTATATAAAGAGTCATTTTCTGCGTGTATTTTATACTGCAACATGGTTGGGACTTTTTCATCGACTCTATTCATCAGGTCTTTTCGAATGATAACCACGGTCACACCTGATGGCCCTAAGTTTTTTTGCGCCCCTGCAAAAATCAGCCCAAATTGGCTGACATCTATGGGTCTACTCATGATATCTGAAGACATGTCGGCAACCAAAGGTACCTCGCCTGTATTGGGAAACTGATGCCACTGCGTTCCTGCAATGGTATTGTTGGTTGTGATGTAAAAATAAGCGGCATCTTTGCCTATTTTGTCTGGTGTTACAGCCGGAATGTGGTCAAAATTACTTGATTCACTGCTGGCTACAATGCGACACTCTGTTAGTTTTTTAATGTCACTGATGGCCTTTTTCGTCCAGGTTCCTGTGGATACCACATCGACGGGTTTTCCCTGAGCTAAATTCAAGGGAATCATCCCAAATTGTAAGCTGGCCCCCCCTTGTAGAAAAAGAACTTCGTGCGTTTCTGGAATCCCCATGAGTTCAATCATGTCTGCTTTGGCGGCCTGAATAACGGCCTCAAATTCCTTAGATCTGTGGCTCATCTCCATAACGGACATGCCTGTGTCTTTGAAATTCAACAGATCTCTTTGGGCTTCTTCTAAAACACTGAGCGGTAATACGGCGGGTCCTGCATTGAAATTGTGGATACGTTTTCCCATTTTTTTACTCCTTTATACTGTGATGATGCGAATGGAATTAATCCCATTGGATTGACCGATTGGAATGCCTGCGGTTACAACAACGGTATCCCCTTTTTTCAACAGTTTAATTTCGACTGCTTCTTTTAAGGCCAAATGAATCATGTCCGTCCATCGATGGATTTCCTTGAATTTTTTGGGCATCATGATAGGGATAACCCCGCGATACAAGGTCATGCGCTGCCAGACGGCTTTGTCATCCGTTGGGGCAATAATTGGAATGGCTGGATTAAATTTAGAGGCAATCATGGGCGTATTACCCGAACTGGTAAAGGCGATAATGGCCGTCGCCTGATTTTCTTCTGCCACTTGATCTGCAGCTCTACAAAAAGAGGTTGCTGTGGTTTGTATCTCAAATCGATGACTGCCACTCATATTGTCTTCATCTCGAATCTTATGCACATGACCATCTGTTGCACTGCAAATATCCGCCATGGTTTGAATCACATTCACAGGATTAATGCCCACTGCTGTTTCACCAGATAACATGACGGCGTCGCAATGATCATAAATAGCATTGGCGACGTCAGATACTTCTGCCCGCGTTGCCACTTCTGAGGTGATCATACTCTCTAGCATTTGCGTCGCTACAATTACAGGTTTAATCATCCGATTACATAAACGAATGATTTGTTTTTGAACTTGAGGCACTTTTTCTACCCCAATTTCAACGCCTAAATCACCACGAGCTACCATGATGGCGTCTGAGACTGCCACAATCTCACTCAAGCGATCCACGGCCTGTTGACGCTCTATTTTTGAAATTATCTTGATATTTTCTGCCTTATTTTCTTTTAAAAAGGCTCTGAAATTCAACACATCTTGAGGATCTGATACAAAAGAAAGGGCGATATAATCTACGTTTTGAGAAACCGCTATCTTCGCATCTTGCTGATCTTTGGGCGTAAAAGGAGAAATAGACAGATCGGTTTGCGGCAAATTAACACCCTTTCGATTTGAAATGACACCGCCTTTTTTGACAATACAATGCACCTCTCCATTCTTAATAGAAACGGCTTCCATCTGAATTTTACCGTCATTAATGTAAATGGGATGCCCTATTTTGACATCTTCTGCTAAATTTTCATAGCTGATAAAGGCTTTTTTATGGGTCCCTTCGCACTTTACGTTTGTCAGGATGAACGATTGGCCCTCTTCTAAAATCTCTTCTTTATTTTTAAATTCGCCGACTCGAATTTTAGGCCCCTGAAGGTCCATAAAGACGCCAATGGGTCGATCTACTTTTTTGGCTGCCTTTCGAATCAAGTTCATTTTTTCGCTTAATTCCGATTCACTGGTGGCATGAGAGGCATTGATGCGAATCATATCCAAACCATTGGCAATCATGGCTTCTAAAACTTTTGGCGTGCTGGATGCAGGCCCTAATGTCGCGATAATTTTTGTTTTTTTGCTTTTCATTATATTCCTTTTCCCCTTGGGGGTATTGTACCGAATTCTTCTAGGCTTGAGTAGCATTTACTTCTATCACCTGCGCAGATGTCGCCCATACCTCCTTTTTAAGTTTTTTTTCTGTCTTTGTATCGCTCAAGATGACGCACTCGTATTCAAACCCATATTGCCTGCTAATGGCCTCAAAAGTAATGCCATGAGGCGTCTTAAAATAGGGGTCAAAGACCTCTTTTTCTTTAGCCACTGGCAAGGTTTTAAAAATACCACCGCCATCATTATTAATGACAATAATACACAGTTTACCCGGATGATGACGCATCATTCCTAAGGCCCCCTGATCATGTAAAAAAGATAAATCCCCTAAAACCAACAAAACCGGTAATGGCTGTGCATGCGCCATGCCTATGGCGGTGGATATAATGCCATCAATGCCACTGGCGCCTCGGTTGGAATGGATCTGGATCGTTTGTCCTGTTCGTTTTACACCATGATCCAATTGACGAATGGGGCTGCTGTTACCACAAAACAACATAAACTCGCCTGAAAGTTTCTGGAGTGTTTGACTTAAAAAGGCCGCTACGGGGTCTTGAGATGCCATTTCTCGAGTGGGTATTTGGAGGTCACTTTTTTTAAGCAGGCCTACGATTTCTTGGCAAAATTTAGAAATAGCCATTGTTATTTGATGGGTTACACCACCATAGGGATTTTCGATCTCTGGATATTCTGAAATCACAACCCAGTCTTTTTTAAGCTTCGTTAATGCCATCATGGCCGCAGCATCAATCACTCGTGTTCCAAATTGTAAGATGAGATCGCAACTCGTCATTGCGGATAGGCTTTCTCTGTTAAGCGTCTTCTCTAAGGGCTTAAATCGCAGTTGAGAATTAATATCTGTCCAAATGGGACAGGATAAGGTCTTTTGCAAGGCCTCGACGGCTGACGCCTCTTTTGGAGTTAAATGTCCCGCAATGATGCCCACTGTTTTCCCTGAAAATAAGGCGTGATCCCATGATCCTGTTTCTGTGTGTTGAGGTTCTTTTTGTGGCGACCAATCCCATTCTAGATAAGGGGCATCTGGGGGAACCAAGGGCTCTCTATACGCACAATTAATATGAATAGGCCCGGCTTGAGATCCCCCTTTATGTCTTAAAATGGCGGCATTGACCTGATTTAAATCGGATTCTAGATCACTGTCTTCTGGGCAGTTCAAGGTAATCGCTGTCTTCATATACGTTCCGAATATATGTTCTTGCTCAATGGTTTGATTGCTGCCTACATGATGCAGTTCTGGTGGCCTATCTGCTGTAATGGCAATCAAGGGCACATGCGTATAAAAGGCCTCAATGAGCGCTGGAAACAAATTCGCAACCGCTGTCCCAGAAGTCGTGATGATGGCGACTGGCTTTCCACTTGCTTTTGCAAGACCTAAGGCATAAAAGCCTAATGACCGTTCATCATAAAACACGGTTTTTATTAAAGTAGGTAAAGCCGCTGCGGCTAAGGTTAAGGGGGTCGATCTGGATCCTGGTGCAATACACACATGAGACACCCCTCTTTCAGCTAGAATTTGAATGATTCCTTTGGCCTGTTTTTCATTTGGACTTCTGTAGCGTATCATGGCATGAATTCCAAATGATTGAGAATGGCATTCACTTTAAGGTTTAACTCTTCCCATTCTTCACTTGCCTCTGATTGCGCCACAATTCCCGCACCCGATACAAGCGTCAAGATCTCCCCTTGGACATAGCCTCCTCGAATCGTGACTGCAAGCGTGGCCTTCTCTTTTGAGACCCAGCCCATAGCTCCTGCATAGCACCCTCGTTTTTGAGACTCTAATGCATCAATCAGTGCCAAGGACGCCTCCCGCGGACTTCCTGCTGTTGCGGGCGTAGGATGTAGTGCTTTGATGAGATCTAAATCCGATGCATCTGACCTTAATTGGCCTTCCATCATCACCAATAAATGTTGAACCTTATTCAATTTTAAAATTTTTTTCCCTTCTATTTTTGTATCCCCATCACAACAGGATTTTAAAGCCTCCACTACATATTCTGTCACAAGAGCGTGCTCCCGAGACTCTTTTTCGCTGTCCCATAAGGCCTCCCCTAAGCGATGATCTTCTCCTTCGCTCAAACCTCTTTTTCGGGTTCCCGCAATGGCCATGCTCTTCACCTGATTTTGTTTTCGGGTATATAAAAGCTCCGGGGTAACGGCAAAAAAAGAGCAGTCGGCTTCTTTTATCGCGATATAATACGTTCCTTTTAAATAGGCGGTTTTAACATCTAAAAAAATATCCATTGGTCTTGAACAAACGATTTTTGTCTGACGGGCCAAAACACATTTTTGAAGCATGCCTTTTTTTATTTCAGCATGAATTCTCGCCACTTGATCCGCCCATTCTGCCTCGGATACGGAATAGGTGATGGTTTCTAATCGTAAAGGAGCACTTTCAGTTTTTTCTTTATCTATAGCCTTTTCTATCTTTTTTAAAAGTGCCTGAATTTGACTTATATCGTCTGACGCTTGCGTCACATTCCATTGCCAGACTGCGTTTTCGGGCATTTCCATATACATGAGACGCGGCATTACAATGCGCTGAGTTGTTTTGTTTAGCGCGCCCTCTGGGAACTGAGTACAAACAAATACAGAAAGGTATTCCTCAGAAAGGTGATGATTGATATGCTGCCATGTTGCCTCTGCATGATCCAAAGATTCTATATGCCATTCCTTTAAAAGATCTATCCCAACCTGTAGATCTGTTTCGCTTGCAAGAGTCCAGGCATCTATTTTAGAGCTGCTTAATACAGAAAAAATATCTATCTTTGGAGTTTGAATGCGCCATGAACGTATGAGGGTTGTGGATGATTCGGAGGATTCTGCCCAAGTTCTTATCTCGGGCAATAGGGCCTCAAATGGGCCAAATAAACTCACTTTTTTTCACCCACATAAATGGATGCAATCCCGAAGGTTAGCGGATGGACCATTACCTGAACAAAATTAGCCGTTCTCATCCAGGCGCAAAATGTCTGACCATATCCAAAGTCTTCTACTGTTTCGTTAAGATACTTGTACGCTCTGGCATCTCCAGAGATTAAGGCCCCAATTTTGGGTAAAATTTTTCTAAAATAGAATAAATATATGCGTTGAATCCATTTATTACCAGGCATGGAAAACTCTAAAATAATGGCTCGACCACCAGGTCTTAAAATACGCTCCATTTCAGAAAGGGCGTCGGCTACATTCGGAATGTTCCGAATCCCAAACGCAATGGTCACAGCATCGCAACTTTCACTTTCAATATTTCTTAAATTTGCGGCATCGCCTTTTATGAATTCTATAGGCGCATGGGCATATTTTTGGGCTTTTTTTCGTTGCGCTTCTGCCAGCATATTTTCTGACATGTCGATTCCAATAATAGATTTGATTCGATTTCGACAGCTCTTGTATAACATAAAGGCAACATCGCCTGTGCCTGTTGCTAAATCTATGATGTCTAAAGAATTAGCGTGGGGCAGTTCCCCCAATAAACGTCGACGCCAATACCGATCAATGCCCGCCGAAAGTAGTATATTTAAAAAATCATACCGATGAGAAATACGATCAAACATCTGCCACGACTGTTTTTTTTCTGTCATTGGATCTTGTTTTTGAACGCTCTGTTTTATAGCCATGGTAGCTGGCATTATACCCCTTGGGGCTTTAAATCGCAAAGGGGGGGCTGTTGTGAAACACCTATTTCGCAACAGTCCCACCATCGCTTTTTATCTGACTTTTTGATACACTGCCTTATATTATGAAACAAACATCTAAACTTATTTTATTGGGATTTGTTTTAGTCTTTTTCGCGCTTACCGTTTATTTTTTTAAGCGCTCTCAGCCTGTCCAAAGGACGGAAACTGCGACGCATGCGGGGGTAGCGTCTATTTCTCAGGCACAACTGCTTTCGCTTAAAGGGAAAACCATTGATGGGAAACCCTTTGCCCTTTCTGACTATAAAGGAAAGGTTATTCTTTTGAATTTTTGGGCAACATGGTGCCCCCCTTGTAAAGCTGAAATTCCGTCCTTCATGAAACTTTATGATGAACAGTCGGATCAGGTTGTGATTATTGGCGTCTCTGTAGATGATACACCACAAGATGTTTTGGATTTTCTTAAAAGAACGCCCATTACCTACCCCATTGTTATGGCGGATGACTCTTTTTATGCTGTTTTTGGCACTCCCGATGCTGTTCCCACTACTTTTTTTATCTCCCCGAGTTTTCATGTCGTGGATCAGCTTACTGGCATTGAATCTGAGACCTACTTTCGTCAAAAAATTCTACAACTCTTAGATCGATAAATTGTTAATTTTTTTTGTTTACAATATAGCCCCTTCATGATAGTGTATTTTCATGTCTCATGGATTTACACTTTTAGAACTCTTGATCACCCTCAGTCTTTTAGGATTGCTCCTAGGGCTTTTTATTTTCCCCGTTCAATCCCTATCTGAATCTCTTATTTTGAGGGCTTTTCAAACCCATTTAGGGGTTCAATGCCGCTATTATCGGGATCTTGCATCAGGATCCAGAACGTCTATTCAATTTTCAGCGCCGTCTGAATATACGATTCTTATTTCTCAAAATTTAACCCCTAAAGATATGCTTTTTTTACCCTCTTCTCTTAAAATTTCTATTAATGGAAAAGGAAAAGTTGGCTTTACAAGTGAAGGGGCTACTCAACACGCGGGATCTATGGGCCTTACATCTGGAAAAAGGTTAAAGGCCCTCAGCTTTTCTGTGGGTACTTTGGGACTTGTGCATCTTAAATGAATATAAAACAGGATTCCTCCAAGGGCTTTTTACTTTTAGAACTTCTTTTGTCTTGCTTCATTTTAATACTTAGCTTCTCTATGGTGCTTTCTGGTATTCAGCTCTTGCACCGCCACTATCATCGCTATTCCCATAAACTTGAACGCTTTGAGTCTATGCGTCGTACTCAATCCAATTCCGAGCTTCTTACAGGTCGCCCTTATTTGCCTGGATTTAAACGCTATGCGCTAGAAATCCCCTCCTCTTTTTCCCTTATTTGGCTGGAGCCCCTCTAAATGAGGTCTTCTGCTACGCATGGATTTACGCTTCTTGAAGTGCTTCTTGTTCTCTGTATTTTCGCTCTTCTTTCCCCTTCTTTTTTTACCGGAGCCCTTCAAAGCCTTCGTACCTTAACTGACTTTCAAACACGCTTTACAGAAGAAAGCGAGCGCCTTTTTTTATATAGTACGCTTTATAAGGACATTCAAACTCATCAAGGCTTTATTGTTAAAAGTCCTGTATCTTTTTCTCTTTATCATCCAGAAGAAACCATAACCTACACCTTAAACAAGGGCCTCCTGGGTCGTCAAATTTTGCCTGGCCCCAAACAATATTTGACTCAATCCCTTAAAATTTCAGAACTGACCTATTTACCTGACCGCTTAATCCTTACTTTTAGCACACCCTGTATGCCTCTATCTTTTTATTTATGAGTTCCTCTCGTGGTTTTTTACTCCTAGGGGCCCTTTCTTTTTTGGGCCTTACTATGGTTATTTTAACCCCCTTACTTTTAAGTGGGGTGTTTTTGAATCGACACATCGACACCCTCATGTTGGATTATAAAGTTTCTTTGGCAACACAATCTGGGCTTCTTGTAGGGCCTCAGATTTTAAATCAAGTCCCTTTTATTTCTGAGATGGCATCTTTGGATCCTCTTTTTGATTCTTTGCAGACAGGCTTTTGCTTGCCTGATTTAGACGTTGCGGTTTGTCTGTTTCAAGATTCTAACATGCTTTATGCCCTCGGAACCTTTAAGGGCCATCGGCTTGTTTTAAGGCAGATTAAAAAATAAGATGCCTTTCATTATTTTATCTTTAAAGGTATATTAAACTTAAATTTTTAAAACCATCCCTATTATTTTGAATTTATGCATAAATTAATTTCTATTCCTTTTATTTCTTTGGAGCCTGTTTATAAAAAACGAAGATATGATCAAGACCATAGTGCCTTAGATCGGCCTCCGTTTTTTCTTCAACTTTGCTTGTATAAGCATCCCATTTTTGATGCGCCTCATTTTTTAAAGCGTTATGAAGATATTTTATCTGGACTTTTGGATGACTTTCCTCGTTTTATTTCATCTCAGGCCCTACCTCCCAGCCTATCTTTACTAGACACTTCGCCTTTACCCCCTTCTTTATGTGATTCTAGCCCAAAGTCTTTACTTGAATTTTGGCAGACATTGGAACGTATTACGCCCTCTTTATTTTTGAACCGTTCACTTTCTCGGGATACTCTGATTTTAAACCATACCTTTTCGAGTCTTTTATCTACACTTAAAAGTGATCCCCACTTTTATGTTTTTAATACGTTTTCTCAATTTGCTACCACTCATCCTCATCTTAAAAAGGCCGTGTCTGCTTTACTTCAAACTACTGCCACGTATCATGACCTCTTTTCTGAGTTTAAAGACCTGATAGTAGCGCATCATGATTCTTTGGATGCTTATTATCGTACCTCTATCTATCGTTTAAAGTGTCATCTTTATTACCATTACATCTCTCCCAGTCTGCACTCAACTTCGGCCCCTTCTGCTGTGTTTTATGTCTCTACTCTTAAAAATCCAGAGATTCAAATCATTGCCCCTTCTCACTTTATAGAGGCAGTGGGTGTTTTGAATAATCCCCTCACACGTCCTCTCTATCAAAATCCAGATTTCCCACAGTGTATTCTATTTCCAAATTGGATTGAAACCCATGATCTTAAACAAATGGTGGGATTGATCTGTCGTGGCCGCAGTCATTTCCAGTCTATCGCGCTTCTTTCTCGTTTTTTTCTGACGGCAGGCTGGCTTGAATTGAATAAGCACTATATCGATCAGCTTGTTGAAAATCTTCAAGATCAAATGACACCCCCTTTGGCTCGAGGTATCTTATTAGCTCCTCATTTTCCAGATTCTTTAACACGATTTTCAACCCTTTATTTTTTAAGCTATGTTTTGATTCGATTGGGCCTACCTAAAACACAATTGCCCGCACCCTATCAGCGATCTGAGCTTTTAACCCTCTATGACACATATGGGAATATATCGCCTCTATCGACACTTCCCCCTCCGCCTTCTCCTTCACTTTCTGAGCATGATCTCTCTTTTTATATGAGTTTAATTCATAACGGAAAACTCATCAAAAGACGGCCTCAAGATCGCCATACTCCAGATTTTTGTCGCGCCGCCCTTTACCATCACATTAATCATGTTTCCCATTGCAATACTGCTATTATATTGGACCCTGAATTTTTAAATTCATTATCACCTTATGCCTGCCATATTTTTACCCCATTGCTGTCTCAATCCCCTCCATCGCTTTCTAACTCTCACCTTTTTTTTGTGAGATCCTTTATTGCTTTATATTTGCAAAATAATTTTTATTAATTTATTTTTATTTATTTTAATGCTATATTAGTCATGTAAAGATCCCAAAATATGTGCCAATTAAAACTATAAAAGTTAGGATAAAGA
>CAZIFG010000010.1:0-57801 GCA_964539135.1 uncultured Rickettsiales bacterium
TCGCAACTGAAAAATAACGTTGAGCTGCTATATTTGTAAAAACAGGTAAATGCTCTGCCAAAGCCTTGAGTGTAGCTTCAGACGTTCCAAACTTACCCAAATAAATCGCAACTGAAAAAGAACATTGAGCTTCTGGATCTGTAAAAACAGGTAAATGCTCTGCCAAAGCCTTAAGCGTAGCGGAATCATTTCCAAACTTACCCGCGCTAATCGCCTGTGCTAAATCACGTTGAGCTTCTGGATTTGTAAAAACAGGTAAATGCTCGGCCAAAGCCTTAAGCGTAGCGGGATCATTTCCAAACTTACCCTTATAAATCGCATCTGACAAATAGAGTTGAGCACGTACATCTGTAAAAACAGGTAAATGCTCGGCCAAAGCCTTAAGCGTAGCGGGATCATTTCCAAACTTACCCTTATAAATCGCATCTGACAAATAGAGTTGAGCACGTACATCTGTAAAAACAGGTAAATGCTTGGCCAAAGCCCTGAGGGTTTCTGGATCCTCTCCAAACTTATCCTCATAAATCGCCTCTGCTAAATGACGTTGAGCTGCTAGATCTGTAAAAACAGGTAAATGCTCGGCCAAAGCCTTAAGCGTAGCGGGATCATTTCCAAACTTACCCTCCCTAATCGCCTCTGCTAAATCACGTTGAGCATCTGGATCTGTAAAATGAGGTAAATACTCGGCCAAAGCCTTAAGCGTAGCGGGATCATTTCCAAACTTACCCTCCCTAATCGCCTCTGCTAAATCACGTTGAGCATCTGGATCTGTAAACGCCTCTGCTAAATCACGTTGAGCATCTGAACTTGAAGAAAGCTCCTTAGATATTTTACTATTTATCATACCTATAAACTCAGAAGGTAACTTTTGTCCAAGAATCAAAATCATCAATTTCTCTGACACACTAAAACGATCCATCAAGGATTTCATTAATTTAACGTCGCTTTTTTTACTAAACGAAACCATGCCGCCTGAATAAATTTTACCTAAAATATACCTTAAATTTGCAGCCTCTTGTATTTCTTGCTTAGAGAGTAGTTTGGCAGAATGGGATGGGGATATAACTAAAGATGCCCTAGATACTTCATCCAATTTGATGTCATTCATAGGGTTTGGTTTAAAATCAAGTGGGCGAACTTGAGCAGTCCGTCTTGTATGTACAGAAGGATTAGATTTAGATTTAGATCTAGTTGTAAAGATAGACTTAGACGCTTATACCCACAATTAAGAAAAATAAAACAAATGTAAATAGCAAAAAATAAAGCAAATTTAATAACAACAACAACGTCATCAACACAAAACTTAATCCCCCCCCCCTTGACACCCCAAAGAAAAAAAAAGATAATTTGTAAATCTAAAAAATTTACATTTAAAAGGGGAGAAAATGCTGGCAAAAATACGAAGCGCTGCACTGATTGGAATTGAGGCCATTCCCATTACAGTAGAAATTGATTCTCAACAGGGCCTACCCACAGAAAATATTGTAGGGCTAGGAGATACCGTCATCAAAGAAAGCAAAGTACGAATCAAATCTGCCATTAAAAATAGCCACTTTAAATACCCTGTTAAAAATATCACCATCAATTTAGCCCCAGCAGATTTCCCCAAACAAGGCTCTTATTTTGATTTACCGATAGCAGTCGGCATTTTACAGGCCTCCGAACAACTTCCTCCCAACGACACCGATTTATTCATTGGAGAACTCTCATTAAGTGGTGACATTAAAGGCATCAAAGGCATCATTTCCATCTGCCATATGGCGCAACAAAAAGGAATCTCGCGTGTCTTCTTACCCAAAGAAAATTTAAAAGAAGCCCAACTCATTGAAAACATCCAATTAATCCCCCTCTCTCACTTAACCGATTTATTAAACGATTGGAGCGAAATCCCCTTCAATAAAGTCATCCTTCCAAAGTCCAAAACCGAAAAAAAAGCACCAGATTTTAGTGACGTCAAAGGACAATTGGCAACCAAGCGCGCCTTAGAAATTGCCGCAACCGGGAAACATAATATTTTATTAATTGGTCCTCCCGGCTCAGGAAAAAGCATGTTAATCAAACGTTTTGCGTATATTTTTCCAGAACTCTCCTTAGAGGAAGCCATAGAAACCTACAAATTAAGCAGCATTTTAACCCAAAGTTTTGAAACCTTAGATTTATCATTTACACCCCCATTTAGAGCACCTCATCATAGTATTTCCTATGCAGGAATGTCCGGAGGTGGCAAAAAAGTCAGCCCTGGCGAAATTAGCATGGCTCACAATGGAATTTTATTTTTAGATGAGTTTCCAGAATTTTCAAAAACAATCTTAGAAGGATTACGACAACCCCTTGAAAATAAAACCATTACCATTAGCAGAGCCAATTTAAGCATTACCTATCCCTGCGATTTTATACTCGCCGGAGCCATGAACCCCTGTCCCTGCGGCTATTCAGGCGACACCCAAAAAAAGTGTTCCTGTCACCCCAATACAGTCAAAAAATACCTCAAAAAATGTTCAGGCCCCATGCTGGATCGGTTTGATATTATCATCGAAGTCCCCAGGCTTAAAAAAAGTGATTTTGTAGAAAATAGCAAAACACTCGAAACCAACGCTAACATCAAAGAAAGAGTCCTTAAACACCGTAAAAAACAAGAAGATCGCCATCAAGAAAAAATATATAATGGACAACTCTCTCCCAAAGAAATAAAAACATACTGCCACTGCAATGAGTCCGCACTCGATGTACTCCATATGGCGATAGATAAAGGCATTTTAACAGGAAGGTCCTATGATAAAACCTTAAAAGTAGCCAGAAGCATTGCAGATATCAACGAATCCGATAAAATTACAGAAACAGAAATTTTAGAAGCCCTTCAATATCGAAAATCGCCACTGGATGACTTATTCATATAAAAACATCTCCCCAAAAAGAGAGTGAATTGATTTTCACCCCACCTTCTTGTATGATTAGAATTGGATTAGGGGATATAAAGACTAAAGTTAGCTGGAGGTTTACAATTTTAAACCAAATCGACCGTTATTTCTGGATCTTACTTGTACTTGGAATCACCTTAGGGTTTTTGTTTCCCCAGTTTTTCATGGGATTTGAAAGTCTCATTATTTACATTGTAATGGCCATAGCCGGTATTCTCTTTTTAAAAGTAGATATTCTGGACATTATAACCCATATAAAACAACCCTTTTTCATGCTCTACATTGCCTTTATTAACCTCATTATCACCCCCATTGCGACATTTTATATTTTTGGCTATTTTGTACCTAAACTGGCCCCCGCCCTACTCTTGATAGCCGCATTACCATCAGGTGTTTCTTCCGGCGCCTTCACCGATATGATGAAAGGAAAAACATCCTTAACCACAACCATTATTGTACTCACCAACCTATTGTCTGTTGTCACCATTCCGGCCCTATTTTTACTCTTAAACAACACACAATTAGATATTGATGTGTATGAATTGGGACTTAATATACTCAAAATATTAGGCATCCCTTTTGTAATAGCCACTATCATTAGAAAATTAATCCCCTCAAAAATCACAGATTCTATTCAAAACATATATAATCTTACCATCGTTCTTTTACTAACCAGCATGATGACCATCACCTTTTCGTTTCAATCAGAATACATTCTAACGCATTTTTCAGCCCTATTAAAACCACTTGCCATTCTGTTTTTAGCCTTTGGATTCTTCCAACTCATTGGTTATTTCAGCATTTTTTGGCACAATAAAAGCGATAAAATTGCCGTCTCCAACTCCAACATGATTGTAAACACTGTATTAGGTGTTGTTCTCGCCTTAGGTCATTTCCCAAATGAAGTGGTCAGCATGATGATTCTTGCCCTCATTCCTTGGAATTTAATGATCATAGCAAAAAATTGGTATAGACGTTTATTACCATAAAAAGTGAACAACTCATTTTAAATGAACGCTCAAAATCCACAATAATAGCACTTCTATTAAATCCAAACTCAATGTAAATACAAAATATTTTAAAAATTAAAAAATAATAAATTGAAATTTATTTTACATTTTATCGTATAGAGTATAAAATTAAAGCGATTAATGTGAAGCTAAATAAGGAATTATGTTAAAAATGAGAAAAAATAATAAGCAATAAACGCATAAAAAGAAGATCCCAGAGAGTTAATACCCTATTAGCAGAAGTTGGATGTCGAGATACTCAAAGAAAACAAAAAATCATACGCCAGCTTTTTGATCCCAAAAATACAGAAAAAGGGAACTATAAACAAAAACGCTCTCCCTCTTAATTAAAAAAACATCACTGGTCATTCCCTGGATAAACAAATTTAGACGTTTTAATTTCGCCTTTATAATTTTGAAGATCTTCAGGAAAATCCTCATCTTTAGCCACAGGCTTGGAAGCTTGTTTTTTCGTCGTTTTAGCCATTTCTGAAAAGGAAAAGCCCATTTTAGAGCCTGAAGATTTTAAATTTTTGGCAATATCCGAAAAGCCACTCCCTGTTTTAGAGGGGGCCTTAGGCACGGACGGGTTTTTTTTCGTATCCTTAACCACTTCTATTTCAGGTTTAACTGTATTTTGACGGACTTCGCTTTGATCATCTCGAGGACCGCGTGTCCGAACCCCTTCTTTAGGATCAAATTGATCTGAATTATCCAAAAAGCGCTGATCTGCATAACTCTGGGCATACATAAATTCAGATAAAAAAAACACCATAAAAAACAATACAAAAACAGAAAGTCCTAAAACTTTGGGTATTAAACGCGTATAGATTAAATATTTTGGGTCCACTTTTATCATTCAAACTACCTTATAATTCATGTCCATCTTAAACGTCTCCTCATTTCGGGAGATGATTATACTCTTTTTAAGCCCATTGTAAAGAGCCCTCTAGCAACTGTCTCCACACTCAAAAAAAGTCCAATCGAAGAAGATAGATAATTCAAGAATACGCCTTATTCAGACTAGAATCAAGCAGAATAAAAAAAAAATTAAGCAGGATTAAACTGAAAATTAATCTGAGAAAGGGCATAAAATCCGGCACTTTCCGTGCGCAAAATAGAGCCCCCTAAACTAAATGAAACAAACCCCAAACCTGACAAAAAGGCACATTCTTCAGCAGATAACCCGCCTTCAGGACCAATCACAAGGGCAATACGAGGAAAGGGGGTCGTCACAGAAGATAAGGCCGCTCTCAAAGAACGGTCATAGCATAATTCCCAAGCTGTTAATTTCAAATCAAAGTCGTGAAGGTCTTCCGCCTTTAAGCGCAATAAATCCGAGGGAAGCGACACCTCCGGCACTGTATTGCGATGAGATTGTTCCGAAGCCTGAAGCACAATCTCCTGCCAGCGTTCATAGTGTTTTTGAGATTTTTTAAGGTCCCATTTCACAATGGTACGCGAACTATTCAACGGTACAATGGCATGAATCCCTGCCTGCGTACACTGGTTTAAAATGAGATCCATTTTATCGCCCTTAGGTAGACATTGAAAAAGAGTCACCTGCGCCCCCTCCGCAGCCTGATCTGAAGGCAAAATAGCCAAAACTTCATACCGCAATTCTCGCTGAGAAATATCTAAAATTTTAACCGTCCACCGTTCTCCAGAAGGCAAAATCAAATCCAGCACTTCCTGGCGTTGTAAACGGTTCACGCGAGACCATCGATGAAAGGCGTCAGCCCCCCACTGCCAGGCCGAGCGGGTATATTCCCCTTCTAATAAAAAACATTGCATATTGTACAAGCTCCCTCAATTCAGTATCATAGTGCCTGCAGATTATGGGACTGTTGCAAAATGCCTGCGTTTGGATCATATGCAAGGCATTCCAAGTCCGAAAGCCCGGAGTTTATTGGTAATAAATGAGGGCTTGAGGACAAGGATAACATAGCAGATGACCAAAACAGGCGTTTTGCAACAGCCCCATTATGCTAAGTGTACTTGAAAATTGAGGAGTCTACAATGAACCAGAATGAAAAATCCGCACTCCAATTAACCGCCAACACCATTCGCGCCCTTTCTATAGACGCTATAGCGGCTGCCAATAGCGGTCATCCTGGACTCCCCTTAGGCTGTGCCGAATTAGGCGCGTATCTCTATGGTAAAGGCCTCAATCATAATCCCAAAGAACCCAATTGGATCAATAGAGACCGATTCATCCTCTCAGCAGGGCATGGCTCCATGTTACTTTATAGCTGTCTTCATTTATCCGGATTTGAGGTCTCCTTAGAAGATCTTAAAAATTTCAGAAAACTAGGAGCCCCAACAGCAGGCCACCCTGAATACCATGAACTCCCCGGCGTTGAAACCACCACAGGCCCTTTAGGACAAGGATTAGCCACAGCAGTAGGCATCGCCTTGGGTCAAAAAACAACGCAGGCCAGAACAGGATTAAACTTAGATAACCACACCATCGTACTCGTCGGGGATGGGTGTATCATGGAAGGGATTACCTCAGAGGCAAGTGCCTTGGCTGGACATCTAGCCTTAGATAACTTAATTGTCATTTATGACAGCAACGATATTTGCCTAGATGGCCCCACATCTGAAACTCATACTGAAAATACTCAAAAACGATACGAAGCCTACGGATGGAAGGTTCAAACCATAGACGGCCATGATTTAGATGCCATTCACGCTGCCTTTAGAACTGCAAAAGCAGAAAAAGGCGCACCTCAACTGATTATCGCCAAAACAAAAATTGGAAAAGGCTCCCCCACGTATGAAGGCAGTAGCGAAGTCCACGGTAAACCCCTCGAAAAAGAAGAAATTCAACGCACGAAAGAAGCCCTAGGCATTTCCCTAGACCCCTTCTTTGTCCCAGAAGCCGTCAAAACCTATTTCCAAGCACGCCTCATCGAACAACACACTCAAACACAATCCTGGAATCTCTATTTTAAAGACTGGTACAGCATAAACAAAACACTTTGGGATAGCCTAAGCACGCAACAAATCCCCGAAACCTTAGACGCAACATTAAAAGCGCTTGAAATTAAGCCTGGATTGGCAACCCGTGCCTCATCCAGTGCCGTACTTCAAGCCATTCACGATCATGTTCCCGCTGTAATAGGGGGTTCCGCCGATTTATCCTGTTCCGATTCTACTTATATGAAAAAGAGTGGATCCCTTTCCAAAACAGATTTTTCTCAGCGCAACATCAAATACGGCGTTCGGGAATTTGCCATGGGCGCAATGGCCTCTGGTTTACGACTTCAAGGCAATAGTATTCCTTTTTGCGGCACCTTTTTAACATTTTCAGACTACATGAAAAATGCGATTCGGCTTGCCGCGCTGATGAAACTTAAAGTCATCTATCAATTCACCCATGACAGTATTTTTCTCGGTGAAGATGGCCCTACGCATCAACCCGTGGAACATTTAGCAAGCTTAAGATCCATTCCTGGACTTACCGTCATTCGACCCGCCGACAGCACCGAAGTCAAAGCCGCCTGGTCCATTGCGCTTCAAAATGAAGGCCCTACCGCACTGATTTTATCCAGACAGGGTCTTCCGGAACTTCCCAATGTCTCCTTTGAAGACACAAAAAAAGGCGCTTATATCATTCGCAAAGAAAGCACAGAAGGCCTCGATTTAATACTCCTCGCAACAGGATCCGAAGTTTCGTTAGCCCTAGAAGTCGCCAAAGACCTTGAAACCGCAGGCAAAAGTGTGCGCGTCATCTCATTCCCATCCTGGGAACTCTTTGAATCCCAAAGCAGCACCTATCAAAAAGAGCTTATGCCCAACACCTGTGCCTACGCCGTCATTGAAGCGCAAAGCAGTTTTGGGTGGCATAAATACATCGGGAAAAACGGCATTTGTCTCACAGTAGACACCTTTGGAAAAAGTGGCAATGCCGCCGATTTAGCCAAAGACTACAAACTCACAAAAGAAGCCTGTATTCAAAAAATAAATTCATTTTTTTAAATAAACTTAAGTTTATTTAAAAAATAAAAATTATTATATTGATATATACAAACAAAAAATGTAATATATAATAAATAATAATTATAAAAAAAATAAGTGAAAGAGAGATTTCAGGCACTTTAAATTACCTAGACGCACTCGAAAGATTTCAAAAGATTGCCAAGGTTTATCACAAACACATAGACTATACATATACCCAAAAAGCAAAAAATTATGGATATAGAAACGCCACCCTCAGCCATATTAAAAAAATATATTGTATCCAAATACACATTTGAACAAAAAGATTTAACACGCCCACTCAAACAGACCTATGATTTGATCAAGTATTCAGGACCTGATTTTAAGATAATGGAAGTCTATCCTGAAAAGATACAATTGATATTAATGATAAACCAGATTGAAAAAGCACACGATCATTTTAGCTCTATTTTTAAAATCATCAGAAATTGCATCGATGCCCTAAACCCACAAGGCCTATTACAAATATCACCCCATACACTGTACGAGTGGTTTTTCATTCAAAAATGGCTGAGTGAACAAAAAGAATTAAATGTCTCTATACGCTATCAAAAACAACTCAAAAGCGGAGAAATAAATCCCACAGACAATACACAAAGTAACCATGTTGGTTGGATCGTTTTACAAAAAGTTCTTTCTATTAAAAAAACGCTATCCCGCATTTAGGGCCACAAAAAATAAAATGCCCCTATTGTTAATAAACATAAACAAAATATCAAATAATAAAAGGAAGTAATATAAAATGAAAAAAATAATAAGCATAAAAGAACAGTTAGGGGCTTTAACCTATATAACGGCATTCGATGGATTCAAAAAAAATGCCAAAATTTATAACAATTGTTTTCAAAACCCGACAGAAATGCATACAAATAGCTATCGTTTTTTTTATCAAGCCTACACAATAAAAGAAGCACTCAATATAAGAGATCCCCAAATGATGCTCATCGCCTGTGAAGGAACAGGTCCTGAATTAATCGGACTAATACACATATATCCTAAGATAAGCACCATAATTGGTATCGATATAAAAAGACCATACGTAACCAATGTAAGAGAAGTTATAGCATTAAAAGACAAATTTAACTACACATTTAAGGTACAAGATTTAACACATCCCCTACAAAAAAAATATGACTTTATCAACTATTCAGGACCTGATTTTGGAATAATGGGATTTAATGATTTAGCACGAAAATTTATATTGATAATGCCCCATATTGAAACAATATATAATAGAAGTGAATCTGTTTTTAAGATCATCAAAAATTGCATCGATGCCCTAAACCCACAAGGCCTATTACAAATGTCAACCCATACCTTATTTGAATTTTTTATCCTAAAAAAATGGTTATCTGAAAACCCAAAACTAGACGTAAAGGTAGTATATGAAAAAACACTTCACAGCGGTCCTATATCTGAATTAGACAACACCTACAGAAACAATGTCGGCTGGATGGTTTTACAAAAAAAAGGGACGGAACGATAAGCCGGATTCTGTACCCCAAAAAGGATCGCAATCATCTATCTAGGCTCTTTTTCATTCCCAGCTCCTTTTTCCATA
Source organism: uncultured Rickettsiales bacterium (assembly GCA_964539135.1). Classification (GTDB taxonomy): domain Bacteria; phylum Margulisbacteria; class Marinamargulisbacteria; family CAZIFG01; genus CAZIFG01. The sequence continues at coordinate 9,495 of CAZIFG010000010.1, forward strand.
GGTCTTTTACCACCTATTTTATACTTTTCGCTGGCTTAATTTTAAGGGATTCTGCCATGGCTTGAAGTCTAGGTGACGCATATATAATCGCTTCTGGATTTTGCTGCACAGCGGCACGTACAACGTCTATATTATCTTGATACGTCTCCGGGAGGTATTGAAGCAATAGTCCATTTTTACGCATTCCGGCAATAACAATATCGAGGTTATCAATAAAGATACGCTCAAAAATGATCTCTGGGAATCGGTCTATTGCAGGCTCAAAAAATTCGGGATCTTGTTTAATATCAGGGTGTGCGTAAATTATTAGAGACGGATCGACCTTCATGGCTTCACGTACGAGGTCTTTATCTCTTGTAAGCGAACCATATACATGGCGGAAATTATAAGAATACTTGAGTATTGCCGCAGTCATAAATTCTTTATCTTTTCTCAGGGTGGCAGATGCATATCTAGGCGCATCTGAATCTATGTTAAGCACTTGAAGCATGAACGCTTTATTTGCCCTAAGAGGGCAATCTTGGTCTTGAGTAAGAATTTCTAACCCGTGCTCTTGTATTAGAGACAGCATAAAGGGGGAATCTCCTAGAATGTCATGGGATGCAGAGCTTATAGCTTCTTTATTGTTACGCACGGCGGCGAGAACGACTTCTTTGTCATTTTGAAAGGCCTTTGCAAAGATAAGTGCCCGCCCAGATACAGACACTGTGGCAAGTACAAAGGGTCTATTGAGTTGAAGGTCTCTTGATATATAATCAAAAATATCGGGCTCTCGTATTATAGCTTCAGCTGCGACTTCTGCATCTGCTTTAAGTGCCTCAGATATGTGAATAAAGCTATATGGTATTTGGATTACTTGCTTTAAAGCCGCCAGTTTATTGCACTTAAACGGAATTCTATTAAAAATAGAAGAGCCTCCTGTTACAAAAGAAGCATTCCCTTTTGCGTCAAAGTTAAGTTGATTTTCATTCATAAAGGAAATACATTCGAACACTGTAGAAATCAATTTTCCATCTTCACGCAATCCCATAAAGACAGGTAAAATCATCTCCTTATCATCAAAAACTGTAATTTTTGGGGCACCTGGATAAAAGGCCATATACCAATCGATAAATGCATTGATTTCCATACCTAAACATAACCTTTCGGTAGTTCGGGTCTTCTCCTGTGCATCGGATTCAATAGCTTCAACATAGTGACATGTATTTAAAAAATCCAATACCCTACTATTTTTATTTAAGGGGAAAAGCTTGCTGAAGGTACTTAGCATCACTAATGAACACTTGGGCTGGGTGCTAGGGAGTGCCCCCTCATCCTCATGTTGTAAAAAAGACGCAAAGTCAGAGATAAGCGTACAAAAAGAGGGCTCAGTTGCGTGTAGATTTAAAGCAATAAAAAAACCTTCTGCAGGAATTTCATCTGCCACGATACAAAAAGAGTCCGACTCAGGCGTTCCGCATAAGTAGTTCTTCGAAAGAGCTGGAGAGTCTAAAACAAATTTTTGAAGTGTTGTTAATGTTGCCTCAGTAAAATTGCTTAAATTTTCAAGCCCATTACGTTTAGCGTAATCAAGAATAGATTCAGAGCTACGAGATAATAATAATCCAGATATAATTTTTTTTAACATTAAAGGCACCTCATTGTTGTAGATAAAATCTATTTCACTTATTCGATATTCGATATGTTTAAATTAAAAAAAAAGAATAATATAGAAATTTTAAATAATATAAATAATTTATTAATATATTATGTATATTATATCAAAAAATAAATCAAATTTAAAGATTAAGACTTTAAAATGATGGTAAAGCCACGATTTTTGGTCTTAGATGTGGGAGAAAAGCGTATTGGGGGCGTAATTTCAGATACTTTAGGTATGACCGCTCAGCCACAGCCCTATGTTCCGGCAGGGAAAGAGGCCTTAGGTAAAATCAAACAGCTGATTGACAACTATCAGATCGCCAAAGTATACGTGGGACTCCCTATTAACTTAAAAGGGGGTGATACGCTGTAATGCCCCCGGTTAAGACAAGAAAATAGCTCTGAGCTTCATATTTTTATGAACCGGAAGATTTCTGTCTTTCATGATGCGATAGACTCTATTTTTGCCAACTACGATCTGTTCTCTGAATAGAAGGGTAAGAATCCCCTAAACCCACAAGGCCTATTACAAATGTCAACCCATACCTTATTTGAATTTTTTATCCTAAAAAAATGGTTATCTGAAAACCCAAAACTAGACGTAAAGGTAGTATATGAAAAAACACTTCACAGCGGTCCTATATCTGAATTAGACAACACCTACAGAAACAATGTCGGCTGGATGGTTTTACAAAAAAAAGGGACGGAACTATAAGCCGGATTCTGTACCCCAAAAGGGGTCGCAATCATCTATCTAGGCCCTTTGTCACCAAAGGGCTCAAGCACCCAACCCGAAACTTCAAATGAAACGGACCGCTTCTCGTCTCCTATTTGGGCTTGCTCCGGATGGGGTTTACCACAGCTGCTATTACTAACAGCATGCGTGTGCTCTTACCACACGATTTCAACCTTACCTGATCCCCGAAGGGCCATTGGCGGTGTATTTTCTGTTGCACTGGCCGTCGGCTGCAACGCCGCCCTCCCGTTAGGAGGCATCCTGTCCTATGGAGTCCGGACTTTCCTCGATAAAAAATTACCGCGATTGCGTATTCCGCCCCGCAAACAGAGTAGCACCCCCTCTTTTCAAAGTCCACCATTTGAGGTACTATTTGAGTCTCTTTCATAAAAAAAGGGGCCCATAGCTCAGTTGGTTAGAGCACTCGGCTCATAACCGATTGGTCCTAGGTTCAAGTCCTAGTGGGCCCACCACTATTACAGTATTTTTTTCCCCCTTATTAAACTCCTCTTCAGGCCGTTTAATCATAATATGAGCCTTCAGTAAATACATAAGGAAGGGGCCTAGACTTAGGAGATATCGTTGCGGTCACAAATTGTGACCGCAAACTAATAACCTCAGAACCAGTAAGTTGAAACATAAAATCGCTCGGAAATCGACTTTTATTTCGTTTAACCGCTTGATTCAAGGCTTTTGTATTCACATAATGGGACTGTTGCGAAATGCCTACATTTGGATCAGCTACAAGGCCATTCCCAGTCCAAAAGCCCGGAATTTATATGTGATAAATGAGGACTTGAGAACGAGGATAACACAGCAGATGGACAAAATAGGCGTTTTGCAACAGTCCCATGATACAAAGCTGCCAAATCTCTATCTAACATCACAGTTAATCCACGAATAGTATAGATTTTTGCCTTTAAATTTTTAGATTCCACAAATTCTTGATTCATCATCCCCCCCCCCTACTCAACACTTCATTCAATCTATAAAAACTCTTTCAATTTTTTAGAACGATTGGGATGTCGCAATTTTTCAAGGGCCTTAGCCTCAATTTGACGAATGCGCTCACGTGTCACATTGTAAAGCTTGCCCACCTCTTCTAAGGTTTTAGGCACGCCATCTTCCAATCCAAAACGCAAGCGAAGCACATTCGACTCCCGTTCTGTCAGCTCATCCAGAACCCCTTTTAAGGTATGCTTTAAAGAATCTCGAAGCATGCCACGCTCAGGCGCATCCTGGCGCACATCCTCTACGAAATCTCCTAAAAAGCCCACATCATCACCCACAGGCATCTCTAAAGACAAAGGCACCTGAGAAATACGCACAATTTCCTTAATTTTACTCAAGGACAATTTAGCTTCCTCTGCCAACTCTTCATCCGTCGGTTTACGCGATAATTCCTGCATCAACTGACGCGAAACTTTCCGAATTTTATTAATGGTTTCAACCATATGAACCGGTACACGAATCGTTCGAGATTGATCGGCAATGGCACGCGTAATCGCCTGACGAATCCACCAAGTTGCATACGTACTAAATTTAAACCCTTTAGAATAATCAAATTTTTCAACAGCACGAATCAAGCCAATATTACCTTCTTGAATCAAATCCAAGAATAAAATACCACGTCCTGTATATTTTTTAGCAATACTAACCACCAAGCGTAAATTTGAAACGATGAGCATTTCCTTAGACAATTCATCGCCTTCAGACATATTTTTAGACAGTGAGAACTCATCACCTTTTGTTAAAAGTTTCACTTTACCAATTTCCTTAAGATACATTTTAACAGCATCTTCAGAAATAGAATCCTCTGAGGTCTCTAAAAGCTGTGTAAACCGAGAAGCAGACAATGTAAGATCCAAATCATCCACATCTGCATCTAAAATAATATCTGCAGAATCTGAATCCGATTTATCATGATCCACCACCAATGTTGCCACATCTGATGTATATTCTAATTCTAACTGCTCCACTTCCATCTATAGCCCTCCTTTTATACTTAAGACTGCATCGCCTTAAAATCCTGTAACTTCCGCAATAATTGTGCTATCTCCTCTGGATCCCCACCTTCTTCTATTTCTTTTAATTTAAGCTTTATTTTCGTAACCTGGTCATCGGCATCTAGTTTCTCAATCACCGATAAATAATCCCGCCATTCCTCTTTAATCGGCAAGCTAAAGTGATGATGTTCACTATAAACCATAACCTCTGATAATTCTCGTTTTAAAGGATGCTCCAAAAGGGCTTCCATCAACTCTGGCCCAATCTGAATAGATCCTTGTAAATATTGCCACAAGTCATCTAAACCTGTCCGACTAAACCGGTAATTTTTGATCGAATCAAAAAACAACTGCCGAAACCTCAAATCTTGTGAGGCTACATACAAAATGTAAAGCTCTGCGAGCTCGCGTTTTGAATGTTTAATTTCAGGAGTCTTATATAACCGTTGAGAGGCATTATACGGCGTTTTTGACAGTTTGGCTATAAGCATTTCTTCACTTAAATGCAAGTCTAACGCCAAATATTGGATATAATGAACCCTCACCATAGTATCCGTTAACCGAGTTAAAAAAGGCTCTAATTCCGTTAAAAGTGATGATACCTGTTCAATCTTAGAAAGATCGTAACGAGGCTTCAAACGGCGGTACATAAACATCACCATAGCCTCTGCCGCTTTTAGGCGATCTTGAAAGGGTTCTGCCCCATAAAGGGCTAAAAAATCAGCCGGATCTTTCTGATCTAAAGACACCACATAAACGGTCAGACCACTGGAAAGAAAAAGCTGTAAACTGCGCTCCATAGACTGCTGACCGGCCTCATCTTGATCCATCGCAAGATACACTGTTCCGGTAAAACGCTTCAAAACCGCAATTTGCTCTGTTGTAAGCGCCGTCCCCATACAGGCAACTGCGTTTGTAAAGCCATATTGATGCAACATCATCACATCCATGTAGCCTTCCACTAAGATAATAGACTCCTTATCCCGAATGGCACGCTTTGCCAAATGAAGCCCATATAAAATCTTTCGTTTGTTAAAAATAAGATTCTCTTCCGAGTTCACATATTTAGCACCCATTTGATCTGATTGCCACACACGTCCTGCAAGACCAATAGCATGCCCCAAATGATCCATAATAGGAAAGACAATGCGAGACCTAAATCGATTGGCCAAATGTCCTGTATCTTGTTCATAAACCAAGCCCGATTTTAAAAGTGTTTCTTTTGAAAACCCATTTTCAAGAATAAAATCAACCAAAGAAAAAGACAAAGGCGAAAATCCCAAATGAAAACGGGAAATGGTTTCAAGCGTCAATCCTCTACCCGTCAAATAGCCTAAAGCCGTCTCATCTTGCAAAAGGGCATCATGAAACTTCGACAGAGATAACAACAAAATAGAGCGTAATTCATCTTTAAGATGATCCTCTTGAGGCGAATACGTACGCGAATGTTCATCATATTCCACCGTAATCCCAATGCGTTCTGCAATATGCGCAACGGACTCTGAAAAGGTCAGATTATCAATCAAACGCACAAACTCAATTAAGTCGCCAGAATGGTGACATCCAAAGCAATGAAAAATCTTTTTATCCGGACTAACCGTAAAAGAGGGTGTTCGTTCAGAATGAAACGGACACAGTCCAATATAGTTACGACCCCGGCGTTTAAGGCCGACATAGCTGCCAATAAAGCCAACAATGTCCTCATAATCACGAACCTGGCGAATAGTAGACTGGGATAAACGCATAAAGTTAGTATACAAGAGGGCGTAATCTTTGGTAATAGGGCCTATGGTGAAATGCCTACGTTTGGATCAGATGCAAGTCCCCCCCCCGTTCAAAAGACCTTATAGATAATAAATGAGGGCTTGAGGACGAGGATAACACAGCAGATGGCCAAAATAGGCATTTCTCAACAGTCCCATTGATAAAGCCCAGAAAAACAGATAAACTAAGGATCCTGGAATGGGGTCATAGCTCAGCTGGGAGAGCGTTTGGCTGGCAGCCAAAAGGTCAGGGGTTCGATCCCCCTTGACTCCACCAAAGTGACACAAAATAAAAAAACATATGAAATCAAAAAATTGTGAATGTTGCATGATGCCCCTGGCCAAAGATCCAAGAAAAAGTGGATCCAAAATATATTGCAGCAACTGCTTCTCCCATGGCAAATTACTCGCAAAAGGAATGACCCTAAAAGAATTCCAAAAACGCGCCTATACGGGCATGGTCAAAGCCGGAAACAATAAGATGATTGCCTGGCTCTTTTCCAAAATGATTGCATTCGCCCCCTATTGGAATAAAAAGAAAGTAAAATAAGCCCCTTCTAACCTATCTTTTATCTGCTAAAAAATCCTGAATACGTTCCAAAATCATGGGTATAAAGACAGAAGTATGTATAGTTATAAGAAAATCTCGGTACAAGATACTTTCTATAGACGCTTATCCCTTCAAGATACTCAAGCTCAGCTTAAGATGGAAGCACTCCTGTCTGGCCATTCAACTCGTATAGACGCCATCAAAGAAAGATTTTTACAAGCGGCAAATGAAGATCAACGGCTAAAACTAGCCCCCCATCAAGATCCGCTGATATCTTTATTCACTTTAAAAGAAATTGAAACCTATTCCGAACAGTTTGCCTTCTTACATGGCGCCTATTTATTCCGAATGCAAGAAGACACCTTAGTCCCTGTTATTTTACATGCAAGTCCTGGTATAGATAGACCTGGAAACGCCGATCAGAGTATGGCAGATTACACCACTTATGTATGGTCCGAAAATAGTCCCGAGCGTCCACACCGTCTTCAATCCATCACCAAAAGTATTGCCAGTCTTATGTTAAGAGAGGCCTTAAAAGAAAAAGGAGCCCCTAGCCTCTTAGACAAACCATTAAACCAGTATATTGTAGAAGCCGATTATGCTTCCTATGATTTATCCCCCGTACAAAAAACCAAAATACAGGAAAATTTAAGCCGAATCACAGTCGCTCAGATTCTTAATATGTCGTCTGGAATTGTCTACGAACCTATCCCTAACATTTACGAGTCCCCCCTACCTCCTTGGATACACCCCCTGCTGGGAGAAATCATCTATCCAGGCAAATATTCTTATTCAGATGGCGATTCTAATCTTTTAGGCAAGGTCATCGAATGCCTCACCGGCCATCCCACAATATCCTTTGCAGAAGAAACACTCTTTCAAAAATGCCGCCTTACAGAACCTACCGCTAAATTTTGGTCTCAAGACACAACGCCTTTTTTCTGTTGCTCCGGGGGACTTTCCCTTTCAGCCATAGATCTAGCCAAAATAGGACAATACACCCTTCAAAAAATAAAAGAGGGAGATCCGTGGATGCACCGTATTCAAGAAGATGGCATTCATTTTAAAACCGAACCCGATAAAATACGGCCCGACGCCAAATTGGTCATGTTCGAAGGCTATAGTCACTATTGGTGGCACTTTGAAACAGAAATCGCCCGTCATAAAGGAAAACCCGTAAGCTGTTTAATGGCCCAGGGAATTGGCGGTCAAAAATGTTTTATTATCCCAGAATTAAACCTCATTTTCATCACTCAGGGAGGATTTTACAATGCCCATGGTGAGGCCATGCCCCCCTTATACGCACAATCCCGTAGGCTATTGGAAGCCCTCATCACGCCCTATTTGGAAGCTTAATCTTAAAAGTGAAACGACGTCCCTCTAGATTCAAACAACTTATCCAACTCATAAAAATGACGCAACTCTTCACTGACCAAATGAACCACAATCGAATTAAAGTCCGCAATTTGCCACCCACTGTCTGAATCTCCAGAAATACGAACGTTGTCATAAAAATCATCAGAGTATAATGTCGCTAAATATGCGCCAAAATCTTTATCAAATGCCGTACACAACGATTGACTGTGAATGGTATTTAAAACCGAAATAACCAAAACATAATCCGTTAAGGGATTGTTTTCTAAGGCATACCCAATAATATGAAAGGCTTTTTTTTCTTCACACAAAGCAACCAATTTTTTAACAACATCATCCAGCCCAACCTTCTTCTTACTCATGTATCCTACACCAACTTTTTAATAACATTATTCACCCTCGTCAAGCGGCACGTCCAGCTCAACGCCCCCAGAGTCCACAGGTAGTTTAACCTCTTCTGACGATTTAGACGAGCCTAACTTTTGCATCAGCTCCATTTTGCGGGCGGCATTTCTTTCCGCCTCTAATTTTTGAAGCGCCGATTGTTGAACATCTTCCGCCAATTTTTTGGAAGAATAAGCTTGGTCCATAGCTAATTTTTTAGCAGCCGCTCGTTTTTCAGCCGCCATTTTTTTAGCGGCTTCCGTAGCGTCTCTTTCACGTTGTTTCAAAAGCTCTAAATTAGCCTCATCTTGAAGCCCCAAAAGCTCCGCCGAAGCCCCCTCCTCTCCCAATGCAGCCCCCGCCCCCAACACTTCCTCCCCCATACCTTCTTCAGAAGAAAAAGTCTCGAAACCACTGTCCTCAAAAGGATCCGAAGTCACAGCATGCGAACGACGCCCCAAACGCTTAGATTTGGGTGCCGCCTCTCCGGCAAAAACAGCTTGAAGCATCTTTTTTATACCCCTAGCATCTGGATTCCAGTAGGAAATACCATTTTGATCTAAAGGGGTTCCAGGAACCATATATTTTTGAAAGGTATCTTCTTGAATAGCCGAAGAAAACTGACTGGAAAAGGCAATTAATTTGGGAATAGACATATCGGTTTCCACAAATTCATGCACATCCAACAACATAAAAGGAAGCTTAAAAAACGACGTATGCGATTGCATTTTACCGGCTAAGGTTTCTAAAAAAACTTGCTGCCTCGCAATACGCCCCAAATCACCCCGGGCATCATGCCTAAACCGTAAATATTGAAGAGACTCCTCTCCCGATAAAAGATGCGGTCCCTTTTGAAGATCCATAAAAAAATGAGCTGCCCTATCTCTATAAACCATTCGAGACGGAATATCTACGGGGACCCCCCCAACATAATCCACGACCGTCTTAATCCCATTAGGATGAATTTCAATATAATAATCAATCGGGATATTTAAAAGACGAGAAACCGATTCTTTCAATAAATTCACTCCCCCATGCGCATAAGAATGATTGATTTTTGTGCGTCCCACACCCTTTACACTGACATAACTGTCTCTTGGAACAGAAATCATCGACACCTGATGAGTCGCCTTATTCACATGAAATACCATAATAGTATCCGATCGTTTAGCCCCTGGATCTTCATCCACGCCAAAAACCAAAATATTCACACTTTTATCCAACCGAGGCGACAATTTTTCAAAAAAGACCGTTTGAAACAAGAGCTGAGTCACAAAAAAACTCAACCCAAAGCCAAAAACAGCCAAAAAAAACAAAAATCCCCCCAATGTGATCCAAAACTTTCTATCTTTTACCATGTAACGTAAAGAACGCATTATGTAAACATCTCCTCATCCCCAGAATTTAAAAAAGGCCGATAAAACTCAAAGCACTCATCCGACAGCGGATGAATGCGCATGTGACGCTGTTTCAAATAAAAAAGCGTCGCACCCGCCGTAACCCCAACCGCACGATTGAGATCCGTATAAACAAAAGATCGAATAAAAGCACACGGCTCAAACAATCGGCCCGGTTCAATATAATCCGACACATAAAGGAGTGCTGTTAAAGGCGTCATTCTCGCATGACCAGTTGTATGATACATAATGGCCTCTAAAACAGCAGGATGAATGTCCCCATGAAGCAACTGAGGCAGAACAGAAGGTGCCACAAGGGCATGCCAAACAGCCGGAAAATCCGCGTATAACTGCAGGGCTGCATCAGAGATAGAAATCCCCAAAGACTTCAGTGTTTCAGGAGTAGACGCTTTTAAACAGTCATGAAAAAGAGCAGCCTGCTCCGCCTGAATCAAGTCCACGCCATAATGTGCCGCCAAAGGTAAAAGCGTCGCCACAACACGATCGGTATGAGCAAGGCGAGAAGGGGTCAAAAAAGGCAAAAGCATATCACGATGTAAGGTTATCACACGTCCAGTTTACAAAGTTTTGAATCCCGAGTAAACCAAAGAGAAAATTTTAGAGTAATGTATTGAAGAAGATGGAAGATAATGGTAATATAGCCGACCTATTGATCCGGTAGCTCAGTAGGTAGAGCACCTGACTTTTAATCAGGTGGTCGAGGGTTCGAATCCCTCCCGGATCACCATCCTTCCCCCCCCTTTTTTTATCATCGGACTTTTGCAAAATGCCTACGTTTGGATCAGCTGCAAGGCACTCCGAGTCCGAAAGCCCGGAGTTTATTGTAATAAATGAGGACTTAAGGACGAGGATAACACAGCAGATGGCCAAAATAGGCGTTTTGAAACAGTCCCATCATTTAAACATCTCCCACCACAGAAAACTTTTTGTAATGTGCCAAAGTAAAAGCATCCACCTGAATCGCATCCCGTCTTAGCTCTTCTGCTTCTTGAATCAAAGCGGCTTCCGCCTTGGTAATAATGGACATCTTAAGAGCATCCGCAATTAAAACTTCTGGCGCTGCTTTTCGAAGTTTACCCCGTTTAAGCGCATCCACAATTTTTTTAGAAACCGGGGTAGACGCCACAATTTTTTCAAGTGCTTTCTCATATCGACCTAAAGCTTCTTTAGCATCTTTAGGCACATAAATCCCTGCTGTTTGACGATCACGCCATGCCCCAGGAATCTGAGATTGAGCCGCAATTTTAAACGATAAAGCATCCGACGGTCGTCGACCTACGGCATTCAAACGCGTTAAAAAAAGAATAGGGCGATAAATAAAGCCCATATTCTGAAACAGCCCCTCAAAAGCAAGTTGCATCTGATAGAAACAATACTGCATAGACCAATGCATCACTGCCTCATCTTCTTTAAGACGCCCTTCCGATTCAAAACGACGTAAAATAGCAGTAGCCAAATACATCCAAGATAAAACATCCCCAAAACGACCTGTGATCAATTCTTTTCGTTTTAAATTACCGCCCATCGTGGCCAAAGCCAAATCTGTAAAATACGCAAACTGAGCTGACATCCACGATAATTTTTGATAATACCGACCTGTAGCACCCCCTTTATACGGAATAACCAAACGCGCACGTGTGAGGGACAACACAAACCATCGGGTTTTATTGCGCACAACATGACCAATGTGTCCAAAAAAAGAACGATCAAAATCCTTGCTATTTTTAGACTCTAAGGCCTGCATCTCTTTCAATACAAAAGGATGACACCGAATCGCACCCTGGCCAAAAATAATCAGTGTTCGCGTTAAAATATTAGCCCCCTCAACCGTAATCCCAATAGGCGTTGCAAAATAAGAATGCGCCAAGAGATTTCGAGGTCCCAAGGAAATGGCAGCTCCACCTAAAATATCCATCCCATGGTTAATACTTTTACGCCATAGCTCCGTAAAATGATATTTAGCAATAGCTGTCACAACAGCCGGTTTAGCACCGGAATCTATCCCCCCACAGGTGTATCGCCTCCCCGCCTCCATCAAATAATTAAAGCCAACAATTTCGGCCAAAGGATCTTGAATCCCTTCAAATTTACCAATAGATGTCCCAAATTGCTTCCGAATGGTGGCATAGGCACTCACCACACGCATCACAAATTTAGCCCCCCCCGAACAGTTTGCAGGTAAGGAAATCCCGCGTCCCGCCGCCAAACTCTGCATCAGCATTTTCCAACCACGTCCGGCCCCTTTTTTACCCCCAATAATCGCCGTAACAGGAAGTTCTACATTAACCCCTTCTGTAGGACAATTGAAAAAGGGCGTCCCTAAAGGATCATGTCGTCTACCCAATTTAACACCAGTGGTTTGAGTCGGAACCAAAATACAAGTCACCCCTAAATCCACACCCTTACCCAAAATATTTTGAGGATCTTTAAGCTTAAAAGCCAAGCCTAAAACAGTAGACACCGCCGCAAGCGTAATATAGCGTTTTTTCCAATTTAAACGAACCCAAGGGGTGCCATCTGTTCCCTTAAACACAACCCCATGAGAGGTAATAGCACCCGCATCAGACCCTGCAACAGGCTCCGTCAAGGCAAAACACGGAACTTCCCGACCATCTGCAAGACGGGGTAAATAATAGTTTTTTTGTTCTTTAGTCCCATAATGGATCAAAAGCTCCGCAGGACCCAAAGAATTAGGAACCATAACCGTAATCCCTAAAGGCGAAGATCTCGAACTTAACTTAGCCACAACCGCACTATTTCCCAAAGCCGAAAATCCAAGTCCCCCATATTGGGTCGGAATAATCATGCCAAAAAAACGATGGGCTTTCATAAATGCCCAGGCCTCTTCTGTAAAATTACGCGTACGATGAACGCTCCAATCATCCACCATAGCACAAAGTTCTTCACAAGGACCATCTAAAAAGGCCTGTTCATCTTTAGATAATTTAGGATATTTTTCGCCCATCATCCGCTTAAAATTTGGATATCCCGAAAACAATTCCGCATCCATCCAAACCGTACCAGCTTCAATCGCTGTTTTTTCTGTTTGAGAGATTTTAGGCAAAAATTTAAGCGCATTCATCGCCCACATAACAGGGGCACTGATCAACAAACGCCGTAAAAAAGGAAGATTTAAAACAGCCAAAATAAGTCCCAAAACAAAACACACGTTTAAGGGCACATAAAAGCCAACACACGCAATCACAATAAAGAAAGACCAAAGCAGTAAAGGGGCTCCAAAATAACCTAAAACAAGACTCAGAAAAAACACCGCCCCAAGGCTATAAAAAAGAGGATACTGTAAAAAAATCCCCAAATACGATCCAATCATGCCATAAACCGGTACCTTCATCATAGTAAGAAAACTCAAATTCATATCCGCTCCTTTGTATAAAATGTTGTCTCTGCTTTAGCCATCTTCACAAGTAAATCAGCAGGTGCAAATCGATCCCCATAAAATCCCTGTAAAACAGTTAATCGCCGAAGAACCTCTGGGATGCCCAAGGCATCTCCGTAAGCACAAAGCCCCTGTCTAAAAGGCGGGAAGCCTGTCCCCATAATCATCGCCATATCCAGATCACTTGAAGTTTGAACAACGCCTTCTTCTAAGCATTTGGCCGCTTCATTCAGCATCACCAAGGTTAATCGGTCTAAAATAACCGCCGCCGACTTCTTACCCACATGCCCTTGATTATAAGACTTAAACACCGGTAACAACGCTGTATTCACAGCTTTCTTTTTACCTGTATGCAGGTAAAATCCTCGGCCTGTTTTTTTACCCAACAAAGTCTTATCCTGATGAAGTCCATCAAAAAGAGGTGCCACCTTCATACGGTCGCCATATCCTTCTTCTAAAATTTTGGCCACTTTAAAGCCAACATCCAGCCCCACTTCATCAGCAAGCGCAAGCGGTCCAATGGGCATGCCAAAAGACACCATCAAACGATCAATTTCCGCAACACCCCATCCCTCTTGCAAACAGTACACAGCCTCATTCACATAAGGAATCAAAATACGATTCACCAAAAATCCGGGACAATTTTTAACAACAATAGGCGTTTTTTTAAGTTGTTTCGCTAAAGACACAGTGGCATCAATCGTCGCTTGAGAGGTCTGTTCGCCCGCAATCACTTCCACCAAAGGCATGCGATTCACAGGACTGAAAAAATGCATCCCCACAAAACGCTCTGGATGCTCTAAAGCGGTCCCCATCTCTGAAATAGACAAAGAAGAGGTATTACTGGCAATAATCGCATCTGGACGAATATGCGCTTCCAACTCCTTTAAAACCTTCTTTTTAAGGTCCATATTTTCAACAATGGCTTCAATCACAATATCCATAGCCAAAAACCCTGTATAATCAAGCCCCCCAGAAATCATTAAAAAGTGCTGCTGCGCTTGAGCCTCTGTTAATTTTCGGCGACTCACCAAGCCCTGATAAATTTTATAAGCCGCCTCATACCCCTTTCCAATGGCATCCCAAGAAATATCTTTAAGCCTCACTTTGAAACGAGAATGACTCAAAGTCCAAGCAATACCGCCTCCCATCAATCCCGCCCCCAAAACCCCTGTTGCTTTAAAGGCATAGGGATTGGCATCTTTTTTCAAAGCATCTTGGGCAAAAAAGAGGGAAACCAAAGACTTAGAAACCGGAGTTAAAGGTAAAGGCCTAAAATAACGTCTCTCAATTTTAAGCCCCTTTTGAAGCGATTTAGGAAATCCTCTTAACATACTTTTTAAAGCCGCCAAAGGCGCTGGATAATGCCCCTTCGTTTGACTTAAAATTTGACGCCGCGCCATCCAAAATAAAAGAAGGCGCCCCAAAGGATTATATTCCAGGAAAAAAGTAATCAAACTCATGATATGACGATGCGGTAATAAATCATTATAGGAAGGGATCGTCTCTACATCATGCATAAATTGAGACAACTGATCGTCAACAAACACATCCGAAAGCAAGCGGTCCACCAAACCCACTTTTAAGGCTTTTTTGGCATCCACCAATTTCCCAGTCAAAATAAACGAAAAACTGTTTTGAAGACCAATTAAACGAGGTAAGCGCTGCGTCCCACCCCACCCCGGAATAATCCCCAAATTAACTTCAGGAAGTCCCAACTGCACTTTAGGATGATCCGTGGCCAAACGAAAATTACAGGCCAAAGCAAGCTCTAATCCCCCACCAACACAAACACCTTGAATCAAGGCAATAGTCGGAACAGACATGGATTCCAATTGTGTAAAAATAGACTGTCCCAAAGCCGAAACCGTCTCGCTTTCCTCTAAAGTTTGAATCTCTGACAACTGACGAATATCCGCCCCCGCAAAAAAAACACCTGGCTTAGCACTGCGCAACACAATCCATTTTAAATCCGGCGTCGCCGCAAGCGTTTCCAAATGCCCCTGAATCCCCGCCATCATTTCACGAGACAATGTATTCACTTTCTCATCGGGCGTATCAAAAAGAAGAGTCGCAATCCCCTTAGAATCCACCAAACAACTCACACCATTCGTCATCATAAATCCCCCTTCAAATTATTCGGTTTCTAAAATAAACGCGGCACCTTGCCCCCCTCCAATACAAAGAGTGGCAAGGCCACGCTGTACGCCCTTACGACGTAAGGCATGCAAAAGCGTAATCACCAAACGCGTGCCAGTTGTACCCACAGGATGGCCCAAAGCGATCGCACCCCCATTAATGTTGAGTTTTTCCATATCGATTTTACCCAAAGCCTCGCCATGATTTAACTTTTTCTGAGCAAAAGAAGGCGATTCAAAGGCCGCCAAACATCCCAAAACCTGAGCTGCAAACGCTTCATTAATTTCAAATAAATCAATATCCGTCATTTTAAGACCCGACTTTTGAAGGGCAAGATGAGTCGCATAAACAGGCCCCAATCCCATAAGCTCTGGCTCTAAACCCGAATAAGCATACTCTCGAAGATACCCTAAAGGCGATAATCCCAAAGATTTAGCCTTAGACTCCGACATCAGTAAAACAGCCGCAGCCCCATCTGTTAACGGACAAGCATTACCCACCGTTACCGTCCCCAATTTACGATCAAAATAAGGCTTCAACTTTGCCAAGGCCGCCAAAGTTTGATCGCCGCGAATGGCATCATCCTGAGTTAAAAAATGAGCATAAGACGGTGGCAGCGGCACCGGCATCAACTCAGCAGAAAAAGCGCCCGCATCCAAAGCCGCCTTTGCTTTCAAATGGCTATTAAGGGCAAATTGATCTTGATCTGCCCGTGAAATTTTAAATTCCTTGGTTACATTTTCCGCCGTAATGCCCATAATAAGCCCACAAACCGGATCCGTAAGTCCCTGAACAACCCCAATAACAGGTTTTAAATGAGACAGCCGAAACGATGTCATGGTTTTTAACGTTTGAAACAGTGTTTTACTTCTAGATAAAGCCTCAAAAAAGGATTTCATTTTATCATTAAACAAAAAGGGAATATTGGACATAGATTCCGTTCCCCCTGCCAAAATAATATCAGCCTCTCCAGCAAAAATCTTATTAGATGCCGTAGAAATCGATTCCATCCCAGACGCACAGTTTCGATGTACGGTATAAGCCGGCGTTTTATTTGGAAATCCCGCTTTGAGTGCCGAAACTCTGGCAATATTCGCCGCATGGGCAGGCTGTGCCACATTGCCCAAAATAACCTCATCCACATCCTCAAGAGACACAGACGATCGCGACATCAATTCTCGAATCGGCAAAGCCCCCAAATCATCTGCCTGATATCCAGATAAGGTTTTTCCTGCTGTCGAAAAAGGGGTACGAAGCCCATCTACAATTGCCAATCTTTCTTTCATTTATAACTCCTTTGAGGTGTACATCGATTCTATAAGTGCCGCATAGGTCTGAAATAACAGCTTTCGCTTGGGCTTTAGAGTAGGCGTCAGTTGACCATTCTCTTCTGTAAAAGGATGTGCCAAAAATTCAAACTTTTTAATTTTTTCATACGGAGAAAGATCAAATAAGCACCGATCTATTTCCGACGAAATAAACGCCCTTAAGTCAGGTAAGGTCATAAGGAGGCTCCCTTTGTCAGTCCATTGAGGAAATCGAGCCGCTAAAAGTTCAACATCAGGCACAATCAAAGCCGTCACAAAATTACGACCATCTCCCGTCACAACAGACTGAAAAATATAAGGTGATTTTTTAAGGGCCGCTTCCACAACTTGAGGTGAAATTTTCTTTCCATTCGATAAGACAATTAAATCCTTCACCCTATCCACAATACGAATAAATCCATCCGGTTGAATGACAGCAACATCTCCAGTATGGAGCCATCCCTCCGAGTCTAAAGCTTCCGCTGTTTTACCTGGCAAATGATAATACCCCTTCATAATATTAGGCCCTTTGGCCAACAACTCCCCATCAGGAGATAACTTACACTGAACATCAGGAAGAGGCTTACCCACCGTTCCAAACTGATAAACATCAGGCGTGTTACAGGTAATAACAGGTGACGACTCGGTCTGACCATACCCTTCTATGATTAACAGTCCGAGTGCCGCAAAAAATCGAGAAAGCTCTACAGACAAGGACGCACTCCCCGAAACAAAAAACCGTAAGCGACCCCCTGTTTTCGCACGGATGGTCTTAAAGACCAATCGATCTGCGACACATAAAAGAAAAGCAGATAAGAAGGAACGATTCGTTGACAAAAGCGGACTATACTTCAACCCAATAGAAAGCGCCCAATTAAAAATAACCCGTTTAACACCAGATAAAGAGGCAAAAATTCGCGCATGAATTTTTTCATACAAGCGAGGAACACTCACAACAATTGTAGGGCGAACAAGTAGTAAATCCGTATTCACAGTGGCAATAGATTCCGCATAGTAAATTGTCCCTCCCGCAGCAAGAATCGTATAATACCCAACCACACGCTCAAAGACATGAGAAAGTGGTAAAAAAGACAAAACAGAATCCGCTGAAGAAATAGACACCGCCTTCAAAATAGACGACACATTCGACAAAATATTACCATGAGACAACATCACGCCCTTGGAAAGACCTGTAGTCCCAGAAGTATAAACAATACTGGCCAAATCATCTCGAGACACCCTCTCCGGCTGAAGGTCCGAAGAATCCAGAAAAAGACGATCAAAATAAACACAAGACGGTGGGCATAAATCGGAATCCACCATAGACACCAAATGGCTTAATGCCGGACAAAAAGCCATGCTTTGAAGAACCTGATGTAAATGCGTTTCCGTTTCAAAAACAAGGCAAACAGCCCCTGAATCATTCAAAATATGTTGAATTTCAGACGATCCCAAAGTGGGATAAAGCGGCACAACAACAGCCCCCAAAAAAAGGATCGCCATATCTGCAATCACCCATTCAGGTCTATTAAAGGACATAATAGCCACTCTATCGCCTTTTCGAATCCCCAAAGAAGCAAGTCCAGCTGCAAATTGTAAAATGCGAGAATGAAGCGCCGAATACGACAAAGAAAGATAATGGCCATGATGTTTAACATTAAGAGCGGACTGATCTGGAAATGCCGCGGCTTGAGACTGAAGCAACTCATAAAGAGACTGTGACGAAATCATGCCTTCATTCTAGCGAGTTTCTGAAGAAAAACAAAGCATTTAAATAAAAAGGTTTAAATCAAAAAATAAAGGGAATATTTAAAAACGAGATAAAAAAATAAAAAGGAATAAATCCAATGAGCAACTTTGAAAATCACCTTGACCCCTTTAAAAAAGAACCCCCCTCCGACGCCACTTTAGACATTCCCTTGAATGACACCCATGTTGAATTTAATCCTTTAAAAACAACAAAATCCTACGCCATCGTCCTTGAATTTTTTGTTAAAACAATCAAAGTAAATTTTTCACTGAATTAAAAAACAGACCCCAAAAAACAAAAAACAATTTCCCAAAACCACCTTATCATGGTAAAATCGCCTTCCAAGAAAGGACAAGATAACACAGAGTTCAATACAGGACTAATACTGTAAAAATCTGGTTTCAAGATGGCGGCGTAGCTCAGCTGGTTAGAGCACACGGTTCATACCCGTGGAGTCAGTGGTTCGAATCCACTCGCCGCTACCATTAACGTATCCGCATCAACGATATAATAGATTAGGAGCCTAGGCATGCGACAACACAAACTTATCGCATATCAATTCTACGCCAACCTGTTATCACTTCCATCTTTTATAGTCGCAGCAGTAAGCGAGTATTTACAGCCTTCAGAAATAGAAGCCATACACGATATATCCCCAGAATGGGGCAGCTTATTTACAACCCCCCAAACACGATATAACTACCTCTTGACGCAACTCATCCAGTATCACAATCCCAAAAATCCAAAATGTTTTAAACCCAATTGGCTTTACGTGAGTATAAAAGATCGTCCCAAACCAATCGACATATCTCTATTAGCGGAATATCCCGAAGTCCAACAAAGCATCCTAACCACCTTAGAAAAAATCATCCAAGAAAACCAAACAGACATGAGTCTTCCTATCAAATTCTGGAGCCATTACCAGAATATCCCCCACAAATGGTTAGAACAAGTCTCTCCACATCTAAATTTAAGCCCCCAAAAAAAACCTAAAGATGAAATAAAAGAACTCGACAGATTAGAAACATATAAAGAAACCCTACCCACAGGGACAGCAAAAGACCGTCTAACTCGAGTCTTAGAGATAAGAAGACACCATATCCAAAAAACCTATAAAATGCATGAATCCGCCGTCACCACAGACACACTTTTATCGGGAAAAGTACCCATAAATGTACTCCGACAATACAGTGGAAAAACAGACTCTATAGTGACAACCTTACTCCAAAGACATACATCCACAGCATCTCTAATCAGCGATAACCCAAAACTCGCTCAATCCAGTATCATGCATAAATTTATAGATACCCTATACAGGGTATACAAGGATAAACCAAAAAAGAGTATCATAAAAAAATTACTGAAAGACCAGTTAACCCAAATGCTAGGCCAGACAATCTCAGAATATCCAAAATTAAGCCAAGACTTACTACTATGTTATTATGCAAAACTCATCCAATTTCAAGAAGATCATGTGATCGCGTTATGGCAAAAAGCAAAGCCCGACATTCTGTTTTTATGTGAAATGATACAGCACAAAAAGTCCGTAAATGACATCTGGCTGCATTACACCACCGATGCTGATTCAAAAAGAACCCCTAAAGACTGCGAAAGCAAGCAAATTCTCATCACACTAGCAAGATACAATTTCCCACTTTTTTTAAAACTAGCCGAACGCTATACCCAAAACATCCCTTTGTCACTCCTTGAACACCATTTTATAAAAAATCCCGAGGAAATATGGCCGTATATAAAGCCCCATATCGAAAATAAAAACGTAAGCCCAGCAACCCTAAAAAGGGCCATAGACTATTACGTCCGCTTAAAAAAGAAGTGATTTTTGAATATGCTTACGCGAAAGAGATCGCACAGAACCCGAAGGCAAATCACCTAATTCTAATTTTCCAATAGAAACCCGATGCAGCAATAAAACATCATAGCCTAAAGCCGAAAAGAGCCGGCGCACAATGCGATTTCTACCTTCAGAAAGCGTCACCCACACCTGTTTTTTAGTCCCACTGATTTTATCAAATCGAGCAGGACCATCCTCTAAAAACACCCCTTTTTTGAGTTTTACCAAATCCCGAGGATCCAAAGGACGATGCAATTGAGCATAATAGGTTTTGGGAAACTCAAAAGAGGGATGTAAAATTTGGTGGGCAACATCGCCATCATTGGTTAATAAAAGAAGGCCAGATGTATCTCGATCCAAACGACCCACAGGAAAAACAACAGGGGGCAATTTAAGACGACGCAATTCATCTGAAAGCGACCGCCTATTCTGAGGATCCGACAAAGTTGTAATAACCCCCTTAGGCTTATGATATAAATAATAAATTAGCCCATATTTATTAGGAATTAAGGTATCTTTAATATAAACCACATCCCGATCTGGATCCATTTCAAAGGCCATAGAAGAAATGGGCACACGATTTACAGAAATCTGTCCTGTATCTATAAATTTAAGAATGTCTCGGCGACTATGCATGCTTTGAGACGCAATATAATGATCAATGCGCATAAAAATTACCGCCCATCTTGAGTATAAAAATGAAGAGACGATCGGTATGGAAATACCATTTTTTGAATGGGGAAAGAAACTTCAAATAAAGGCCCTGTCATCATCATGTCCCTAGAATTCAACCGAACGTCACCACGTCCAGATAAAGTCTTCGCTGTGGAGTTCCAGACGATCTGTCGTGCATTCAAGGTGACTATAGCATTATCAAGGTAAAAGAGCACCTCTGAATTTTTGAGTTGGAGATTAGAAGCCTGAATATGAAACAAAGAAGAATCTGCCACAAAAGAAACGGTGCGCTCATTCTCTTCATAAAAATCACCCGAAGTTTGAGTCAAAACAATACGATCTGTCTCATAATCAACCGTAGCATGCGCCGCATTTAAAACCCAAACAAGCTTCCCATCATACAAATGAGAAATACGCACCCCTTCAAAGACAAAATCAATTTCATGCCCTGTTTTTGGAACAATGGGTTCAAAAACAGGTTTAACCCACTTTACATAAACAGCCAGACCCGCAAGCAAGAAAAAAACACCCACCGCAAAAAAAAGGGGCCCTTTATTCCTTAACTGCCTCATAGCCATAAAATAAGCGCTCCTCTGCTTCTAAACGTCCCACAACCAAAATCTGACCCAAGGCTTTAAGGGGCTTACCTTGACGACGATACCCTTCACCCAATAAAAAATGTAAGGCTGCCGCATCTGGCTCTATTGCCAATGCCTTATGAGCCAAACTAACCGCCTCATCCAAATCCCCCATTTCTCCTTTAATTAAGGAAATAAATCCCATCGCCCAAACATGCTTGGGATCAATAGCCAGTACCTTTTGAAATTCCACAATAGCACGTTCTTTGTTCTGTTTAAAATAATAACCAAAAGCAAGCTTAAAGGGATAGCGCCATTCCTTCGGATTGGCCGCCGCCAAAGGTTCATACTTTTGAATCACATCATCTGCATAATCAGGGGGAATTTTTTTTAAAATCGACCATCCAATTCTAATTTGTCCCGTGTACGCATAGGCCATCGCAAGATCAAACTGCGCTGCCAAAGAGTTGGGATTGGCTTTCAAGGCTTTTTGATACAAAAAAACATCTTTTTGGAGTTCTGGAGCCGCTTTATAAACCCCAGCAAAAGCAAACTGAGACATAAACAAAAGACTCAAACAAAAAATCCAAAAACGTGTCATCTCGAGGGCTCCAAAAAAATACGATGTGTAAAACTAATCATCATAATTTTAAAATACGCCTTAAGATACGGACGTTTGGTTTTAAAGATGGTAGAAAGAATCAAATAAAAAAGAAGACGCGGCACCAAATCCACCAAAAGCACAATCCGATATAAAGTATAAATAATAAAGCCATAATGCTTGTAACAAATATACAAGCCCCCTCTATAGCCTTCAATCAAGGAGCCCACTTTACGACTCCGGGTAGAAAGGCCCCCAAAATGGGTTAATTCTGCAGTGGGCACATAGTAAAGAGAAAATCCATTTTTTAAAAGCATCTTACACATATCAATATCTTCATTATAAAAAAAGAGATTGGGATCCAAGCCTCCAATGGTTTGCCAGGCATGCTGTGGCAACATCACCGCTGTTCCCGCAATAAAAGACACCCGAACAGGCACTTCAGATCTAAAATGAAAATAATTAAAGATACTCCCAGGAATTTGCAAAGACCCATCATCATTTAACAATTTAGGTGTAATCGCACCCGCATCAGGTGTTTCTAAAAGAAAATCATATAAGGTTTGTATCGTATCTTCAGGCAAAATCGTGTCATTATTAAGTAAAAAGTAAGTATCCCCACGCGCCACGGTACTGGCCAAATTATTACCCCGAGAAAAGCCCAAATTATCTGGACTGGCAATCACCCGAATTTGTCCCTCATATTGACGCAACACAGAAAGAGAGTCATCGGTTGAAGCATTATCAACCACAATAATATCTAAAATCCCGTCAAAACGACTTTTTAAAACAGAATCGATACAGGTCTCAATAAAAGCCGCACCATTATAATTAACAATAAAAATACTTAATGTCGGCCTAATCATGATACGCATCCAAACTTAAGACTTCTACACGTTCAAAAAGAGGGTTTGCCAAAACACCTGCTCGCCGAGAGGTAGAAGACACAAGCTCAGATACAATATCCAGAGCCCCCTTCGTGCCAATTTCCCAAACTATAGATTCTTCAAGACCCGTCAAATGAGCCCCAAATCTTGAATTCAAATACTGCAATACGTCAGAAGAACGATCCGCAACCAAAGGCGTCACTTTAATTAAAGATAAATCCCCCGAAATAAAAGGCCTGGAAAGTGCATTCATTAAAAACCCTTCTTTATTGGGATTCAGAAGCACAAAAGAAGATTGAATCATGGTATTCAAATACGCCACTTCTTCATCAGGCGTAAGCTCCTCAAAAGAAAGCGTCCACAATTTAAATCGTCTTAAATGAATCAAACTGGATTTCCCCATATAATCCACCAAAGCCTCTTGAGCAGAAACACAATGCAAATCCAAGGTTTTAGGAAAAACCCACAAGGAAATCATGCCAAAACGCCCTCCATAATAGAATCATAGCAAGAGGTCATCAAAGCACTCCAAATACCCAAAGCATCTAAATCATAATCTGGATTCTGTAAAGCAAGACGCTTTTGATCCGCCCAAACACCCCCAATATGAAGAGGAACCTGCCTTAAAAAAAAGGCCCGTTCAGGATGAGGCATTAAAGCCAAAACATTGCCCTTTCGATTATAAAGACCGGCAATATTATGAGAGGTCCCATTGGGATTGGTAGGAGACGTCTCTAAGACCTGTCCCTCTGGCGTACAATACCGAATCATAGCCAAATCGGACAAAGACGCCGCTACAGTTGCAGACAGCCGAAAATTGCCTTCCCCATGATTAATGGGAATAGGCAAATAATCCGATGTCGTAAAATGCCGTGTAAATACCCCTTTCTCGGGATGCTGAAAGGACACCGTAACCCAATCACACATAAAGCCATGAGGTTTTTCATTTTGAGTATTTTTAGCAAGCCCTATTTCCACGTCAAGGCCCCCACCTAAATTAGGCACCAATCCGGACTCTGCTAAAATCTGACACCCATTACAAATCCCTAAAATAGGCTTACCCGCCTGATCCGCAGCCACCAGCACATCCATTAAGGGCAGTCGCGACGCAATCACACCCGCGCGCACACGATCTTGATAGGAAAACCCTCCCGGTAAAATATAGGCGTCAAAAGCAGCCAAAGCATCAAAATCACAATTCCACCGCATTAAAGCCGTTTCAAATCCAGCCGCTTCCGCCATGCGAAGAGTTTCATACTCACAATTACTACCCGGGAATTGAATAACCGCTAAACGAGGCACTTTCATCTTGAAATATCCCTATCGGCATTCACAGCCGCAATCATACCATCTGAAATACTAGTGGCAATTTGTCGAATTTGCTTAGAGCGAATATCTCCAGCCGCATAAATACCTTTAATACTGGTGCGCATGCCTTCATCTGTAATGATGAAACCCTTTTCATCCACAGCCAATTCACAACTGATAATATCCTCAGGTGGAATACGTCCGACATAAAGAAAAACGGCTTTCACATCAATCCAAGTATGCTGCTGCGTCACACTATTCAAAAGCTTTACCTTTTCTACTCGATCCACCCCAAAAACATCTTCCAATCGGGTATTCCACAACACATCAATGCGAGGATTTGTCAGAACACGTTGTTTCAAATCCTTAACCGCCTTAATATCATCAGATTCATGAACCAAATACAAACGATTCACAAAATCAGCCAAATATTCAGCCGCATAACATGCACAATTCCCGCCCCCAATTACCGCGACATCTTTCCCTCTATAAGACTCGCCATCACATTGAGCATAGTACGATATCCCACGGCCTAAAAACTGACGTTCAAAAGAAGCCCCCAATTTTTTGGGTTCCAAACCTTGAGCCAAAATAACAGCCTTAGCCTGATAAAAATTATTCATATCGGTTTTAACAATTTTAACTTCTTGATGGGGATTCAAAATATCTTCAACAGACTCACACTGAAAATAAATGCCAAAATCATGTAAATGCGACTCCATTCTCTGCGCCAGATCTACCCCTAAAATGCCTCCCGGATACCCCGGCATATTGTGAATACGATAGGCCGTAGACATTTGGCCTCCAGGCATCGTACGATCCAAAAGAAGCGTTTTAAGCTTAGCACGACCGGCACAAATCGCTGCAGACATCCCTGCAGGACCTGCGCCTACAATAATTAAATCAAAAATATCCTGATTTTTAGGGCTTAAAAAAGTAGTTTCAACTTGAATTTCGGTATCCATATCCCGTATTGTACAGAGGGTATGAAAAAATTACAATTTATCTGGAGAAAAAAGCAATTTAGACCGGCCCTTGGTCACAACTTTTTTAGACCGAATATCGACGACAATAGAATCTCCTCGAACTAAATTTTCCCCCTGATATACAACCGGCGTCCCAGATAAAACAACCCGTTGTGGCAATAAAAAATAGTCCGCTTGATCCGAATTTCCCTTAATAGTCCCCAAACCATACGTCACCCGGTCACGCGCAACGATAAGATTTTGTTTACCATCTGCAACAAGTCTCAAACACGTTAACGTCATGTCTTTTCGCGTTAAAACAACATCTTGTTCCAAAACCAAAAGATCCTCTTTTTTAAAATACGTCGCGCCCTTACTTTTTAAGGTAATATCTCCCTTAAGGATCTGAACCCGGCCTTTTGCCACCACTTTCTGATCTTTAGCATAAAATTCAAAACGATCTGCATCCAAAGAAACAGGGGACGCTCCCAACGGTGCCATCCAAAAAACCAGACAAAAAAAAGCATAAAAAAAGACAGGCATAGGCTCAGAATACTAGGATAAAAGAAAAGATTCAACATAAAAAGACCAGACACATCTCCTGAAAACCTGCTAAAATACTCTCATGAAAGCATGGATAGATCCAACAAGAACAGGTGTATTACAACTTCCACAACTTGAAGCCCCACCGTTCAACGCCATGAAAGCGACCTTACCACATCTATCTATTCCAGTGAGCGCCTCTTTTTTAACCGCATGGACAGAAAAAAGAGACCCAAACGATGAAAACCGATTAAAGATAGACATCCAAATTATTGGAACTGCACTCTGCAAACTCATTAAAAAAGGACAAAAAGGCATCCGATATACCACCAAAGAAAATCCAGATGATGTGGTAACCGAAATGGATCAAGGCATCGAAATGCTGCTACGATTATGGATCCATACCCATTATCCAGAACACAAAATCATTGGAGAAGAAGGCGAAAAAGATCAGATCAACACAAGGGATTATGTATGGTACCTTGACCCTATTGATGGAACCGCTAATTTTATAAAAGGGAGTCCAGACGTTGCCGTCCATATTGCCTGCATCCAAAATGGACACCCTATTGTCTATTTTGTAGGACTCCCCTTTAAACCTATTTTCTATGCGCCCTCAAAGCCCCATATTCCCAAACACCGCTTACCAGAGAAACTCACCATCGGGACCGAATATCTGCCCAATAGAGGCGTAGATGAACCCCTCTTAAAATCCCTCATTAAAGAAATAGCCTGCGAAACCCATCAAGTAAAATCCATCGGCATTCACATTTTAGACCTCTTAAACGGACATGTAACCGCGTTTTTTAAATCCGGCTCTAAATTATGGGATTTCATGGCCCCCTTAGCCGCTTTAGACGATTACCAACCCGGAAAATGGAACATTGAAATTTTAATCAAAACCGAAATTCCACAGTCCTCTGATGCATGGATCAGTCTGTCCCCATTTTCAAACAAAGACCACTATATCCAGTTTCAAAATAAAAAACACACTGAAAATTGCCGCATCGGCACCATTATCATCACCCCCAAATCCAAGCCAGAGCTCCGAACGCTCTTGATTCAAAAACTAGCCCCTGAAGGCATTCATCATGAATAGTCCACACATCCCTGTTTTACTCGACGCCTGTTTAGACGGCCTTAACATACAACCCGATGATAAAGTACTCGATGGCACCTTAGGATTTGGTGGCCACAGTCAAAAAATACTGGAAAAATTAGGCCCTGAAGGACGACTCATTGGCATCGACCAAGATCCTCATGCCATTGCCTATTGCAAAGCACATCTTAAACATCCAAATATCCAATTTGCACAACAAAATTACAGTGAATTTCCAGCCATCTTGGAATCTTTGGGCATTAAAAAAATATCCAAAGCACTTTTTGACCTTGGATTTTCATCCCTACAGTTAGACAGCCCCAGCCGTGGATTTAGTTTTTTACAAGACGCCCCTTTAGATATGCGCATGGATCCCAATGCCCCTCTGACCGCAAGCGAAATTCTTAAAACGTACAGCAAAGATGCCCTTTCAGATCTTTTTTTTCATTATGGTGAATTATTCCAAAACAAACGGTTGGTTGAAAACATTGTAAAAAACAGAGCCCAATTATCAACCACAACAGATTTAATCACCATCGTTAAAAAAAGCTATTTTTTTGAAAATAAACGAAATCTACTCATGAAAACACTATCTCAAGTTTTTCAAGCGCTAAGAATGGAAGTCAATCAAGAACTCCCTCATTTAGAAAAAACCCTAAACCACCTCTTAACCCATCTAGAACCAGGCGGCATCGTTGCCATTATCAGTTTTCATAGTATTGAAGATAGGCTCGTGAAAAATTTCATTCGCAATCACAAAACACACCTGAA
This sequence comes from uncultured Rickettsiales bacterium, assembly GCA_964539135.1. Classification (GTDB taxonomy): domain Bacteria; phylum Margulisbacteria; class Marinamargulisbacteria; family CAZIFG01; genus CAZIFG01. Next base: position 37,239 of record CAZIFG010000010.1, read on the forward strand.
GGCCATCAATAAAAAAGTAATAACCGCAAGCGAGGCGGAACTGGCACAAAACAGTCGTGCAAAGCCCGCAAAGCTACGCTTATTTTCAGCGATCTGAAAAAGCCCTCAATCTCTGTCTATATTGAAAAGACGGAATGCGTTCTGGAATCGATTCAAACTCTTCAGGATATAAAAGTAAATAATACCCTGCCAAAGCCACCTTATATTTAAAAAGATCAGAAGATTGAATCTCCACCAAATCTTGCAATTGGGCAAAAGATAAGCCCTGACGTCGTCTAGCCATAGTGTCTAAAAGACGCTGTGTTTTTTCAAAATAATAAAAAGGACGCCCAGACCCAAAACGAGTTAAAGAAGCCATCATTTCACTAAACTCTCGATCTGAAACAACCGACATCTCTCGTGATAAATCCCGTTGATCACGATCAGACAAAAAGCGCCCGCGCTCAGAAGGGCCATACTCAAGCAAAATAGGACCTTCCTTTCTAAGGTACTCTTGCAGTAAACGTCTATCCTGAGGGGTATATAAAGAATCCACAACACGATAATAATTTTCCGGATCTCTACAGGATTTATAGGCATATTGAGCAAATAAAAAGGCATAATCCCCTCTAAAGGTTCTCACGATGTCTTGAATTTGATAGGTGGAGAAAAACTGATCATAGCGTGAACGCGACTCAATAACATCCAAAAGACGATCAAATCGATTTGAGTCCGATACAATACGAGATCTAGAATCCATAAAATAATCGGAAGAAATGTCTCCATACCCGCCCCAATCGCTATCCCGATAACGTTCAGAAGGAATACGAATAGGATCTCGATAACGAGTACCATCTCTATCAGGTCTAGGTCGATGAATACCCGCAGGTGGCGGAACAGGCACAGGTACAACAACAGGCGGGCGAGGCGGTGGCGTAACAGGTACAACAACAGGCGGAGCTGGCGGTGGCGGAACAGGTACAACAACAGGCGGGGCTGGCGGTGGCGGAACAGGAACGGGTGGTGTTGGAAGCGGTGGCAATCCAGGAGGGGTTGGAGGGGTTCCCTTTTTCAAAAGGGCATCCACATCCTGACCCACTTTTTTAACAAGCTCATTCAAATCAATAGCATGAGCAGGTAAAGCCACCATGATTAAAATAAGTAAACTCAAACAAAACCTGGAATATCTCACCGTAAAAACTCCTTTTTATTATCGATCTGAAAACAATCTCAAGCGTTGCCTATATTCCGATGAATTGATAAGTGTGGGAATAAATTCAAAATCCTCGGGATATCTCAATAAATAATATCCAGACAAAGCAATGCGATACTTAGCTTTATCCGACAACTGAACCTGCACCAAGCGTGTCAATTGTTCTTTAGAAAGTCCCTGACGTTTAAGAGTCATATCTTGAAGAATCTGTTGCGTTTTTTCAAAACGAGGATTTCGTCTTGGAAAAGAATTCATAAGCACAGAAATAATGCCCTCAAATTCCGAATCAGAAATCACCAATAACTCCAAGCCCAAGTCCCGATGATCGCGCTGAGATAAAAACCGCCCTCTCTCAGACGGGCCCAAATCCACCAAAATTGAACCTTCTTTTCGAATATAATCCTGAAGGGCACGTCGATCTTTTTCATAATAAAGCGCATCCACGACCCGATAATAATTTTCAGAATCGCGACAGGATTTATACGCATACTGGGCAAACAACAGGGCATAATCCCCCACAAAAGAATCCAAAATCTGCCGAATCTGCACCGTAGAGAAAAATTGGTTATCCCGAGAACGCGTTTCAATGGTATCTAAAAGCATACTAAAGCGTTCTGAATCCGTCATATATTGAGCCATTACATAATGATCTTCGTAAAAATAATCCGAAGAAATATCCATATAAACCGCTGAATAGGAATATCCTGGAGCAGAACGAAAGCGACGACGAGACTCAAAATAAGCAGATCTATTGCGGGATCCCGAATAAGAATGAACCGAAACAACCACAGGGGGATGCGGCCTATAATCCCGATAATAGCGATGCCTACGACGCCCCTCATAATAAGTAGGCTCAGCAACAGGTAGAATAATGGGCGGTTCCAAAACAGGCCCATACCCACGAGAATGCCCAACAGATACACCGACAGGAAGTACCGGCACAATAGGAGGTGCTACTTTTAAGAGCTCCCCTGCGGTTTTATGAATAAAATTAAAATCATTCCCAACTTGGCGCACAACATCATTAAGATCAATGGCCAAAAGAGGAACAGAAAACGATGTACTCAACAAACAGACAAAAAAAAGAAAATAGCGTTTCATGGTATAAAGTGTCCTTTTTTAATTTGAACTCCCCAATGCATCCAAAAGAAATTGTATCATTTGAACCAAAGATCTGGAAAGTCAACATCAAAAAAAGTTTAGAATCGGTCTGGAAGCGCCTCTAAAACACCCCCAGAAAAAGACCCAACGCCTGAAATAGACACATGCCGATGCGTATCCGAAACAAGATCCAATTCAATGAGCAAGTACGTTTCAGGCAAATAGGCACCCAGTCGTTCAAACCATTCAATCACCATGAGATGAGATTTAGACTCAAAAAAAAGATCCAAATCCAAGTGTTGAAGTTCAAGTTCAGAAGCCACACGATATAAATCCAAATGCAACATGGGCACACGCGTGGGATAACGATTAATAAGCGTAAACGTAGGGGATTTTCCAAACTCAAAGCCCAAATGTTCGGCCAAAAAACAAGAAAATCGGGTCTTACCAGCCCCTAAATCCCCCTTTAAACACAACACATCGCCAGCTGAAAGCTGTTGAGAAAAAAATAGGGCCAACTGAGACAGCCCCGATTCGTCCAAAATGTAGTCCTTCATCCTGAAGTAGCCCCCGAAGAAGAGGCTGCAAACAAATCTTGAATGGATACCTTTAAAACAGGATGTTCAAATTTGGGATCTAAATCCATAAAGGGCATAAGCACAAAAGACCTATCCTGTATATGCGGATGAGGCACTTGCAAACCAGGTTCAGAAATAATAGAATTTCCATAAAATAAAAGATCCAAATCCAAGGATCTAGGCGCGCCATCCCCTTTAGATCGTCGCCCAAAAAACTGTTCAATATCCTGAAATAGAGTCATGAGAGATTGGGCAGAAAGCGATGTTGTAAAAGAACAGACACCATTCAAATAGAGCGGTTGCGCAGCACTCACCCCTTGGGGATGTGTTTCGATCAATCGAGAGACCTGAAGGGTATGAATGTCAGGATGGGCCGACAATTGAGACAAGGCCTGACGGATCGTCCCCTCTCTATCCCCTAAATTAGCGCCCAATCCAACAAAAACAAGGGGCATGCATTAGCCCTGCACAATAGCTTGTAACACTTGAATGGATTTTTTAATGGATTTAACATCATGAACACGAACAAAATTAACCCCATTCATAACCGCAAGCATAGACGATACAATGGTCCCTTCTAAACGATCATTCACAGGATCGCCTGTAATCTCCCCAATAAACGACTTACGAGACGTGCCAATCATAATGGGACACTCCAAGGCCATAAACTCGTCCAAATGATTAATCAAAGTCAAATTATGCTGCAAAGATTTTCCAAACCCAATACCTGGATCAATAATAATATCTTCAATACCCATCTCATGCGCTTTAAGAACAGAAGCCCCTAAAGCGGATAAAACATCTTCAACAACATCTGTATAAGCAGGGGCATTTTGCATGGTTTCCGGAACCCCTTGAGAATGCATAATCACAACAGGCACTTTAGCCGCTGCAATCGTTTTCAACATCTGAGGATCAAAGGAAAAAGCAGACACATCATTAATCATAGCAACCCCATTTTGGAGTCCAAAAGCCGCTACTTCTGATTTTCGAGTGTCCAAAATTAAAGGGCAAACATCATGATCACTATATCGCGTCAAAAAGGGACGAATGCGATCCATTTCTTCAGAAGCCGAAACAGGCTTAGCCCCAGGACGTGTAGATTCCCCTCCAATTTCAATAAAATCAACCCCATCTCGAATAAAAGCAGCCGCCTGAGAAAGCGCTGCCTCCACAGAAAGAAACTGCTCCCCATCCGAAAAAGAATCGGGCGTTAAATTAATAACCCCCACAATATAGGGTCTTTCATAATCCAATACTTTTGTTCCAATTTTCATTTTTTCATTCACTCCAGTCATTTTGCAAAAAAACAAACAAAATAGTACCCCTATCATACGCTGATAAAAGATGATTTTCAAATCATAAAATGAGAACAAAGATCACACAGTAGAGAATCAAAATAGGCATTTCACAACAGTCCCAAACACCCATTGATCATTTTGGGACAAAGATTTATAGTATAGCCGAAAGCCGAGGTGGTGAAATTGGTATACACGCTAGCTTGAGGTGCTAGTGGGGGCAACCTCGTGCAGGTTCAAGTCCTGTCCTCGGCACCAACAGAAATTCCTGAAAAAAACGCCTTCAATTCAAAAGCAACACACTCCGGCGATTCATCCGCAACAAAGTGCCCCACAGTTTCAAGTTCAGTCACTTTCGCCTGAGGAAAAATCTGAATCCAACGCATTAAATTCTGAATGGAAATAAATGGATCCGCCTTCCCCCAAATAATCTGAACAGGAATACGACACTCATTCAAAGCCGCGGACTTTTTCCAAGCCAAATGATCAAAATCAAAAAGCGCATGAAGAAATCCAATCGTGCCAGATCGTTCTCGTCGTGTAGGAAACATCGACATAAAATGCGCATGCCGTTCTGTTATCAAAGGCGCATAACTCCCCCAGGCCATTTTCAACAAAACCCTCGCACTAAAATTAAAATACCGATACAAAAACACCATAAAACCCGTGGAAAATAAAATTTTTTGAATACGAAGCTCAGGCTGAGTTTCAACAAGCGGCCAATACCAGGAGTTTAAAATCGTCAAACTTAGAATCTCAAATTCAGGATCTTCTAACAAAGGGAGCGCAATCACACCCCCAAAATCATGAACAACCAAATGGAAGGTCTTCACCCCATGATTCATCAGCGTTGCTCTAAAACGCCGCTGATGCGCATCTAAAGAATAATCTCCCCTAAAGGGTTTAGGAGAATGTCCAAACCCCAAATGATCAATTTGTATACAACGATAATACGACTCAAGAAAAGAAATAACGGCATCATACTCCCCTGAATACGTGGGGGTCCCATGTGAAAACACAACAGCCGGACCAGAGCCTTTAGCGTTAAATTGGAGAGGTTCATCTTGTGTCATACGTTAAAATCTCCCATAAAAAAAGAATACGCCTCGATAAAAACAGGGTCACTCTAAACAATTATAAAAGAAAGATAAAAAAATCCTACTCCTAAAAATAAGCCCATGCTAAACTTCTAACATGACAGCCATTCAATTTGGAACTTCCGGACATAGGGGGATTTATCCCTCAACATTTACAAAAGAACACGTTGTCGCCATTGCACAGGCCGTCAGCATGATCTTAAAAGAAAACACCCCTCATCCCAAAATTGTCATTGGCTATGACCCCAGAAAGGGAAATGACCCCCCAAAAAAAGAAGGGTCCTTAACACATGCCTTAGTGGAAACACTCACCACACAAGGAATTGAAGTGTTCATCACAGAAAGCTATTGTCCAACGCCTATTGTTTCATGGCTCATTACAAAAAAAGGCTATGACGGCGGATTTATTTTAACCGCATCCCACAATCCCCCTGCCTATAATGGATTAAAATTCAACCCAAAAAACGGAGCCCCTGCCCCCAGTGAACTGACACAAAAAATTGAAACACTGGCCAATACATATTTAAAAACGCCACCACCCTCTCCCACTCTTCCTCCCAAACAAGAGCAAATCATCGCCCCCATTTCGGAGTTTATAGAACACCTCTACACACTCATTAACACCCTTTTAAAGATCAACACCTTAAACGTTCAAACAGATACCCTCTGCATTGATGTTCGCCATGGTGCTTGTGGCGAAACCTGGCAAAAAATAGCCCAAAAATGGGGATTCAAGGCCCATATTTTAAATGAAACCCCTCGATCCGATTTTGGCAATCAAGACCCAAACCCTACAAAAGAAAGCAATTTAGACACATTACGAACACACATAAAATCCCATAAAAGCCTCATGGGCATTGCCAATGATCCCGATGGCGACCGCCATGTCATTTTAGACGAAACAGGCGCCCTCTTATCTCCAGAAGAAACCGCTGTGATCATCGCAGACGCACTCTCCCCCTCTGGAAAATTAAGCGGCATTGTCACAACACTCGCATCCTCAAAACGCATCGAAATCGCCTGTAAACGATTGGGCATTCAAAAAGAGGAAACCGCTGTAGGATTCAAATATTTTGCACCGTTTTTAGAAGCGTGCAAGGCCAAAAACACCCTTGGAATAGGCGTTGAAAGTTCCGGAGGCATGAGTATTTCCTCTCATACTTTAGAAAAATGTGGATTTTTACCGCCTTTGCTCTTACTCGCCATCAGTAAACTACAAAACATCCCGATTTCACAGCTAAAAGCCAACAGTCTAAAACAAGATGGCCGCCTCTATTTTAAAGAAGAAGAATATCTATTTGAGCCCCATCAAAAAGAAAATTTAGTTCAAAATCTTAAAACAGCCACAATAGAAACCCTTCAAAAAGAAAGTCCACTCCCTGTCATATCCTTAAACCAAAAAGACGGATTAAAGCTCGAATTTCCTGAAAATCAATGGCTGCTAATTCGACTCTCCGGAACAGAACCACTGGCGCGATTATACGTAGAAAGCCCTTCAGACACTCAAAGCGATCAACTGCTAGCACTGGCTAAAACCCTTATAAACACCTTCCTGAAATCTGCATAAGTCCTTAAGATGGAAGTGCCCCAAGATAAATTAGGGAAGTAAAGCTAAAAGTCCTCGTCTGTCTAAATCGGTTAAAAGAAAAAACGCCGATAAACGACCATAATCCGCAAAAAAATACATTTTAAGAAGCGGATCCAAGTCTAAAACAGTATCCGTCTCGAAAAAGGCCGCTTGTAATTTAAGTTTATAGGTCTGGCGAACGTGCATTTCATGACGAGCATCTTCATACCGTTCCAATTGAAAATCACCATAAGATTCAATAGACTCCAACCTCGAAACAAGATACTCCACCTTACGATCGGTTTCCAAAGAAGGCTCATAATAGCCCCGAATAAAAGTTTCTAAAATATTTTCTTTCAATTTTAAACGTTTCAAAGTCTCCAAATACACCTCAAAAAACAAGGTTTTACGGTGAGTCAAAACAGACGCTTCGGAACCATCTAAGAACAACCAGCTATACTCCGCCATCCCCCCTGCCAAATAGCGAGACACCCAATCTTCATTATCTCGCCAAAACAAATAAGAGACATCAATGGGAAGTAACTTCCCCGCTTTAAAAATATAGTTATCAAAATGCCGATCACCACGACCTAAAACATCACCAAGCGCGGCATGTCGAGCAAGTTCCACAATCAAATCATCCGATAAAGGCACGCCCCTTTCCAGCCATTGCCCTACGGTAGGCCCCTCTAGAAAATCTGAAATATCCCAAAAGCCCTGCTCATTTTTAAAACTATACGACGCATAAGAAGCCCATCCAATATGGGCCAAAAGCGCTGTATAAAAAGTCTGATGAGACACATCTCGTTTTTTAATGACCCAAGCCTTTCCCTCAATAAAAACCTTATAAATCGAATGTCCCATCCCAATATCTTCAATAGACTCAATCGCATCTAAAACCGCCTCTCCAGATAAGGACGAATGAAAGGCCACATGAGACAAAGAAAAAACACCCGAATATCGCAACTTATCTTTTAAGATGGCCTGCCGCTGTTCAAAAGGCAATCCATTCAAAATAAAGCGACGCAAAGCCACATGAACAGGCCCAAATAAAACCCCTTCTCCTTTAATTTTATTTAAAGAAACCACAAAAGAAAACGGCGATTCAATATCAGATTTTACAGACTCAAAAGAAAGCGGTAAAAAACCAAGTTCAGGAACACAATATTCATTAAACAAATCCACTGCAAATTGAATATGCGTAACAAAATCCTTACTGGTCATCAGAAAGCTCCGAATCCGAAGAAAGGGCTGTCAAAACCTCTGGAATACAATCCAACAAATCCGATGCCATCAAGGCATTACCTTCCCAATCATAGGCATAATCACCTGCCTGACCATGAATTTGAACGCCCAAACAAGCCGCCTCATAAGGTTTTAATCCTTGCCCAATGAACCCCGCAATAAGTCCAGTTAAAACATCACCAGAACCGGCGGTGGCCATGCCTGAATTGCCCGTATCATTCACAAAACAAGCATCTGAAGACGCAACAACAGTCCCTTTACCTTTCAAAATCACAATCTGTCTCGTACGTTCTGCTGCGTTCAAGGCCAATTGAAGCCGAGACTCTTCATCTTTAAAATCAGCCCCTTTGGATAAATCTGGAAACAAACGCTTAAATTCTCCAACATGGGGCGTTAAAACACAGGTGTTTTCAGGATAAACCGACCAATCAAACGCTGGAATCAAGCCATCCGCATCAATCACTTTAAGCATATTAAACAGTAAACGCTCCTGATACAAAGCTTTCAAACACGCACGAACACTCTCTCGATTTCCAAGACCGGGGCCAATAGCCACCACATCCGGATAACTGTCTTTAAGAACCTTTAAAATAGAAGGCAAGGATGCCGGATCTAAGCATCCCTCTAAATCTGGAATGGCATGAACCATTAATTCAGGATAAGTGACATTAATAGTCCCTTGCCCCAATGGCACTGTAAGTAAAGAAACAGCCCCTGCCCCCGAACGCAAAACAGCCAAACTGGTCAAAACAGAAGCCCCAAGCATCACATTGGATCCAGCAAGAACAGCAACGTGCCCCACCTCTCCTTTATGCGCAAACTCAGAACGAGAAAGCAAGAGATTCAACATCCGCTAAATGCCTCCCAACTATAAAAGAGATCGCACAAAAGCCAAACGATAAAGGACTTTTTCTAGGCCAAATACAGAAACGATATCCCCCAAATGAGGGCCCGAGCCTTCCGCAGTTAACAACAATCGAACCGGTTTAAAAATGTGACCTTTTCCAAATTGTGTTTGAGTTCCAATGGCTGTTAAAATATCCGAAATATCCTCACTCAAAAGCTGAGAACGGCCTTCAACCTCCTGAGCAAAAAGACGCATCACAGTCTTATGATCTTCCGTAAGGCTTAAGGCTTTAAATTTATCCTGATACATCGCATCTGAATCCGTGTAAATCCCTAAAAACCCATTAATATCAGATAAAACACCTAAATTGCCTTTAACAGACAAAAGGGCTTGATCTTGCTGAGAGTGAGAATATACAGACAGTCCAGAAAGGCATGCCTCCGAAACAAAGGGCCTCACTTGATTCAAAAAATCCCCATCAGAAAGAGCCCGAATATATTGACCATTCATCCAAGTTAACTTGACCAAATCAAAAACAGCATTGGACTTAGACACTCTATCCAAACTAAACCGCTCAATTAAGGTCTCTCGTGAAAAAAGTTCTTGTTCAGAATCTGGAGACCATCCCAAAAGGGTTAAAAAATTAAAAAAAGCATCACTTAAAAAGCCTTGATCTCGATATTCAGATACACTCGTAGCCCCATGTCGTTTAGAAAGTTTCGAGCGATCCTGACCTAAAATCATCGGAAGATGCGCAAAATGAGGGCGAGCCTCCCCCAAAGCATCAAATAAAGCCAATTGACGGGGCATATTCGAAATATGATCTTCTCCACGAATCACATGCGTAATCGCCATCAAAATATCATCAACCACAACCGCAAAATTATAAGTGGGCATCCCATCCGATTTCATAATCACAAAATCTGAAAACAAGCTCAAATCAAAAGACATGTCGCCCCGAATCAAATCCGTGTAAGTCGCTGTTCCAGCAAGCGGCATCGCAAAGCGATAAGTAAAAGACTCAGAAGACTCCAAAAGTGCCTCAACTGTATCCTTAGGAAGATGCTTACACCGGCGAGAATACACATAAGGTCTAGATTCATCTTTAGCCAATTCTCGTTCTTTTTCCAAATCATCATCCGAACAAAAACAAGGATACACAAGCCCTAAATCCATAAGCTTTTGTAAATAGGTTTGATAAATACCCTGATCCAACCGTTCTGACTGGCGATAAGGGCCATAGTCTCCCCCCACCAGGGGGCCCTCGTCATGAGTGAGGCCCATCCAATCCAAACCTTCAAAAATAGAAGTTTCGTATTCTGGTTTAGACCGTTCCCTATCGGTATCCTCAATACGCAATACACAAACGCCTTGATGATGACGTGCAAACAGCCACGTAAACAATGCTGTTCTTAAAGTCCCAATATGTAAATTACCCGTAGGCGAAGGTGCAAAACGAACACGAACCATAATTAAACTCCATTCTATTGATAAACAGCCTGTTGCTTAATAAGGTTTAAAGCAGATCCAGCCTTAAACCAATCAATTTGAATCTGGTTATACGTATGTTTAAGGGGCAATCGACTAACTGTTCCATCAACATGGGTCGCAACCAAAACAACAGAAGAGCCAGGCGCAAGGGTTTCAATCCCTTCTAAAGACAGTAAATCCTCTTCTTGGACCTTATCGTAATCTGTTTTAGATGAAAAAGTAAAGGCCAAAACCCCTTGTTTTTTCAAATTGGTTTCATGAATACGCGCAAAAGAATTCACAATGACCGCCTTGACGCCTAAATGACGAGGCTCCATCGCGGCATGTTCCCGAGAAGAACCTTCCCCATAATTCTCATCTCCAATCACAAGAGTGCCTATCCCTTCTTTTTGATACAAACGGGCAGAATCAGGTACGGCCCCATAAGTACCGGTAATCATATTTTTAACGGTATTGGTTTTATCATTAAAGGCATTCACCGCACCAATCAACAAATTATTGGAAATATTATCCAAATGACCTCTATATTTAAGCCAAGATCCTGCCATAGAAATATGATCTGTAGTACATTTTCCTTTTGCCTTAATCAACAAACGCAAGCCCGTTAACGGCTTACCATCCCAAGGCGCAAAATTATCCAAAAGTTGAAGGCGATCAGATGTAGGACTCACCAAAACCTGAACAGCGCTGCCATCTTCAGGCGGTGCTACATAACCAGAATCTTCAACAGAAAATCCTTTCACTGGTAATTCTCGACCAACCGGAGGATCCAAACGAACCGCCACGCCCTCTTCATTGATAAGGGTATCTGTCATGGGATTAAACGTTAAATCGCCTGAAAGCACAAAAGCCGTCACAATTTCAGGAGACGCAACAAAAGAATGTGTATTGGAAAGACCATCATTACGCTTGGCAAAATTACGATTAAAAGAGGTAATAATCGAATTGGGCGTATCTCCCGCCGAACGGTGTCTGGACCATTGACCAATACAAGGACCGCAAGCATTGGCAAGCACAACGCCTCCCATAGTTGTAAAGTCCGCCAACTGTCCATCTCGTTCTACCGTAAATCGCACCTGCTCCGAACCCGGTGTAATCGTAAATTCTGCCTTAGATTTGAGCTTTTTCTGAACCGCTTGGCGCGCCAAAGACGCGGCTCTATCCAAATCTTCATAAGACGAATTCGTACACGATCCAATTAAACCCACCTCCAAAACAGCCGGATAATTTTGAGACTTAACCGCTGCCGCAAACTGAGACAAAGGCCAAGCTTTATCCGGTGTAAAGGGCCCATTAACATAAGGTTCTAAAGTGGAAAGATTAATTTCAATAATCTGATCAAAGTAAAGGGATGGATTCGATTCTACATCAGGATCTGCTTGTAAAGAAACAGCATGCTGATCGGCCAAATCCGCCACTTCAGATCGCCCTGTAGATCTTAAATAATCCCCCATCTTGGCATCATAGGGAAAAAGAGACGTTGTCGCGCCAATTTCAGCACCCATATTACAAATCGTACCTTTTCCGGTGCAAGATAAAGACCGAGCCCCTTCCCCAAAATACTCCACAATGGCATCGGTTCCCCCTTTTACCGTGAGTAACCCCGCTAAATGCAAAATCACATCTTTCGCAGAGGTCCATCCTGAAAGTTTCCCCGTCAATTTAACGCCAATTAAACGCGGAAATTTAAGTTCCCACGGCATACCCGCCATCACATCCACTGCATCAGCACCCCCAACACCAATGGCCACCATGCCCAAACCGCCTGCATTCACGGTGTGGGAATCCGTCCCTATCATCATCCCGCCAGGAAAAGCATAATTTTCAAGCACCACCTGATGAATAATTCCGGCACCCGGTTTCCAAAACCCAATCCCATATTTATTGGAAATCGAAGATAAAAAGTCATAGACCTCTTTATTGGTACCCAGTGCTTTTTCTAAATCTTCAGTAGCACCAAACTCTGCTTGAATCAAATGATCACAATGAACAGTAGAAGGCACAGAAACGCGGCTTTGCCCCGCTTGCATAAACTGCAACAAGGCCATTTGAGCTGTAGCATCCTGCATGGCCACACGATCCGGATTAAAAAAAACATAGGACTCCCCACGTTGAAAAGGAGCATTCGGCAAAGATTCACTTAAATGCGCGTATAAAATTTTCTCCGTAAGCGTCATAGGTCGATTTAAAAGCTGACGCGCCGCTTTAATTTTTTCATCCATAGTCGCGTAAACAGACTGAATCATCGTGAGGTCAAACATAAAAATACTCCTTATTGATTAAAAGGTGAAAAACCGTTGATTAGTATACCATCCAGAAAAAAAAAGAGAAACCTAAAAGGCCCTTATATCATTGACTGAACCAAGCCATTAAGACTCAACTCACAAGGCGTAATTTCAATAGGCGGCACACGACTCAAAGCAGTAAATGCTGCCGTATCAACAGGATCAGAATCTACAAAAAGGCGTGCATTAACATAGCTTAAAAAAACATCCCACAATTTCAATTCAGATTCAATATCCAGCGGATTCTTGGGAAAATCAACCGTTAAAAACTGATACAAAAGAAAATATAATTTGGAGAGATAGATATCAAAATCAGCCGTTAAACCCAATTTAGCGTCTAAATTTTCAAAAAAGTCGCCAACAGATTTTTCATTAAAAGCAGAACCTAAAAGTCTATTAATATGGGGTTGAAAAAGATCATGAATCTCAGACCGACAGTAGGAATCAGGCACAACAGAAAACACATCCGGTGAAAGCCCAACTACGCGATTTATATCCGAAGAAAATAAGGCTTTAACCTCATACCCAAACTGATATAAAATCGCCAAAACTGTCTCTTGAAATTGTGTCGCCAAAATTTCAACCTGGATATCCGATTTATTCAAAGCTAAAACAAAACGACACAAGGTATCCCCTGATTCAAATAAAGAAAAGCGCTCACCCTTGGCACCATAAAAATCCCACAGATCCCCCCAATCCTTAGCAGACATGCAACGAGAGGTCGGCGAATCAAAATAAAAGTCCCGCCGGCTATCTGCCCTAAACACACAAGAATCAAATCCCAAGGATAAAATAGATTGCCTCTGTTTTTTCAACACCTCTGCAATAAAAACAGCCTTATCTTCAACGGTTCCATAAGAAAGTGACACAAGTTTAAAAATGAACCAGGCACTATCTTCAGGTTTTACATAAGAAAGAGAAACACGTTTAAAATTAATCATAATATATAAATATTATATTAAAAATGAAAAAAATTAAACAAAAATAAACTTAGCTATATCTTGGTACAAGACCAAAAACTCCGCCAAAGAAAGCATTTCTCCGCGTCTTTTGCCATGTTCACGCACAAAAGGGGTGTCTTTAAATGCCGGATCCAATTTCAAATAGGGCGTTTTAGAAAGGGCACTCGCCAGGGGTTTTCGTCGCCCCCAAAACACCGAACGCACCATATTAAAAAAAGACTCATCTTCAAAAGAAGGAACCTCCACTTTAGGAACAAGTTCAATAACCGCCGAATCCACTTTAGGAACGGGCAAAAAACAGGTTTTAGACACCTTAAATAAAAAACGAACCTCATAAAAAAAAGACGTATAGACACTCAAAGAGGTATATAAAGGATCTCCAGGAGGCGCAACCAGCTTATCCGCAAATTCTTTTTGAACCATAATAATAGCCCGTTTAATCTGAGACCGATGGTCAATCAAACGCTTAATGATTTTAGCCGAAATATAATACGGAATATTCGCAACAACTGTCATAGGCGAAGGAACAAGACCAAAATCAAAGTCCAAAACATCCTGATGAAAAAATTGAATAGAGGCATCTGGCAAACGGTCCTTGGTTTTTTCAATACAAACAGGATCCAATTCCACAACAGACATTTGCTTTGTTTTTTCCTGTAAAAAAACCGTTAAATCCCCTGCCCCACATCCAATTTCCAAAACAAAATCGGCATCAGAAAGTGCCGCTGCCTCGATAATTTTGCGACAAATATTCGCATCTTTTAAAAAAACCTGGCCCAGCCTATGTCCCATCTAAACACGCACCGCCAATTGAGCCGCCAAATCCATGGCCGCCATCATCGAATCCGGCCTCGCCTTATTTTGGTAAGCGATATCAAAAGCGGTGCCATGATCTGGAGAGGTTCGAATAAAAGGCAATCCTACGGTCACATTCACCGCCGTATCAAAGGCAATAAGTTTAACAGGAATGAGCCCCTGATCATGATACAAGGACACCACACAATCAAACTCGCCGTGATATGCCCTATAATAGAGGGTATCAGGGGCATAAGGACCGGATATCTCACCGACTTGAGGGTTAAATGCGTCAATAATCGGGCGAATACGCGCTTCATCCGAACCAAACATGCCATTTTCAGAAGCATGGGGATTAAGACCAGCAACCGCAATGCGCGGCGACGCTATGCCCAATGACTGACAAAACAAAACACTATGCTTAAAGGCCCGACGTAAGCACGTCTCTGTTAAGGCCTCGGGAACCTGAGAAAAAGGAATATGAACAGTCGCCAAAAGCGTCTTGAGTTTCGGCGTGTAAAAAGCCATACTCACTTCAGAAACACCCGACAATTCGGCCAAAAACGTCGTATGTCCAGTTACCTTAAGGCCTGCAAGTAAAAATGTTTCTTTGCAAATAGGTCCTGTCACCATGGCCTGAATCACGCCCGACTGAATAAATCCATAGGCAGCCTTTAAATAGGCTACCGCAGCCCTACCATTTTCAACACTGGGACTTCCAATTGTAAATACAGGTAAATCATAAACATCTGCATGATAAATCACACCTTTTTGAAGAGGCATAGACGACTCATACGACTGCAAAGGCAAATCCTGGCATAAAGACTGAATCTCAGGATGAGTTAAAACCGACTCCGATCCCAAAATCAAAGGAATAAAAGGCAAATCTAGATGCCCTTTAAGCGCCTTAAAAATAACCTCAGAGCCTATGCCCCCCGGATCGCCAATCGTAATACCCAGAACAGGAAGTGACGTCATCATAATCCCTATATCACCGTAATATGGCCCACGCCATCTAAAGATAAAATTCGCTTTAAAAACACATGATGCACCACAAAAGACGCCTCATAATTCAATTCCAAATGTAAAACCTCATCCCGTGTCAGAATTTTTTTAGACAGAGTCAAATCAAAGGCCTCCAGCCAAAAGGCGATTTTTTCCACGGCATCCGAATGCTGCAAGGTTAAAGACATTGAATACGATCTCACTCCCAAATGCCGCAAAGAAATCCATCTACAGAATCGGCACAGTAAAATGCCCCCGAACCCCACAAGTCCGAAGAAAATTAAAAGACAAAAAAAGACATGCGAAAGAACTGCGTTCACCGTCATAAAAAACAGTATAACAAAAAACCCTCAAAAGCACCTAAGACTAGGAAATTATTGCGAAATGCCTATGTTTGGATCAACTGCAAGGCATTCCAAGCCCGAAAGACCTTATATGTAATAAATGAGGACTTGAGGGCGAGGATAACACAGCAGATGACCCAAATAGGCATTTCACAGTTCCACTAGACAAATACGCAGGAGAAACCGATAATGGGACTGTTGAGAAAGGCCTACGTTTGGATGAGCTGCAAGGCATTCCGAGTTCGAAAGCCCGGAGTTTATAGGGTATAAATGAGGACTTGAGGACGAGGATAACACAGCAGATGAGCAAAATAGGCATTTCACAACAGTCCCATAATAGTCTCCTAGAAAAAAACGAGGTGTCCGAATGAACAATCGCAAATATTCTTCAGAAGTAGTAGACGGGTACGATAGAGCCCCATCCCGAGCGATGCTCAGAGCCGTCGGCTTTGAAACCGAAGACTTTAAAAAACCTCAAATTGGTATCGCTTCCACGTGGAGTATGGTTACCCCCTGTAACATGCATATTGATGGCCTTGCCCGAGATGCCGAATCTGGCGTCAATGCCAATGGCGGAAAAGGCATTATTTTCAACACCATTACCATTTCTGATGGCATTTCTATGGGAACAGAAGGCATGAAATACTCTCTCGTATCCCGAGAAGTTATTGCCGACTCCATTGAAACCGTTGTGGGCTGCGAAGGCCTCGATGGCTTTGTGGCTATTGGCGGCTGCGATAAAAACATGCCAGCCTGTGTTATCGCCATGTGTAGGCTCAATCGCCCTTCTATCTTTGTATATGGCGGTACCATTTTACCAGGATGCCATAATGGAAAAGATGTCGACGTTGTCTCTGTTTTTGAAGCGGTAGGCAAAAAAGCTGCGAATGAAATCAGCGACCAAGAACTCGAAGACATTGAAAGCTGTGCCATCCCAGGACCAGGCTCCTGTGGCGGCATGTACACCGCAAACACCATGGCATCCGCCATTGAAGCACTGGGATTAAGTCTCCCCAATAGTTCAGCACAAGCGGCTGTCTCCAAAGATAAAAAAGACGATTGCGTTAGAGCCGGAAAAACCGTTTTAAAACTCCTTGAAAAGGATATTAAACCCCTGGATATTTTAACCAAAAAATCCTTTGAAAACGCCATTACCGTATTAACTGCACTCGGCGGATCTACCAATGCCGTCCTTCATATGCTAGCCATGGCACATGCGGCAAACATCGATCTTACCATTGATGATTTCACGCGCATTGGCGAAAAAACACCGGTTCTAGCCGATTTAAAACCCAGCGGCAAATACACCATGGCGAGACTGGTTGAAATTGGCGGCATTTTGCCCCTCATGAAACGACTTTTAGATGCAGGTCTTCTCCATGGCGACTGTCTCACCGTAACCGGAAAAACGCTAGCTGAAAATTTAGCGGCTTTCCCCGATTATCCTGAAGGTCAGGATATCATTCGTCCCCTAAGCGATCCCATTAAACCCAATGGCCATTTAGTCATTTGCAGAGGCAATATTGCACCAGAAGGCAGCGTGGCAAAAATCTCCGGAAAAGAAGGCCTCGAGTTTTCAGGCAAAGCCAAAGTCTACGATTCTGAAGAAAAGGCACTTGAAAAAATCCTAGATGGCACCATTCAAAAGGGAGATGTCATTGTCATTCGATACGAAGGTCCAAAAGGCGGTCCTGGCATGCGAGAAATGTTATCGCCTACCTCAGCCGTTATGGGAAAGGGATTGGGTAAAGACGTGGCACTTATTACAGATGGTCGTTTTTCAGGCGGCACCCATGGCTTTGTCGTCGGCCATATTACACCCGAAGCCTATGAAGGGGGGCCTCTTGCCATTTTACAAGATGGCGACAGTATCAGCATTAATGCGAAAACCCATGAAGTGAATGTCCAACTCTCGGATGAAGAGATCCAAAAAAGACTTAAAAACTGGACAAAGCCAGCGCCAAAATACACACGAGGCGTCCTGGCAAAATATGCCAAATTGGTTAGCTCCGCCTCATTAGGTGCGGTAACCGATTAAAAAGGAATACAAAAATGACCCTCAACACACAAAGCGCCGGTGGCGTTGTTATTGGACCAAACCATAAAGTCGCCGTTGTCGAACAATTGCATGACATATGGTCCTTACCGAAAGGACATATTGAGCCCGGAGAAGACGAGCTAGAAGCCGCCAAACGTGAAATTCAAGAAGAAACAGGGCTCACACAACTGACACTCATTCAAAAACTAGGCTCTTTTACCCGCTATAAAATCGCCAAAGACGGCAGCGACGACACCAGCGAACTCAAAACCATGCATATTTATCTCTTTGTAACGCCTGAAACCCAGCTCTGCCCCACAGATCCTGAAAACCCCAGCGCCATTTGGGTTGATATTCATGACATTCAAAATCATCTCACCCACCCAGTGGATAAAGAATTCATGCAAAAAATAACCCCAGGTATTCTAGAATTTATGCAAGCAAAAACAGAAGAACCCATTCCCATTTTAGTCACAACAACAACGGCAACCTATGAAGATGCAGAAAAGTTAGCCACTCATTTTCTGAACAAAAAGCTGGCCGCCTGTGTTCAAATTATACCTGTCACCAGCCTATATCATTGGAACAATCAAGTTAAAAACGAAGATGAATACCAACTCACCTTCAAAACCCTAGACTACCTTTACCAAGACATAGAAGCCGAACTTCAGACCCTGCATAACTACGATATCCCCGAAATCCACGCGACGATTATTCCTTGCATGTCTAAAAGCTATCTGCAGTGGATAAAAGAAAGTGTAAAAAACCTCTAATTATCAAAATTGCTAACAGCCCAAACATTAGAAGCCTGAACTTTAGGCCCTACAGACGGGTGAACTGGAACCATAAACTTAGCATAAACGCGACCTAATCCGTTTGGACCTTCTAAAAATTGGGTCCAAAAACGCTCATCACGTGTAAGTTCTGGCGCTGGTGATTCTGCACGTTTTACAATTACTAAAACAAGACCATCCTTACCTGCATATCCCCAACATTCATCCAAAGAAGAACCTATATAGAGAGGCGACGCCTGCAAGCCATCTCGCATAACACGCTCTGCATTTTCACGGGTTGTGCCATGGTATCCCACAAAAGTTTCTCCAGGACTTAAATTCTCTAAAATAAGTTTCTTAATAGGCCCCACAGAAAAACACGAGTGTTGAGTAGTAACAATCTCCTTCATGGTATCAAACAAAGTCTGATGAAGAGGCGGAGGTGAAACAGAAGCCGTCTCAGAAGGACCGATCCCACGTCGTCGCTTAATCCCATCCTTATAGGACACCTGATCCTCACTACCGGGACTAAGAGGCGTAGAAGAAGGACACCCCAATAAATAAGGGGCAGACCCAGACACAAAAGGACCTGAAGGGGTAAGACTAAAAAGCGCAGCTTCTAAAGGTGAAAGCCAACCCCCAAACGACGCTACCTTATGAAGCCCTGGCAAAGCAAGCTTAACAAAATCATCTGGGGCCACAGGAACCCCAGGACTAGATGTTAAAGATCTAAAAGCCCCTCCCGATACCACTTTATAATACATAAAAAAACTCCTGTTATTACATAAGAATTATCGTAAGAAAATATAAAAAATTTCAAAAATAAAAATCAAAGCCCAGATTTCATCAGCTGTCGATAGAGGATATAAAATCCCAAACACATAAAAAGCAACAAAATCCCAATGGCCATAGGAACACCCCCACCCCACAGATGCTGAATTTTTAAAGCCACAAAAAAGCCAATCCCTAAAGAGGCCATCATAATACCACCAACTTGCAATAAAGGCATGAGATTCGGAAACAAGGTATTTTTATCTTCTTTTTTTTTCATTTTATCATCACCATTCCTTCAAACATCATCCACTTAAAAAAACTATCGGCTGCAGAAAACCCTGCCGTCTTAAACGCATCCACATAAGCGGATCGCGTCCAAGGGATTAAAACCCCCTCTAGCGCCCGTTTTTTATTTAAAATTTCATCCATGGTATAGCCCTGATTAAATTTAAAGTGATAATACAAATCTTCAAAAAGAAGCGTCATAGGTTCAGAATCCTGAGCCATTTTTTCAACCAAAATACAACAGCCTCCGGGAATAAGAGCATCATAAATCATCTGAACTAAAGCCTGACGTTTCTCAGACGAAACAAATTGTAAACTCAAAACCAAAATCACAACAGAAGCCTGAGGCAAATTAACAGGTTCATTTAAATCCGCACAAAAAAAAGTTGCTTTCGGACAATTGAGCGCTGCTTTTTCAAGCATAGACGGACTAAAATCAACGCCTAAAAAAGAAATAGAGGGATCCAAATCACCTTCAGCCAATACAGAAAGCGTTGTTCCCAACGAACAGCCCAAATCCACAATGGACGTATTGGGTTGAGCAAAACGTCTGGACAACTCAACAACAGAAGATTGAATCACAGAATATAAAGGCACAGAACGATGAATCATGTCATCAAAAACTGCTGTCACATCCTCATTAAACGAAAAAGATCCGCTCTCCCAATGACCCAATTTAAATACGATATCTTTACTCATTTCAAGAAAAAGTATACTAAAGAATACACAAATAATAAAATCACATGTTAAAATGAAGCCATGATTAAAAAAATACTACTTTCCATTCTGGCAAGCATCATAGTAGGAGGCGCCGTCATGGCCACAACAGATATTAAAGAAATTAGACTCCCCAATGGCTTACAAGTAGTCCTCGTAAAAGACCCTT
>CAZIFG010000011.1:0-35987 GCA_964539135.1 uncultured Rickettsiales bacterium
CTGCTGGTACCTTATCTAATTTAAACATTACGGTGAGCTCTTCAAATTATGCGACAACGGCGAATTATGCGATTACAGCAAATTACGCGACGACTGCTGGTACCTTATCTAATTTAAATATTACTGTGAGTTCTTCAAATTATGCGACAACGGCAAATTATGCAACAACAGCGGGTACAGCGAATGCAATTCTTACAGATAGTGTTACAACTTTGAAAATTTTAAATGAAACCATTACAAGTGAGGATATTTCTACGGGAGCTATTACGACTTTAGAAATTTTAAATGGCACCATTAAAAATGAAGATCTTTTAACTGGAAATTATACCGCTATTCAAGGATTAGGGACATTAAGTACAACCTTAAATGGGAGTACGGCTATTTTTTCAGGAACGGTTACCGCAAGTGCTTTTGTTGGTAATGGATCTGGACTCACGAATGTTTCTTTGACTTCAAATTCATTGTCTATTGTTAATGCGGTTACTTATCAACAGGTGATTATTGCTACCGCTTCTGCTTCGACGTCTTTAACTGTTAATTGGCCTTCTGGAAATAGACAGTATCTTCCTTTAACCGGATCTGGCCAAACTATTTCGTTTACAGATCCTTCTAATTCGGGACTATTTTCTTTGGTTATTTATCGCACGGCTTCAGCAACAAATCCCAGTGTGACATGGTCAGGTATGACGCTTAAATGGCCAGGTGGTGTAGCTCCTAATTTATCAGACACTGCAGCGGATGTGGATATTTTTACTTTTTACTACAGCAAAGAACATGATACCTATTATGGATCTGCAGCGATTCAATATCGATAGGCTTTATATTTATTGTTGCTGTCGTTAAATTCTTGAATTTCTTTTTTGTTTGTGACAGAATGAGTCTGTATTTTTATTCCCTATAACAAGGATTTTTGTTGTTATGAAAAAAGTTTGTTCCATTTTTTCTGGGGCCTCTTTGTCCTCTCAAACGATTATTTCAACCCCTTCTTTAAGCGCGAAGCTTATTTCAACTTCTTCTTTAAGAAATAGGACATTATGGGAATCTCTTTTATCTCAAAAAAAATCTTCCTTGGGTTCTGTTTTGTCTGCGTTGTTAGATAGTCCTATTATTTTGGGCGTTATTAAACATTTAGATGCTTCTGTACCTTTGTCTACCCCCCATTCTTTAAAGCCAGGCGTTTTAGAATCTCACGATCTTTATCCAGCTCTTCGGGCTTATTTTGGGTCCAATCCTTTTATATCTGAGCTTTTAAACCCAAATAAAGATGAAGCTTCTTCTTCTTCTTCTTCTTCTTCTTCTTCTTTGTTAGATAAAGGTGTGTATGCCTTTGATGTGTGCCTAGCTTCACTTTTGATTCCCTCTTTAAATCCTCGTACTCTTGTATCGGTTTCTTTTTCAGGGCTTTTTTCGCTTAAATCAAAGGGGGTTTTTAGTGGAGAAGAACAGGTTTTAGATCAGCCTGTTTTTGGGTTGGCTTATTATCATGATGCTCTTGCGAATACGGCGCACTATTTTTTAGGGTCCTTTTTAAAGGACCATTCTCTTTATTTCCATTATGAAGCACTTAAAAGTGATCAAGATTTTGATTCTGTTAATAGTGCCATGATTGGTTGTGCTACTTTGAATAAAACTCCTTATTCTGTTTCTCTTGTTAATCAGGATTCTGAGATGTCTACGGTGTCACCTATTTTTGATTTTTTTTGTGAAGTCGATGCAGATGCTGTCAAAGACAGACGGCATACGTTTCAACGGACCAAAACACTTTGGACGGCTGACATTCCTGATTTTGAAAGGGAAGCACCGGTTCAGGAAAATCTTGCGTTGTATAGTCGGCTTTTTTATGAAAATTGTACACGTGTGTATCCCAACGATTTTTGCTTACTGTATCTATTTGGAAGTCCTGGTATTGGCAAAACGCATTGTGCTGGTACGATTATTCAGCGTTTAAAACAACATGGATTTTTTGTTTGGAAATCTTATTATGGGTCTCAGCCGCTTTCCCAGGACTTATATGAGGCATGTCTACGTTTATCCCCTAAAGAGGCTAATGCACGCATTATTGAAACATTTTCAAATGATTGGCGTTCTGTAGGTGTCTTTTTATTAGAAGATCTTAATTTGCCGGATTCAAATTTTGGTTTTTTTTCTCGTGCGGTGGTTGAATTTGCTCAGAAAAATCGCAGAAAAGTTTTAATCACGTCTAATCAAGCCCCTCAAGATATTTTAAAGTTAGGAGGGCCGCCACTGTCGACGCAACAGGTACGTTATTATGAAGTAAATGGCGCTGATTACCGTGAACGTCAAGCTTGGTATAAGGGACTAGATAAGATGGGAGTGTCGGGGCTTTCTCCAGAATCCCTGCCTAGTTGGCTTTCTAAGCTTAAGTCGATTAAGACTCAGCCTGCAGGGTTGGTTTTAAGGGGCAATTGTGAGCCTTTGAAGGCGCTTTTATACGAATCTTTGCCTGAAGGTTCTGTTTATACTGTGGATATTACACAGTTGGATTTTGAGTATCTTTTGAGGCGTAAGTTTGACTATGTTTGTGTGTTTGTGACTGATTCTTGTGATTCAGCCCAATTTTTAAATCAGATGGAGACTTTTTTTGCCCAAGATGGTTTTAAAAATCATCTTGGCAACTCTATTCATTTTATTTTTATGATCTCAGATTTAACGTTTAATCTTAATCCCTTTTCATCCTGTAAAGATGATAGATCGCGACTTTCTGATCGTGTAGACAGTCGCATTCGCTGTTATTATCCTACGCTGACTTTTTCTTTTCTTTAATTTTGCAGTGTTCCATTTTTTTGATCTGCAATTTTTTTTTACTTGATTCGATAACACAATATTCTATTGTAGTTGGAGTTTTTTTATGTATAAAATTTGTGCGGTTTCGGCCTCTGAGGCCATGGTTTCTGTTAATGCTGGTTTTTTTACTAATAGTGGGGCTTTAAATGGTATCAATTGGGTTACTATTTTAGATACTAGTTCTTCTTTATGTGCTATGTCTTCTTTAGGTCCTAGGTTTTCTTTAGGTCCTCAAATTTTAAACGTTTTAAATTTTTGGGGTACTTCTCACTCAGGTTTACTGAAACCCACTGCCTCTCTTTTTAACTCAGAGGTTGTTTCTGTTTCACCAGATCCTCGTTTTGAATTTGTACCTACAGCGCCTTCAGGAGCTTCTTCAAAATCGTTTCAACGGTCTTTTTTGAATAATAAGACGGATGATAAGAAGGTTTTGTCTTTTACGCCTGCTCTGGCATTGACGTGGTATGGAAATATGATCGTTGAGCCTGAGAATATCTCAGGCATGCTAAATGCTAACCGGAGTCAAAAATTGTTATATGGATGGATTTGTGCTTTGGATCGAACGGTGGGTATGTCTCATGGCCTTGTTGTTTATGGTAAACCAGGTGCTGGCAAAACACATGTTTTAAAGGAGGTGTTACCTCCGTGTGGTGGTTTTATTTGGGCAAAGAAAGAAGATCTTAACGCGTCTTTTATTTCTCGTGTTCAGGCCAGTAAAGCCTGTATTGTTGTTATTGAAGATGTGGAGCTCCTTGATTGTGGTTTTCGAGATCTTTTTTCGGCAGGGCAAGTTTTAAATTCTGATCATAAAACGGTGCATTTTGTTCTTTCAACTTCTAATCCTGATTTGATACGTTCCTGTGATATAGATTTTCGTTCTTTGGTTTACTCTCGCTATCACGTTGTGAATTTATCGCCTGTCGATTATCGCGTTCCGGATCCAAAATATGGTGAATTTAAGATATCCCGAGAGGGATTGGTTGAAAAAACGGGAGATTACCCGCTTTCAGTTTCTCAGGTTTTGGAGGCATCTCAGGCTGGGTTGACTGCTTTAACTCTTTTCCGTGAAACTGTTTCTTCGGTAGAGTCGATGAAGACTTTGGCTGGTTCTGCGAAACGCGTTATTTTAACTATAGACCGGCCTATTAACTTTTTATTTAAATCCATGCTCTGCCATCTTTTAGATCAGTTGGACAGGCCTGGTTTTTCTTTGGTTATTGTTCATCCAAATAAATCAGAGTTGATACAGCAATTAAGGGATTTGTATTTTGAACCCAGATATCTTTCTCGGTTGAAACTTTTAGATTTGGATCTGTCTAAAAAATATCCGGAACGCCTTCGAGAGCGTGTCGCACATTCGCATACGGAGTACCCGGCCTTAGCAGAAGACTAGGCTGGTTTTCTCCATTAAAACCAGGTAAGCTTAAGGCATACTTACCTTGATTTAATTGGAGGCTTTTTTAACATGAAACAATTGTTTGTTGCGGCAACACGTCAAAATGATGGAAAAACGATGGTTTCTATGGGACTGTTTCATGCCATTCAAAAACGATTTAAGTCTGTTGGGTATATTAAACCTGTCGGACAGCAGTATCGTGTGATTGATGGCAAGCGTATCGATAAAGATACTGTTTTATTTCAGAAAGTATATGGTCTTCAAGATGAGCCTCAGGATATGAGCCCGATTGCGGTGCCGCGTGGATTTACAGAAGAATATATTGAAACGGGTAAACGAGATGTTTTGGTGGAACGCTTGCGTACTTCTTATGATCGTTTGCGGGTGAATAAGGACTTTTTAGTCATTGAAGGAACGGGGCATGCCGGCGTGGGATCTGTTTTTGACATGTCGAATGCAGCTGTTGCTAAAGAATTGGGCAGTAAGGTTGTGTTGATTTCCTTGGGGGGGATTGGTCGGTCTATTGATGAAATTATGCTCAATAAATCGGTGTTTGATCAAATGGGTGTGGCGCTTGCGGGTGTTATTATCAATAAAGTTCGAGATGACAAATATGATAAAGTGTCTCGCTTAAGCAAAATGGGGCTTGAGCGGCAAGGTATTCGCTTATTTGGCGCGATTCCCTACGTGGATTCCTTGATTCGGCCTTCGGTGATGTCTCTTTTTGAAGGTCTTAAAGGGGAACGTATTGGTTCAGATGAAAAATTGTGGAATAGGGTGGATCATTGTGTGATTGGGGATATGGTTCCTCATGATATTTTGGATATTTTGAAACCTCATTCTGTTTTGATTGTGCCTGCGAACCAAGAAGGGCTGATTATGACGGCCCTTTCCGGTGACTTGCTTCATGCCAATGCAACGGATCGGGTATCTGCTATTGTATTTACAGGCGGACAAAAACCACACCCTAAACTTTTGGATCTTATTGAACATACTCAAATTCCGATGATGGTGGTGGCGGAGGATAGTTTTACGGTTGCGACTCAAATTACCACACTTTTGGTTAAAGTTCATGCTGAAGAAGGAGATAAGATTCATACCATTCAAGATCTGGTTGAACGTTATGTTGACATTGATGCTTTGTTAGAGACCTTATAAAGGAGGTCCTTTATTCTGGACGTATCTTATCTTTTTTTAGTACAGTAGTGTTTATGTCTTTAGATGCACTTTATGCTCTTGTTTCTCCGTATCTTTCTCAAGTGGAGGCTTCCATTGAATCGACCTTGCGTTCTGGAGAAGATAAGGCACATGCTCATTTGGTGGATCATGTTTTGGCCACTTCAGGCAAAAGACTACGGCCTGTTTTGACGCTTTTGATGTTTCAACTTTTTTGCCCTCATCCGACACCTACACAAGAAAAACAAATTGTGCAGATTGCGACCGCTATTGAATTAATTCACTTGGCGTCCTTGGTTCATGATGATGTGATTGATGATGCGGATATTCGTCGTGGAGAGCCTTCTGTAAAAGGTAAATGGGGGAATCCCGTTGCGGTTTCTTTTGGGGTGTATGTATATGCTGCTGCTGTTCAACTTGTGTCTGAATCGGGGCAGCTTCAGGTTCTTTCTGCGATTTCATCTGCTGTGAAGGCCATGTGTGAAGGGGAACTTTATCAATTGGGAGAGCGGCATAATGCGGCGCTTACCGTTGAAAAATATATGCTGATGATTCGCTGTAAAACAGCTGAACTGTTTCAGGCAGCCTGCCTTTCTGGGGCTTATGTGGCCAAGGCGTCTGAAGCGGATTTGGTTCATATTGCCACTTATGGACATGCTTTGGGTATGTTGTTTCAATTGACCGATGATGCCTTAGATCTTTTGGATGATGGGGCTATCTTGAAAAAATCATCGGCACAAGATTTTAAGCAGGGACAATTTACCTTGCCGCTTCTCTATTTATTAGATGCTCTTTCAGACGACGAAAAAGCGTTTTTTTTGGCAGCTCCTTTGAATGTCGATACTGAAAAATGGCTTAAGACGCGATTTTCTTATTATGACATTAAACACAAGGTACTGTCGCACTGTCTGGATGAAGAAGCCCGTGCTCAACGTGCGTGTTCAGGATTTTCAGACGGACCCTCTAAAGCGGCATTGTCTGTTATTTTAGATCTTGTTATGGTTCGATTTTCTACGGCGATTTGATTTTTTAAAAGGGCTTTTTTTCCATAGTCTTGCACCCAGCTCTCATTCCATGTAAAATTTCTCTTACTATGAAGATACATGAATATCAGGCTAAAGATTTATTGAAAAAGTTCGGCATTCCCATCCAAGATGGACTTGTTTGTGACGATGCAGGGAAAATTGAATCCACTATTGATAGTGTGATGTCTCAATTTAATACCTCCCAAGTTGTTATCAAAGCACAAATCCATGCAGGGGGTAGAGGTTTAGGCGGCGGTGTTAAGTTTTCACCTTCTCGTGAATCTGCTGTTGAAAATGCAAAGCGTATTTTGGGTATGACTTTAAAAACGCATCAAACAGGTCCAGAAGGGCAGTTGGTTCGTAAGATTATGGTTGCCCAAGCTTTGGATATTGCGAAAGAATTTTATGTTGCCATTACTTTAGACCGGTCTAAAGGACAAAATGTCTTTATGGTATCGACTGAAGGTGGTATGGAAATTGAAACAGTAGCGCATGAACATCCCGAAAAAATTATTAAAGTTTGGGTAGATCCTGCCTTTGGATTATTGTCTTTCCAAGCCAGACAGTTGGCGTATGCCTTGGGCTTTGAAGGTGAAGCATTTAAACAAGCGGTTAAATTCTTTACTAATCTTTATAAATGCTATGTGTCTGTTGATGCTGCGATTGCGGAAGTTAATCCTTTGGTGTTAACAGATCAGGGTAATTTGGTTGCTTTGGATGCAAAATTTAATTTTGATTCCAATGCGCTTTATCGCCATGCAGATATTGTTGAAATGCGCGATATTTATGAAGAAGACCCTACAGAAGTAGAGGCGGGTAAATTTAATCTCAATTACATTAAATTAGATGGTAATGTAGGGTGTATGGTTAATGGTGCCGGTCTTGCAATGGGGACTATGGATATTATTAAACTCAAAGGTGGCGAGCCTGCTAATTTCTTGGATGTGGGTGGCGGCGCTAATGTGGATACTGTTAAAAATGGATTTAGAATTATTTTATCAGATCCCAATGTGAAAGCGGTCTTGATTAATATTTTTGGAGGTATTGTTCGATGTGATCGTGTCGCCAATGGTATTATTCAAGCTGTTTCTGAATTGGGTCTTAGTGTTCCTGTTGTTGTTCGACTTGCAGGGACCAATGCCGAAATTGCGAAACAACTTTTAGAAAATTCAGGTGTGGCAATTATTGCAGCAGAGTCTCTTGAAGAAGCTGCTGAAAAAGTTGTTGCAGCAGCAACACGTTAGGAGTATCTGATGGCTATTTTGGTAAATAAAGACTCAAAAATTATTGTTCAAGGCATTACTGGCGCGGAAGGTTCTTTCCATGCTGGGCAATGTTTGGAGTATGCAGGAAATGTTGTGGGTGGTGTGACTCCCGGTAAAGGGGGACAAACTGCTTTAGAGGGACAGGTTCCTGTATTTAATTCTTGCCGAGATGCAAGGGCGCAAGTGGGTGCTAATGTTTCGTTGATTTTTGTACCCCCTGCCTTTGCTGCGGATGCGATTATGGAAGCGGCTGAAGCGGGTATCGAACTGATTGTTTGTATCACAGAAGGCATTCCTGTTAATGATATGGTGACGGTTTATAAATATCTGGAATCCAAGAATAGTCGCTTGATTGGACCCAATTGCCCAGGTCTTTTGACACCGGGTCAAGCAAAAGTAGGGATTATGCCTGGTTTTATTGCTAAAAAAGGAACTGTGGGCGTTATTTCTAAATCAGGTACCTTGACTTATGAAGCCGTACATCAATTGTGTTCTGTAGGATTGGGTCAATCGACTTGCGTTGGTATTGGTGGCGATCCTATTATTGGCACAAAGATGATTGATTTATTGAAACTCTTTCAAGAAGATGCTGAAACAGAAGCCATTGTTATGATCGGTGAAATTGGCGGTTCCATGGAAATTGAAGCGGCTGAATATGCGAAAAATCATGTAACGAAGCCCGTTATCGGATTTATTGCAGGACAAACGGCGCCTCCAGGACGACGTATGGGCCATGCCGGTGCTATTGTTTCAGGTGCTGATGAGTCTGCTGCGGCTAAAATGGCCGTGATGAGAGCTTGTGGGATTACAGTTGTGGATTCTCCAGCTGAAATTGGTGTTACTGTTAAAAAAGCCTTAAATCGATAAGTACTTTACTGGGAGTGGTCTTAATAGAGATCACTCCTTGTTTTCTAGATTTAAACCAAAAAGCCGCTTTTAAGCGGCTTTTTTCTTTTCTTTTTTACGGGATATTTTTGAAGCTTAAGACTTATTCGCTTAAGTGCTCTTCGTAACCTGTGTTGTCTAAAAGATCGTCTAATTCTTTGATGTCGGATATGGCTAATTTTACGAGCCATCCATCGCCATAAGGTTCTTCGTTTAAGTTTCCAGGCTCATCTGTAAGATCGGTATTGATTTCAACAACTTTACCTGAAAGGGGAGCATAAAAACTGGATACCGTTTTGACAGATTCAATGGTTCCAAGTTCGTCCGAAGCCGATACCTCTGTATTGAGTGCCGGAAGTTCTACAAATACAATTTCACCCAATTCATCTACAGCGTGTTGGGTAATGCCTACAGTTGCAATATTATCTTCTACAGAGATCCATTCATGTTCTGTTGTGTATTTTAATTCTTCTGGTATCATCTGTTTCTCCTCGTTTAGGGTCGTTATCTTTTGATTATCTGCGTTTTTTAAAAAATTGTCCAGCATAAATTTGGGGTCTTTTAACTCGACTTCTTGCAAGTATTTAGGGGGGCTAGTACACTGAGTTTATGACACCTAAACTTCTTTTGGTTGATGGCTTTTCTTTGGCGTTTCGGGCCTATTATAGTTTTCCACCTACCCTGACATTGCCTGATGGGACACCTATTCATATGGTCCTTGGGTTTATTACTCTTTTATTGAAAGGGATTGAATCACTTGAGCCTTCACATGTTTGTGTTTGTTTTGATTTGCCTGAGCCAACCTTTAGACATGTTGAATTTGAGGCGTATAAAGCGCATAGACCGCCTGCCCCAGATGACTTTAA
This sequence comes from uncultured Rickettsiales bacterium, assembly GCA_964539135.1. GTDB lineage: Bacteria > Margulisbacteria > Marinamargulisbacteria > CAZIFG01 > CAZIFG01. The sequence goes on from CAZIFG010000011.1 coordinate 9,419, forward strand.
AATTCAAGTGCCTCTTTTGAAGGCCTTATTACGGGATTTAGATATTGCGTGTGAGGAACTGGGGGGATATGAAGCCGATGATCTCATCGGGACCCTGTCCTTACTTATGGAACAATCAGGCGGATCTTCTGTGATCATGACGGCCGATCAAGATGCCTTGCAATTGGTTTCGGAATCTACAGTTGTGGCGATGAATAAAAAAGGTGCTTCGGATCTGATGATTTTTGATCCTGCCAAGGTTAAAGAGGTTTATGGCTTAACACCCTCCCAAATTATTGATTTAAAGGCACTTCAAGGCGATACTTCGGATAATATTCCGGGTGTCAAAGGCATTGGCAATAAAATCGCAACCTCTTTATTGGAAACATATACGTCTTTAGCTGGAATTTATGATCATTTAGCGGAAATCCCGTCTAAAAGTGTGCGTGAAAAATTGTCAGAAAATAAAGATATGGCTTTTTTATCGTATCGATTGGTGACAGTGCTTCGAGATGTCCCTTTGGTTTTTGATTTAGATCGGTATTTTCATCGTGAACATTTGTCGTCTTGGATTGAGGCCTTTAAGGCGTATCACTTTAGAGCTTTGGTTGCTAAATATGAAAAGAAATCAGGAACTTTGCAGGAGACTTTACCTGTAACTGCATTTAGGGATTCTGTTGCTATTGATTATCGGTGTATTTCGACGGTAGTGGAATTGGAGGGCTTGTGTGATCGCTTGAAAACGGGGTTTGCGATTGATTTGGAAACGACGTCTTTATCTCCTGTTGAGGCTCAAATTGTGGGCGTTTCTCTTTCAAATGAATCGGGATATGCCTGGTATATTCCGCTGAATGATTTTTTAGAAACGGTGTCTTCAGATTCTGGATTGGCCCTTTTTGATGCCTGTTATACGCCGCTTCAATTTCGCCTGAATCCTTTTTTAGCCTGTTTAAAACCTCTTTTAGAAGATGCGTCTATTCCTAAAATTACACATCATGGTAAATATGAATGGCAGGTTTTAAAGAATTATGACATTGCCTTGAGGGGCGTGTCTTTTGATACGATGTTGGCCGCTTTTTTGGTCTTTCCCGGTGAGAAAGTGGGCTTAAAAGACTTGGCTTTGCGTCATTTAAATGTGGAGATGAAGCATTATGACGAGGTGGTTGCTAAAGGGTCTACCTTTGATTCGGTTTCTTTGGATTTAGCGACTTCGTATGCCGCAGCAGATGCAGATATGACCTGGCGTCTTAAAGGGCTTTTAGCGTCCTTAATTGAATCTAAAGGGCTTTCTTTTTTATTGTATGATATTGAACTTCCGACACAGTGGGTTTTGGCGGCTATGGAATATTCTGGGATATGCTTAGATTGCGATTTTTTACGTGGGCTAGATCGTGAATTTCGTGAAAAATCGGATGTGTTGCAGTCTCAAATTATGGCCTTAAGTGGGCGTTCTTTTAATTTGAATTCTCCGAAGCAATTGGGGGATGTTTTGTATGATGAGCTTCAATTGCCGGTTTTGAAGAAAACCAAAACAGGGCGTTCTACCGATTCTTCCGTTTTGGAAAAATTAGCGGAAACCTATGAGATTGCACGATATATTATGACATATAGAGGGCTTGAAAAATTGTTGTCTACCTATGTTACAGCTTTGCCGGCTCTTGTGAGTCCTCAAACGGGTAGGGTGCATACGTCTTTTAATCAAACAGTGGCCATTACGGGGCGTTTGTCTTCTACGAACCCTAATTTGCAAAATATTCCCATTCGTACAGAAGAAGGGCAGAAAATTAGACGGGCTTTTTTACCGCTTTCTTCAGATCATTGTATTCTTTCTGTGGATTACTCTCAAATTGAGTTGAGAATCATGGCGCATTTGAGTGGCGATGATACGATGACCGCCGCCTTTAAAAATGGCGAGGATATTCATGTGTCTACGGCAGCGGTTGTGAATCATATTCCCATTTCTGAGGTCACAAAAGAACAGCGGTATCATGCAAAGGCCGTTAATTTTGGGATTATTTATGGTATTTCTGATTATGGCTTGTCTGAAAATTTAGGAATTTCAAGAGAAGAGGCAAAAGGGATTATTACCACTTATTTCGCCCAATTTTCTAAAATTAAAGCCTTTATGGATGCTACTATTTCTGCAACCCGGGAAAAGGGCTTTGTTACGACAGAATTTGGACGTATTCGACCTGTACCTGAAATTGATAGCCGTATTTTTCACAGGCGGCAATTTGCAGAACGAACCGCTGTGAATACTCGTGTTCAAGGAACCGCTGCTGATTTGATGAAATTGGCCATGATTCGTGTTCAGGAGGCGTTGAAAGTGTCTCAACTTGATGCTGTTTTATTGATTCAGGTGCATGATGAGCTTGTTTTATCCGTGTCTCAACGCGATTTACCCCGTGTTGCTTTCCTTGTGAAAACCGCGATGATGTCTGTTGTGGATTGGGATATTCCGCTTGAAGTGGATTTAGAATATGGACCAAATTGGATGGCCTTATCTCCCTATATTTTGGAATCTTAATACTATTGGCTTATTGTTCTGAGGTATACCGAAACTTAATTTCGGGGTTTTCGCGTATTTCTCGATCTAAACTCCATTGGGTTTCAGCCAAATAGACGGTGTTGCCTTCGGTATCTTCTGCAATTTGGAGGTATCTATTTTTACAGAATTGATGGAAGAGTGGTGTGTTTTCACTGCTAATCCAGCAGGCTTTGACGAAATTGAGCGTATCAAATCGGCATTCAGCGTTATATTCTTGTTTTAATCGATATTGAATGACCTCAAATTGAAGCGCTCCTACTGTACCCACAATTTTTTTATTGTCGCCAGGTCGTGTGAAGAGTTGCGCAACGCCTTCTTCGCAAAGCTGTTCCAGCCCTTTATGAAGTTGTTTGGTTTTTAAAGGATCTAAGTTGGTTACACTTTTAAAAATTTCAGGTGAAAAGCTGGGAATGCCTTTAAATTTTAATGACTCTCCTTCTGTAATTGCGTCGCCTATTTTGAGTGTGCCCGTGTCATGAAGGCCAATGATGTCGCCAGGATAGGCGCTTTCAATAATTTCTTTTTCTTGGGCCATAAATGCGGTTGGGGCTGAAAATTTAATGGGTTTTTGAGTTCGGCTATGGAGGTATTTTTTGTTACGTTCAAATTTTCCGGAACAAATTCTTAAAAAGGCGATCCTATCTCGATGTTTTAAATCCATGTTGGCATGAATTTTGAAAATAAAGCCCGAAAATTTGTCTTCGTCGGGCGCTACTTTGCGTTCCTCGCAATCGCGTGCTTGTGGGGGAGGGGCAATTTGAATAAAACAGTCTAAAATTTCTTGTACACCAAAATTATTGAGTCCTGATCCAAAGAAAACAGGGGTGACCAGTCCGTCTAAATAGTCTTGAATGTCGAATGGAGGGTATACGTTCGTGATTAAGTCTATGTCTTCTCTGAGTTTTTTTGCTTCAAATTCTCCGATATAGGTTTCAAGTTCCGGCGTGTGGATGTCTTCAATTTGAATGGAATCGTTGCTGCTCTGCTTTTGATGGGGTTTGAACAAAATGAGTCTTTTGTCATATAAATTGTACACACCTTTGAAGGATTTTCCCATTCCAATGGGCCAACTGAGTGGGCAGACACTGATTTGGAGTTTGTCTTCAATTTCATCTAAGAGCGTAAGGGGTTCATTGCCTTCTCGGTCTAATTTATTTATAAATGTCATGATAGGCGTGTTTCTCAATCGACAGACTTCCATCAGTTTATGAGTTTGTGTTTCTACCCCTTTAACACTGTCTATGACCATAATGCAACTGTCTACAGCGGTTAATGTTCTGTAAGTATCTTCGGAGAAATCTTTATGGCCAGGTGTATCTAAAAGCCGAATGTAGGTATTTTTGTATGTAAATCCCATTACAGATGTGGCGACCGAAATCCCTCTTTGTTTTTCTATTTCCATAAAATCTGAGGTGGCATGACGCGTGGCTTTTTTGGCTTTGATGGCGCCCGCAACGTGAATGGCGCCGCCAAAAAGGAGGAGTTTTTCGGTTAAGGTTGTTTTTCCCGCATCCGGATGGCTGATGATGGCAAATGTGCGTCTTTTTTTAATTTCGTCTTTAAGTTCTGGTATCATAGATGGGCGCTTCTTTATTATTTTTTTGCCATTTCAGAAAATGACGGCTTTCTGATTTTTTCTTTGGTGTTTTTAGCGTCTATTTCTTCATCTTTTTCATCGTCTACATAAAATTGGTTTGTTTCAGTGTTTTCAAATAGACTATAGGCGTAGGGGATGTTTAGTTTTGTGAGTATGTCATTATTAAATTGGCGTGTTGTGGATTCTAGTACATAGACACTGCCGTTATAGCCTATATTCCCTTTGCTTTGCATGTATTGTCCTATTTGTTCGGTTCGTTGCGAGGTTACTTTAGCTTGAATGCTTGGATTTAAATATATGCTTATAAAGCATAAACTTAAAACAAACCCCAAATTCACTCGTTTCATTTTTTGATTGTATCATAGGCAGATCGCTTGTAACAGTCTGTTGCTTTTGTGTTTTTTTATTTCATATCGCTTAATAATTAAAATAATAAGGGCTGAGATGCTTTTTTCTGATGTGTGGAGATGTATTGAAATGATTTTTCGGGGTCGTGCTTGGATTTTGGATGTTGGATCTCTTCGTTTGACTCTGCTTTTTCAACTTCATTTAAAGGGTTTTCATTCGGAAATTCACTGTACTTATCTGCAATGATTGCGGAGGTTTGTTTCATTTCATTGCTAATTACAAACACAGGGCCATAAAAGCCATTTGCATTGGCATTTTTAAGATGGTGTGTTACAAAATCGGTTCCACGAACCTGAGTGTTTTGTGCCGCACTTAAAGCTATTGTGGGGTAGAGTATGAGGGATGAAAGAATTAGAAATGTAACGAGTACGTATCTTTTTTTCATGGAAAAGGCTCCTTTTTACTTATATAACCGCCCTTCTTCTTTATTGTCGTTTTTTTTAATTAAAAATTTCATTTTTCGTTTAAATTCATGAATCCTTTCTAGCTCCTTTTTCTTGAGTGTGGTATGCTTTTCTTGAAGGTAGGATCAGTTTTGAAGGAGTGTCCGATGGTACCGTATTCTCGTCGTCAAAATGCAGTAGATGCTGTTATGAAATCTTATGAAGATCTAGGGGTGATTAATGGATCTGAGGGATTTTTGGTACCATCCCGAACGTGTATTCAATCCATTATTTTATTGGTTCGAGAGTTATTGTTTCCGGGTTTTTTTGGGACGGGGTTATCTGAAACGGAAGATTTGGCTTTGGTTACAGGTCGTCGAGTGGTGACTTTAATTGAGCTTTTATCCGAAGAGATTTATAAAAGTTTGGTTTGGGATGTTGGGGTGAATCAAGCGTCTCATGGCTCAGATTCCCATTGTAAGGCCATGGCCATGGATGCCACGATGGCGTTTATGGAAGAAATTCCTACTATTCGGGCCTTATTAAAAGGGGATGCTCAGACTTTATATGAGGGCGATCCTGCCTCAACCAGTTTAACTGAAATTATTTTGGCTTATCCTGGGTTTCAAGCAGTTTTGGTTTATAGAGTGGCGCATTTTTTATTTTTAAAACAAGTCCCTATTATCCCGAGGCTCATGTCAGAGTTGGCCCATAGTGAAACGGGCATTGACATACATCCAGGCGCTAAAATTGGACATTCTTTTTTTATTGATCATGGGACTGGGATTGTTATTGGTGAAACTTCTGTGATTGGTAACCATGTGAAATTGTATCAAGGGGTTACTTTAGGGGCTTTCAGTGTGTCTAAAACTTTGGGGAATGTTAAGCGCCATCCTACTTTGGAAGATGGTGTGACGGTTTACGCGCACACTACGATTTTAGGGGGGACAACGGTGATTGGAGAAGGGTCAACCATTGGCGGAAACGTGTGGTTAACAGAGTCTGTGCCGCCTCAATCTAAAATTTATTTGTCGCCTGATTTTAAATCTTCGATGATTATGCAGGTTAAAGCATCTCAGTCGGATCTTAAGGATTAACAGGTGGCTTCCTTTTTAGATAAAATTGTTCTGGAAAAACAAAAAGAGATTCACGGACTTTATGAGCGTGGTGGGTTGTCCGCGTTCAAAGAAAGCGCTCAGCACATTTCTTTGAACTCTAGGTTTAAAGATACAGTCTCTCAACCTGGCTTGTCTTTAATTGCAGAATTGAAACGGGCCTCACCTTCTAAAGGCCTTATTAACCCTGATTTTGATCCTATTTCTTTGGCCAAACGCTATGAATCTTGTGGGGCTAGCTGTTTGTCTGTGTTGACAGAGCAGGCCTTTTTTTTAGGGGATCCTCTTTATCTTCAAACTGTTAAAAATACAGTGAACTTACCCCTTTTGCGTAAGGATTTTATCATTGATGAAATCCAAATTTATGAATCTAAGCTTTTAGGTGCCGATGCTATTTTACTGATTATGGCGCTACTTACGGATAGGCAGGCTCAGTTTTTTTTGGATGTTGCCCATCAAGAAGGTTTGGATGTTTTGGTTGAGGTGCATGATGCGCCCGAACTTAAGCGAGCATTAGCGCTTCAGGGACTTGATTTGTTGGGAATTAATAATCGCAATTTGGATACCTTTCAGGTGGATATTCAGACCGCGTTTCGATTGAAGTCTATGCTTCAGGATTTCGAGGGGTATGTGGTTGCAGAGAGTGGATATTCTTTTGTTTCGGAATTAGATGCTTTAGAATCGGATGGCTTTTCTGCGGTTTTAATTGGGGAGGGATTGGTAACTGCTCCAGATATAATTCGCTTTTTTTCGGATCGTGTATGAAGGTTAAGGTTTGTGGGATTACTCGACTAGAAGATGCGCAATGTGCGCTAGATTTAGGTGCTTATGCGCTTGGCTTTATTTTTTATTCTGGCAGTCCTCGTTATATCAGGCCTGAAAATGCGGCTGTTTTGATTTCGACATTAAAAGGATCAGTTTTGAAAGTAGGGGTTTTCGTGAATGAATCTGTGGCTGCGATTCAGTCTATCATTGAAATTTGCGGATTGGACATGATTCAGCTGCATGGTTCCGAAAGTCCTGAATTTTGTCGCCAATTTTCTGTGCCTGTTATTAAATCGTTTTTGGTGGCTGAACGCAAAGACTTTGATGTGGTTTCTTTATATGAAGGCGTTGTTGATTATTTTTTATTTGATACAAAAATTAAGGGGAAATTTGGGGGGACAGGACAGGTTTTTGATTGGCAACTTTTAAATCCTTATCCGTTTCAAACACCCTTTATTTTATCTGGAGGACTTGGGATACAGTCTGATTTTTCAAGTGTGAATGCCAGTATTTTAGATGTAAATTCAGGTGTTGAAAGTGCCCCAGGGATTAAGTCAGCAGATAAATTACAACGTTTTTTTGAGTTGGTAAAATTACAAAAATAAATGAATTAAAATTTGGCCCATGAAAATGATGAACCAAATGATAAAACAGACGATAAATACAAGGTAAATATTCAGTAAATATTTGATGATGGTATCAAATCCGCCTTTTGGTTTTTTGTAGTTTTTTGAAATTTTCCAAGTTGTTTTTGCGGTATAAGTACTGACCAGTAATACAATGATGTAGGTTATTAAACTGGTATGAAAGTAGGGGTATATTCTTGAAAATACAAAGGAATAAAAGGCATTCATAAAGGATAGAAAACTATAGATATAGCTCATAGCTCGAATTATACACTACTTTCAGTGAATGTAAAAAAGATTGCCTTAAAGGGTAATAATGCCGCCGCCAATCACTCTATTTTTAAGATATAAAACACCGGATTGTCCTGGAGATAAACAGTGTTGTGGTGTACTTGTGTGTAGTGTTAGCGTTGTTGGGGTTTGTTCGATTATGGTTGCTTTGAAGGCAATCATTTGAGATCGTGTTTTAATGTCGAATGTGTGGCCTAAAATAGAGTCATTAGGGTTTACCAATGTGACAGTGCTGAGTTTAATAATGGTATCTTGAAGGTCTTCTTTTTGACCTACAATGAGGGTATTGTCTCTTGCGTTAATTTTAATGACGTATAGAGGGGCGGGAAAGGGGAGACTTAATCCTTTTTTTTGACCGATCGTATAGTGGTGGATGCCTTTATGTTCGCCTAATACCTTACCGTCTTTGTCTATAATGTTGCCAGGACGCACAGGTTTATTGATGTGTTTATCAATAAAATCACTGTAACCTCCGCGTGTGACAAAACAAATGTCTTGGCTGTCTGATTTTTTGGCATTTAAAAGGCCAAAGGATTCCGCCATTTCTCGAATCCGTGTTTTTGTATAATTGCCCAGGGGGAACAGTGTTTTTTTAAGCTGATCGGATTGGAGCATGTATAAAAAATAACTTTGATCTTTGGTGAGATCGAAGGCTTTATTTAAGTATAGTTTTCCAGTTTTGTTATTTTTAGTGATTTTACAATAATGGCCTGTGGCAACGTAATCAGCGTCTAATTCTTTGGATTTTTGAAAGAGGGCATCAAATTTAATATGGCGGTTGCATTCCACACAGGGATTTGGGGTTTGTCCGATGAGATATTCGTTTACAAAATAATCAATGACATGGTGTTTAAACTCATCTCGGATATTAAGGGTGTAATGTGGAATTTTTAAATGATGGGCTACGCGTTTGGCATCGGTGATGGCATCAATATTGCAACAGGCGGACTCATGTTCCTCTTCTTTAGATAAAAGTTGCATGGTGATGCCAATGACATCGTAGCCTCTTTTTTTTAAGAGGGCAGCTGTTACAGAGCTGTCTACACCTCCGCTCATTCCCACTAAAACGCGCTTTTTTTGTTTCATCTTGACCTGACTATATCACAAGACTTTATTTTTTGTCAGCGTAGTTGAGTTTAGAGTCGTATGGGGATGTTGTGGTTTCTGCAATGGTGTTTAATCTCTGGAATGGTGAGGGTTTGGAAATGCAATAAGGATGCCAATAATGCGGCTTCACAGCACTTTAAGGCTTCGACAATGTGGTCTTTTGTGCCCGCACCTCCCGAGGCAATCACAGGAATGCTGACACTTTGGCTGACTGCTGTGGTTAATGCTATGTCATAGCCTGCTTTGGTGCCGTCTGCATCCATGGATGTGAGTAAAATTTCGCCGGCCCCCAATTCGTTCATGTATAGGGCCCATTTGACCGCATCAATGCCGGTGGGACGTCTACCGCCGTGGGTGTAAATTTCCCATTTGGACTGACTTGTGAGTTTTACGCTTTCTGGCAGATGGGAAATATCCCACGTTTTTTGATGGCCTTCAGGATGTATAAAAGGCGTTTGCGTGCTTCTGGCATCAATGGCCACAACAATGCATTGAGACCCAAAATGAGTGCTGCTTTCTTTTATAAAGCGTGGATTTGTAATAGCCGCTGTATTAATGGATACTTTGTCGGCGCCGGCATTGAGAATCTCTCGGATGGTTTCAATGTCACTAATGCCGCCACCTACTGTAAAGGGAATGAAAATTTCTTGAGCACAGCGTTTGACCAGGTCTAAAATGATGCTTCTTTTATCACTGCTTGCTGTAATGTCTAAAAAGACCAATTCGTCGGCGCCTTGTCGATCGTATTCTTTAGCCAGCTCAATGGGGTCGCCGGCATCTTTTAAGTTTACGAAGTTGGTGCCTTTTACGACGCGACCTTTTTCAATGTCTAAACAGGGAATAATGCGTTTGGTGAGTGTCATGTTATATCCTTATGGGGGCCTGATGCCCTTGCTGATAATCGGTGTAGCTCATGGCTTTTTTTCCTTCGGGTTTGACTGTTATGGGAATGAGTTCTGAACCCTCTTTTTTGGCGTTTAGTATTTTAATGGTTTTACCATTTTGAATGATAAAGGCCCCAGGATGAGGCGAGAAGGCGCGGATTTTTCCGAGCTTGACATCTGTGCTGTCGGTTTCGTTTAAGTGTCTGTTTTCGGTGTGCAACTTTTGGCAATAGGTCGCGTGTTTAGGGTCTTGAGGTGTTTCAGATATGGAGCTGTTTTGGATTAAGGCGAGTAGAGCGTCTGCTGTGAGCGTGGCCAGTTTGTTATGGAGGCTTTGAAAATTATCGCTGTCTAAAATCTCTAATGTGGATAGGGACAAAATATTGCCTTCGTCCATTTTTTCATTCATGTGAATGAGGGTGATGCCTGTTGTTTTATCTAAATTGAGTAGGGCGGATTGAATGGGAGAGGCGCCTCTATATTGAGGTAGTATCGAGGCGTGGGCATTGACACAAAAATAGGTGTCCGTAATTTCTTTGGGGAGAATTTTGCCATAGGCAATGACGATGATGAGTGTGGGATCCCATTCTTTTACGACTTTTGAAAGGGTGTCTTTAGAGTCTGGCGTGACACAGGTGTACTGGTGTTGAACTGCCCATTCTTTTACTGGGGTAGGGGATTGGCGTTTGTTTCGGCCCTTTGGCGCATCGGGTTGTGTGATAATACCCTTAATGCTGGCGCCGTAATGGGCGTGAAGGGTATCTAAGGTGGGAATGACAAATTCCGGGCTTCCCATGAGGAGTATTTTTTCAGTATTTAGCTTCATGAGGTTATTATCCTAGAGCCGCTTGGCTTTGTCGAGTGGCGGGGCATGGAGTGGGGGTTTAAAGTTGGGACTGTTGCGAAACGCCTATTTTGGCCATCTGCTGTGTTATCTTCGTCCTCAAGTCCTCATTTATCATATATAAGGGCTTTCAGACTCGAAATGCCTTGCATATAATCCAAACGTAGGCATTTCGCAACAGTCCCAAGTTCTAACTTGGGGCTTACTCTACACTCATTTGAAGGAGTGTGTTACAGTGTGTCTATGACACATTTACCTCGAGTCCTCATTGTAGGGCGTCCTAATGTTGGGAAATCAACCTTTATGAATCGTATTTTAAGACGACAACATGCTATTACCATGGATGAACCTGGTATTACACGAGATCTTGTGTCGTCTATTGCCGAGTGGCAGGACATTCCTTTTGAACTTTTGGACAGTGGTGGGGTTTTATTTGAAGGCCCTGATGCCGATACTCAAGGGTTTCAGCCTCAAATTGAGAAAAAAGTGACTCAGGCTATTGCGAGCTGTTCTAAAATTATTTTTATTGTAGATGGTAAAAATGGACTGCATCCCAATGACAGAGTGATTGCTAAGCGATTGATGCCTTATAAATCGAAGGTGATTGTTGGGGTAAATAAATTAGATGATCTCGAGAGAAATACGCATATCCATGAATTTTATAAATTGGGCTTGGGGGATCCGCTTTCTATTTCTTCTTTGCATGGTCATGGGATTCTTGCTTTGATGGATCGTGTGGTTGAGGGTTTTTTTAAATCGGAAGTTCCAGAATTGGATCCTTCGGAACCCATGAAAATTGCCATTATTGGCAGACCCAATGTGGGTAAATCTTCGTTTATTAATGCCTTACTTCAAGAAGATCGGCTGATTGTTTCAGATATTGCAGGAACTACGCGGGATGCTGTGGATGTGAGATTACAATATCAGGATCAATCGCTTTTATTGGTGGATACGGCGGGAATGCGTAAACGTAAAAAAGTCGATGATGGGGTGGAGTTTTATTCTGTTCGGCGCTCTTTAAAATCTGTTTTTGAATCGGATTGTGTGATTGTAATGTTGGATGCCGAAGCGGGACTTACTCATCAGGATATTAAAATTATTGATTTTGTATTGGAAAAAGGGAAGGGGCTTATCTTGGTGGCCAACAAATGGGATAAAGTTCCGGAAGCTTCGAAAGCTGTGCAAGATCAGTTTGTTGAATTTTTATTTCAGACCATGCCGAAGCTTCGATTTTACCCCGTTCTTTTTACATCTGTGCCTCAAAATAAAGGACTGTATCAGGTTATGGCCAGAGCCGTTAAGATTGTAACGGCCAGTCGTGTTCGTGTGAGTACTGGAAAACTCAATCAATTTGTTACTCAAGTTTTAAAACGAAATCCACCACCAGCCAAACATGGTAAACGTGTTAAAATTTATTATGCGACGCAAGTTGAAGTCGCGCCCCCTCGGTATGTGTTTTTTGTGAATCATAAAACCAGTGTGTCTGCCGATTACGAACGATTTTTGGAAAGTCGCATTCGGGAATACTTGGGAGATTTAGAAGGCGTTATTCTTCATATTCATTTTAGATCTGAACATGGGCATGAAACGGATTTGAGTTAAGATATTCATTTTCAATTTCAGCATTGAATATCTCCCGCGAAAAAAGAGCCGCTCAGGCTTTTACCAGAAGCGATCGCTCCTGATTTCGCAACAGTCCCATTTTGTAAAAATCAGGGATTGCCGCTTCTTCAAAAATAGAGCGGCTTCGCGATTTCGATTTTTGCTCACGCAGTCGCCAGCTCTGACCTTTTTTCGCCAGAGATATTAAATGCTTCATTCTTTTTTAAATCTTGATTTTTTCTTTATAGTACCTAAACTTCTTTATTTGGATGTTCTAAAGAAATTTGTCCCAGCTTTCCAGATTGAAAATCTTGGATGATGCCGCCATAGGTTTTTTCATAATCTATATCGCCACCCTTTGATTTAAATCCTTTCTTGGTTCCTATGATTTCAAGAACCTCCAAAAGAGGGGAGCTTTCTGTAAGGGTTAGACTGTATCGGTTTTGAAGTTCGGTGATGTAATTTTTTTGAAGATAGGGGATGAACCAACAAATGACATCTTCGGCATCTACTCTGTCTGCTTTGATGGCTTTGACTAAGAATAGTTTATAGGCTGTTTCATTGTCTTCTATTTTAGGCCATAAAATCCCAGGGTTATCTAAAAGGGTCAATCTATTGTTAATTGGCACCCATTGTTGTTTTTTGGTTACGGAAGGTTTGTTTTCAACACGCGCGGCTTTTTTGTTGGCAATGCGATTAATAAGTGATGATTTTCCGCAATTCGGCACACCTATAACCATTGCGGATTCAATAGCATAACCTTCTTTATCATCACCCTTTGAATTGATTAGGTTGATGATAAAGTTCCGTGTCGTTTCATTTAAACTGTTTAGAGGGTATACCTCGCAGGAGGTGGTTCTCTTTATAATCGTCACCCATTCATTGGTGATGGATGCGTTGGCAAGGTCTATTTTATTTAGCAGGATGATTCTTCTTTTATGAGCAAATAAAAAATCAAAGGCAGGGTTTGTGGTGCTGATTGGCGCTCGGGCATCGCGAACTTCAATAATCACCGTTACTTCGGATAAGGATTCTTTAAGGTGTCGAATGGCTTTAGCCATGTGGCCAGGGAACCAGTTATGATTTTTAGAATCGTCTCGCGCAGGGCTTGACTTCAATGGTTTTTGCAGCGCTTCTAATCGATCACAAAGCTTTCGTTTTGCGATTAATCGATTGACTTCTAAAGAGCGACTTTCGTGAACTTTTATGGATATTCCTGTGGGTTTATGAATAAGACGTACTGCATTACGGGCTTTATTGATCTTTTGGCCGCCTTTTCCGCTTCCGCTTACAAATGACTCTTCTATGTCATTGGTGTTGATTACAAGCGATTCTAGACGTCTCTGGATTTCGTTTTGTTTTTTGGAAGAGGGGGCTTGGTGATTCATGGGTTGATCGTATCAATCATCTGACCCCATGTCAACAGGTTTTGTTTTTATTAAATGGGTTTCGTAGCCCGTGTCATTTCTCGCTTTCCAGGTGGGCCGGGTAGGGTTTCTACAGTAAATCCTAAGGCTTTTAAATCTCGTTTTACCTGGCTTTTAGCACAAAAACTGACCCATACACCCCCAGGAGATAAGACATTCCATAATTTTTTAAATAGGGACGGTGTCCACAATTCAGGTTGTGTATAAGGGCCAAAGGCATCATAGTAAATGAGGTCTATATTTTGGGGCAGGGGTGCTGATTCTATATTGGTTATGATAGGAATTATTTTAAATTTATTTTCATAACCCTTCTTTTCGATGTTAGAGATGACGAATGTCCCGTTGGGGTTCTTATTGTGAAGATCTTCTATAATCGTAACATATTCAAGGGGTGATGAATCCCAATATTTTTTCAATTCATCACCTCCCATAGGATGCTGTTCAACGCCGTAGTATGTTACGATTATATGTTTAGGGAGATGTTTATAAGTGAGGTATGCATTTAACCCTGTTCCGAATCCCATTTCTAAAATGGTAAGGTTCTGTTTGTTTTTTATCACGTGATTTAATCCGTTCTGAATATAAACATGAAGTGCTTCTGTAAGTGCTCCGTGTTTAGAGTGATATTCTGTCTTATAAAGATGGGAATAGACACTTGGAGACCCATCTTTTGTGGTTATGATGTCAAGCTGCGTCATGTTATAATAATAGTAGAAAATCGGGATGATTATGAAGCTGTTGTCGCAGTAGGAGCTTACTGTCAAAATCGATGTTGTTTTCTCTTAAGTCTATTTTTTTTAATTTAGGTGTTGATTTAATCAGCTCCAATAGGGCAAGGGCGCCTTTGACGGTGATTGAATTTTGTCTTAAGACAATGGATTCGATTTTGGGGTGATTTTTAAGTGCTTGACTGAGTGCTATTGCTGAATCATCACCGGCCTGAGTTTCGGTAAGTATAAGGTGCTGAATGCCTCGGTTTTCTTTTAGTCCATTGCTAATGGTTCGGATTCCGGCGTCTTCTAATTTGTTTTTACTGAGAACCAACCATCCAATTTCATGATTGATTTTTAAGAGATCTCGAATACCTGCCGCTCCAAATTCCGTGATGCTGTTCTGGGTGAGGATTAAATGTTTAATGGCGGTATCTCGTTTAAGGGCTTCTGCCAGTTTTAGGAGGCCTTTGTCGCTAATGTTGTTTTTAGCTAAAAAAAGCGCGGTGTCTCGATTCAGACCGTCTTGTAATATTTTAATCATGGGGTCTAATCCATGGTCGCCAATATTTCTACCGGTTAAGAGTTCTCCTGTAATGATGCTTTTGGCACTGGGCTGAGGATCTAAGGATTGATAGTCTATGCTGTCATAGTGTGTTTGCTTTCTTTCTGTTTCTATAGGAAGTGTGAAGGCTTCGGTTGCATTTACCGTATTTACGGCGGGTATGGCGCTCATTTCTGATTTTAAGGATGTATAGTTTGTAATTTCCATTATGGATTTATTCTATCATAGGCATTTATGTATGATATAGTCCTTGTCTTTATGTGGGGGTGTATGTTGTTTTCTTACCTATATGATATACTTTTTTTACTATGAAAGTGATTGTCTGTTTAGGAAATCCTGGGGATCAGTATCATTGGACGCGGCATAATGTGGGCTTTTTAATGGCAGATCAACTTGTTTCTGATTTTTCTTTGTCTAAAAAAGGTCAAAAATTTAAGGCCATAATTTACGAAGGCTTTATTTCTGATGTTAAGGTTTGGGTTGTTAAACCTCAAACGTTTATGAATCTTTCAGGAGAAACGGTACGTGACCTGATGGCGTTTTTCAAATTGCCCCTCTCAGATCTTTTGGTTGTGTATGATGATTTTGATCTTCCTTTTAATACACTTCGCTATCGTGTTTCTGGGAGTGCGGGGACGCATAATGGTATGAAATCTATTATTCAATGTTTGGGTGGTGCTGTGCAATTTTCTCGTCTTCGGGTGGGGATAGGTCCGCTTCCGCAGGGCGTAGATGTCTCTTCTTTTGTATTGGCCCCTTTTTCTGAGCTTGAAAAATCGGCCTTGCCGTCTTTGTTTAAGACTGCTCAAGATCATATTAAGACCTGGGTTGTTGGATAGAGTCTTCATGTTTTCTTGTTTAGAATTTGAACTGGAAGAGGTTTGTCGTGTTTTGAGTGCCGTGCCCTCATGGGGGCAGGAGAAAGCCCTTTGGGATGCGGTCTCTTCTCTTTATCATCGTTTTGGTACGGATAAAAATCAACAGTTAATGGCGCTTTATTCCCAACTCCCGGATGTGGATTTTCATGCTTTTGGACCTTGGCGCAAGGGGCCTTTTTATTTGAATGACACGTTTATCGATTCAGAATGGCGATCGGATCTAAAATGGGCACGTATTTTACCTCATTTACCAGATCTGTCTGGAGCTAAAATTTTAGATTTAGGCTGTGGAAATGGGTATTATTTATTGGAACTTTCAAAGCTTAATCCTGCTTTTTGTTTGGGATTAGATCCTACTACCTTATTTTTTATGCAGTTTCAATTGGTTCAGTGGTTTTATCAGTGTAAGCGTTGCCATGTTTTGCCTCTAGGCTGGGAACATCTTTCTTTATTACCCTCTTGTTTTGATTATGTGTTTTGTATGGGCGTTTTGTATCATCATGCATCGCCTGAACAGCTTCTGACTCAACTTCGCGCTGTTTCTTCTGAGACAGGGACCTTGATTTTGGAGACCTTGGTTTTATCGGATGAAGATGAGCAGATTCTTATTCCTAAACGAGGGCGCTATGCTTCGATGCGAGGGATTTCGATGATTCCGAGTGTGACACTCTTAAAACGATGGCTTGATGAGTCTGGATTTAAGGAGGTTCGGCTTTTGGATTTAACGTGGACGACATCGGAAGAGCAAAGGGCTACAGCCTGGTCTAATTCTTGGTCTTTTATTAATACTTTAAATCCAGAGAATTCTAAAGAAACTCTGGAAGGGTATCAGGCGCCACTTCGTGCGATTATAATGGCAAAACGATAAGTCTTTATCAATGTCTTTCTCTTATATATATAGAAATAATGCCTAGACAAGGGATCTAAAATTGATTACACTTTCACTGTGATTTTGGCGTGCCGGTGTAGCTCAGTTGGTAGAGCAACTGACTTGTAATCAGTAGGTCGGGGGTTCGATTCCCTTCGCCGGCTCCATATCTTAGAGATGCTCGTTTGTTGGCCAGATAGCTCAGTCGGTAGAGCAGAGGACTGAAAATCCTTGTGTCGGTGGTTCGATTCCGCCTCTGGCCACCACTTTTTAAACATGAGACAATAGTATTGAGGATTTTTTGTATAAAATGATGGTCATGCGTATTTCTCTTTCCCCCTTTCGTATTATCCATTTTCTTTTTTTATTTTTGGGTTTAATTTCCACGTCACTTTTTTCAGCGCCCCATTCTACAGGTCTGGATGCTTTTTTCTTAGAGGCTCCTGGTGTTTTTGATGATATTCCTAAGAGTTATCAGTCTGAAATGAAGTGGTTTTTACCGGATTCTAAGTTGATTACGACAAAGCCTGTTATTGCCATTAAAGGGCAGAATCAGTATCAATCGGGCACCTTTATTAATGATACGCGTCTTCGTTTGCAAGGAGATGGTCAGTTTTATCATGAGTTTAAATTTTCAAAACCCGGTAAACAATATCTTTATGTAAGCTTTACAACGCCTGCTAATAAGGTTCTTGTTGTTCGTCGTAAGGTCCTGTACTTGGCCTTGCCTTCGGATATTGATCTTTATGAGCGTAATCGACAGGCGTATATTTCGTTTATGAATACGGATTTGGTGTATAATCCTCGATTTAAACGCAAATTATCAGATCCTGTTACTCGTGCAGATTTGGCTTATTTTTTATCTGCCCTTTTATCAGATTCCCGAGAGCGTTCTACGCTTTTGATTTCAGATGTCCCGTCTTCCCATTTTGCGAAGTCTGCGATTGCGTGGAGTGTTTCTTCTAATATTTTGTCTTTATTTCCGGATCGTACCTTTCATCCTGATGTCGCGGTTTCTAAGTTGGATGTGATTGTAGCTTTGGCAACGGCGATGAAGTTGCCGATTCAAGAGGTTCCGGATTCTTTTCCCTATTCTGATTTTTCGTCTCAAGATCCTGCTGCTAAGTATGTGTATGCGGCTTTAAAATCCAAATTTATTCCAGCTTCTGGACGATTGGATGGGGATCAAGTTCTGACCTTTGCGACTTTTATTGATTTTGTGGCTTCTTTAAGTGTGGTTAAATCAGAGCTTGTGGCCTTGGAAGATTTTTCAATTGGATTTTCTGAAGACCCTACGGATTTAAAGCGTATTTTTTCCCCTGTTGTGACAGAATTGAAGAGCAATATTCAAAAAATGGGTGCTATGAGTAAGATTGTGTTTGATTCGCCTCAGCCTTTTTCTATTGTTTTGAATGGATCTGTTTTATTTTCAGGACGTGTGGTGCCTTTTCAGCATTTTTTAATTGAGAAACAGTCCGTTACTCCCAATTTGAGTGGTGAATTTTCACAGCAGATTAAGGTTTCGCCCGGCAGACATGATTTCAATATTGATGTTTTTTCTTCTCGGTTTCAGTTTGTTGTTTATGCCTTACAAGGATATCCCGATCTTGCAGGGCATTGGTTTTCTGAAACAGCGGCTAAGCTTCGATATATTGGGTTTTTACCTCCCAATGCCTTGTTTTCTCCTGGAGATCCTATGTCTAGAGCGTCTGTTGCTACCTATTTGGCAAAGGTCTATTCGGATTCGGGGCCTGAGTTGAATTCTCATTTGTTGATATCTGATGTGCCCAAAGATACCTTAAATCGGGATTCTATTCAAAAAATGGTGGATTTAGGTGTGTTCACACTGAGTTCTGATCACCAGTTTTTTCCCAAGCAGTATATGACACGATCTGAAGCCCTTATTGCCATTGTGCGTGCCGTTCAACGGTTTGAACCTTTGATGTCTAAAACCATGAATCGGGCTCAATTTCCCTTTTGGGATGTTCCTAAAGATCATCCTTTGAGAGAGCCTTTGCTTAAGGCCTTGTCTTGGGGCATTGTGATTCCGTCTCATGAGTTTAATCCAGGCCGAACCATTAATCGGGCAGAGTTTTTTTCCATGCTTTCCAAGTTGACGCCTTTGTCTAAAAAATTACAATTTGATCGTGTTTCGAATGACAATGTTAAACCTTTAGATTTGGATGCGCCTATAGAAGGTTCTGACTTTGATGATTCTAAAAACTCAGATCAAATTTTTCATTCAGAGCCTGCCAGTGACTTTGATGGGATTGATGACCTGATCAATTTAGATTATGATCTGAAGCCTAAAGGAAAAGTGAAATGATCAAACAGGATTTGGGCCATTGTATTTATGAAGCACTTAAAGGATCTGACTTTGCATGTCAGACTCCAGTACTCCTTGAAACGCCTAAATCGGAAGAGCATGGCGATTATGCGCTTACCATTGCCTTTTCTTTTTCTAAAACCTTGAAGCAAAATCCCGCTGTGATTGCTGCTCAAATTTCAGACTGTCTTTCTCAGTCTGCTTCTTTAGAAGGGCTTTCTTTTGTGCCTTTAGGTGGATTTATTAACATCCGTTTGTCAGATGCTTGGATTTTTTCTCGCATGCGTGTGCTCTTTGACTCCACGCCCGTTTTTCCTTCTATTCAAAAACGACTTATTTTGGAATATGTTTCTGCTAACCCAACAGGGCCTTTGCATATTGGACATGGGCGTTGGGCGGTTTTAGGGAGTGCCATTGCACGACTCTTAACGTTTGTTGGGGTTCCCTTGCATACAGAGTTTTATATTAATGATGCGGGGAATCAGGTGGCTCACTTTTATGCCAGTGTTGAAGCGGCGCGAAAGGGATTGCCTACACCTGAAAATGGCTATCATGGGGAATATATTCAAACTTTAGCGGGCTTGGAAGGGGATCCTTTGCAGTTGATGCTTCAAAGTCAGAAGGGGGTTTTAGATCGTTTGGGGGTTTCTTTTGATGCCTGGTTTTCAGAGTCTTCTTTGCATGCATCAGGCGCTGTTCAACTTGGATTGGATGCCTTATCTGCTACTGGGTATACCTATACTTTGGATGGCGCGCTTTGGTTTAAATCGTCTGAATTTGGGGATGAAAAAGATCGCGTTCTCATTAAAGCTGATGGGTCTTATACCTATTTTGCTGTGGATGTGGCGTATCATTATTCAAAAATTCAACGGGGTTTTGAGACTTTGGTTAATATTTGGGGGGCGGATCATCATGGCTATGTGATGCGTGTGAAGGCGGCCGTAGAAGCTTTAGCGGGGGATCGCTTTGATGTTCAAAACCAGTTTAAGATTATCATTGGTCAATTGGTGAATTTGCTTCGAAATGGAGAACCTGTGCGCATGTCCAAGCGTACGGGAGACATGATCTCCGTTGAAGAGGTTATGGACGAAATTGGTGTGGATGCGACGCGATTTTATTTAATGGAAAATAAAGCAGAGACGCATATTGAATTTGATTTGGAGGTGGCTAAAAAAACCTCTTCCGAAAATCCTGTGTTTTATTGTCAGTATGCTCATGCGCGTTTGTGTCGTGTTTTTTCTAAACTGGAGATTCCGTTTGATGGACAGCCGCCTGTTTCGCCTCTGTTTCATCTTAAAGAGAGAGAGCTTCTTTGCACTATTTTACAGTTTCAGGATGAGGTGTGGGATGCGGCTTTGAATTATGCGCCTCATCGTATGGTGACCTATTTGAAAATTTTAGCCAAGAAAACACATCATTTTTATGAAGCCTGTCCGATTTTAACTGCTGAAGGGGAGACTCAGCGTCAACGCTTATGGGTGGCGCTTCAGGCTCAAACGGCTCTTTCACGTGTTTTAGGACTTTTAGGACTTTCTGCCCCTGAGCAGATGTAGCGTTTATGTTGGATGCGTCTTGCCTTTCGGGATCTGTTCCGGCTGGATTTACGGGCCCTGTCATTGTTTCTTTTTCAGGGGGGCCTGATAGTGTTTGTCTGACTGAATTGTTACGTACCCGTTTTGATGCGTCTCGCATTATTTTGGTGTATTTTAATCATCAATTGAGGCTGACGTCTACGACTGAGGAGCTTCCTTTTGTTCAATCCTATGCTTTGCGTCATGGTCATCCGTTGATTATCAGACGCTTACCCGTTCGTCATTATGCAGGACGAGAAAAAATGTCTATTGAACATGCGGCACGACACCTTCGACGTCGTTTTTTAGCTCATTTTTCCAGATTAAGAGGGGCTTCTTTTGTTTTCTTGGGCCATCATTTGGATGATTTTTGTGAAACGATGGTGTTTCAATTGGCTAGGGGTGTTCAATTGGGTCCTTTGGGTATTGTGCCAGAAACGATGTTGGTTCCGGGTGTTTTTTTGCTCCGGCCGCTTCTTTCGTTTTCCAAACAGGATATTCTGACGTATTTGTCTCAGCGCCATGTGGCTTTCGTTCTGGATGAAAGCAATGCGGATATTGGCTATGATCGCAATAAAATACGGCATGGTGTGATGCCAGTGTTGGAAACCCTTAATACCCAATTTAAATCTCATTTTTTATCTTTTGCCCGGCATCATTTGGCTCAAACCCGGTATTTAATGACACCTTTAAAACCATTGATTCATTTTCAATCGATGCCAAATGGGGTTGTGGTGTTTGTGTCTCGTTCTTCTTTTTTAAGTTTGGATTCTTTTTTAAAACCCTATTTGTTGCATGAGATGATGTCCTCTTTTTTGGCGCAGAATGGTCATCTTAAGGATTCTTTTTTTGATTTATCTGCGGCTAAAATGATGGATTTACTCCGGATTTCGACTCAAAAAAAGACCGGAACTTCTTTATCGGTGTCTGAAAAGGTGGTTTTTTATGTGGATTATGATAGGCTTATGCTGTCTTTTCGATTTGAACGACCTCAAGATTGGGAATACCCCTTGATAGAAGGGGAGACTCTTTATGTGCCTGAGCTTAAACGTAGGATTCAACTCGATGGCTTAAATGTCGAGGATTTTACTTCTTTTAGGATTCGGAATCCACGGCAAGGAGATGTCTTTTGTCCAGAAGGATCTACCCATTCTCGATCTTTGAATCGTTATTTTATTGAACAAAAAATTTCAAAATTAGAACGCCCTTATTGGGGGCTTTTGGTTTCTGGTACGGAAATTTGGCATCTTTTTTCAGCCGATCTTAAAAGCTCTAGCACGCATCTCTTAAAAGGGGGTATTCGTCTTCTTGAAATACCTGAGTCTATTACCACCAATTTGAGGTAGAGTCTGACGCTGGTTTTTGCTTTTTTTGAATTTTAACGATGTCTTCGTTAAAAAATTTAATATTATCAATTTTGAGATCGGGTTTGGTGTTTTTGCTGCCGGCCATAATAATGAGTTGCATTTGAATTAATCCCCCGGACGTTGTTTCTTGGTAGGCATTCCATAGGTCATCTCCAATTTTGGGATTCGCATCTTTAAAATGTTCTAAGGGGATCATGACGACTCGCCAGCCTACCCAGTTTACCTTTAAGTTGTAGCGAAAGACATCATCAAATTTGGTTTGGGAGTCGTAATTGGGATGTTTTTCAATGATCCAGTTTGAGTTATCATCGTCGTAAAGTTCGATAATAATACTGCCAGAGTTTGGACCTTGTCCGTAAATGACCAATTTCATGGCATTGTACAATTTGGCATCAATGCCTAAATAGGTGCCAATCCCGCCGATATACCATTCTTTAGGGTCGCCTTCCAGACGCAAGCTATAGTCTTCTAACCCTTTTAAGAGCCTATTATCATTTTTAAATGCGCTGGATTTCAGGGTTCCAAAGGACCACCATTCTGGATTTTGCCTACTTTCACCATCTTCAAAGTCATCCACTACAAATACATTATTATTTTTTTGTGGTATTTTTGTTGCCCCCAAAAGGAATGTGGGCAATAGCAACAGAGTCAGTATGAATAAAAGTTTATGTTTTAATGTCATTGCCTTTGGCTTCCTATGCGCTTTCTCTTCATTCTAAGGTATTTCATATGAAAATTAAAGTGGCTTAGCCGTCATAATGTACTCGATGATTTCTTTAGACGTATTTTTAAACTGATTTAACTCTCGAAGCTCTTTCTTTATATTTTCTTTGTTTTGATCATTTTCTATTATCTTTAATATTTTATCGGACGTTTCTTTTGGATCTAGATTGCCAACGATCTCTGGGACAATTTCCTTTCCAGAGTTTCGATTGGGGTGGGCATAGAATTGTTTTTTTCCTTGGAGGTGCTTAATGACAAGGCGTTTTAAGGCGGTGCCTAGCCCGGGTATTTTGCCCAAGAGACCTAATAATCCATCAAAAATAATAAGGTCTGGCCTATTTAAGGGAAGTAGGACGATCATGGGGAGGCTTACATATTGGGCCTCTGCTGTGTTTGTTCCTGGGATGGTAATGAGCCATTCCGATAAACTCATGATTTCTTTGGAATCTGCTCGGAGTACGGTGATATTTTTTAGATTTTTTTTGAATGTTTTTTTAGCGAGGCCTTCTGAGATAAAGGGTGAAATTTGAATGATGACGTGTAAATTAGGTTTCTTTTTTTGCATATATTGAATGACTTCTAACATAAAAGGGGCTAAGGCTTTAAACATTAAGGGGCGTGATCCTGTAAAAAATAAAAGATAAGGAACATCTTTTAAATTGTATTTTTTTAGGAGATCGCTTCTGCCTTGAATGATGGTTTGGCTGCGTTCTGCCATTAAATCTCCAACCTCGTGTTTGTAGAATGTTTTTTTAAACAAGGGGCCTAAGCTGTGTTGTTTTTCGCTGTATCCATATACGGGAAGTTTGAACTTAAGACCTAATAATTGACTGTATAAGGGGCCCCCGCCTGCGTATAAAACGGCGCCTTGTTTATGCTTTTGTTTAAACCATTTTCCCTTGCTGAGGGTTTTAAGCGTTTTTTTAACATCCCATACCTCTGAGACGCCTGGGATTTGGCGGGCAATTTTCTTTTCAGATCTACTGGCATATTGGCAGGGGACAAGAAAAATAGTGATATGTGTTTTAGGGTAGAGTTCCTTTGTTCGTTTGACGAGCGGATACACCCAATTGGATAACTCTCCAGGAGAGTTGGTTTGTATGTAGAGATGAAAGGTGTCCTGGGTATCCATCTTTTCATTGTACCTATTTCTTCTCTATTTAGCTATTTATTTATCCAACTGTGTTTTTATTGAGGCTGTTTTGGACCTTTTTCTTGCTTATTTGAGTCTAAAGTGGTATAGATATAGGCCTATGAAAAACCCTTTAGATGAAATGGGTATTAAGCGAGAGCATATTATTGCACTTCATGAGGCTTATACTCAAACCAATAAGAAAAAATCCGCGGTTCGAGCCGAGCGCCTTCATGAATTGTTTAAGATTCTTCAAGAGGCGGATTATAATCGTGCCAGTTTGTATTGGGATACCGATGAGGGCGTCGATTAATGCCTGTACCCCTTCATCATGTGGAGTATGGCCAAGGCGAGCCTTTGATTATTTTGCATGGTCTTTTGGGGTCTGCGGATAATTTTAGATCTATTGCGACACAGTTGGGACAGTTTTATCATGTGTTTTGTTTGGATTTGCGCAATCATGGCCTGTCAGGGCATGCAGATACGATGACCTATGCCGATATGGCGGATGATGTGATTCAGTTTATTGCAAATCGTCGTTTGTTTGAGCCCATTCTTTTAGGACATTCTATGGGGGGGAAAGTGGCCATGACGGTAGCGGGGTCTTATTTGGATCAGTTGTCTCGTTTGATTGTTGTGGATATTGCGCCTAAAGACTATGAAAATCGACATTCTTTGATTTTAAATGCCATGAATGGATTGAATTTGGATCGTTATACCCGTCTCAGTGAGGTAGATCATGCCCTTTCTGCCGCTATTCCATCCCCTCAAATTCGTGGGCTTATCTTGAAAAATTTAATCAAAGAAGGGGATCTTTTTCATTGGAAAGTTAATTTGCCGGTGATTTTAAATCAGTATCCTTTCTTGCAAGAAGCGCCGCCTTTATTGGAGTCTATAGATTTACCGACTCTTTTTATTCGTGGGGGAGAGTCTGATTATATTTTGGATGATGATTTGGAATTTATAGATGCGCTTTTTCCAGATTCTGACTTAAGGACGATTCGGGGTGCCGGTCATTGGGTTCATGCAGAGGCTCCGAATGCCTTTGTGGATGCCGTGCTTTCTTTCCTATGATGCAACTGTTTAAGATTAGCCTGATTTTTTAAAACTGTGGTATACTCGTTCCTAGATTTAAACTTTACTCTAAAAAAGGAGATAGCAATGTTGATTCCTCAAATTGAAACCGCATTAAATGAACAAATGAATCGTGAATTTTATTCCGCTTATCTGTATTTGAGTATGTCTGGTTATTTTGAATTTAAAAATTTTCCTGGATTTGCGCATTGGATGCGTATTCAAGCCCAAGAAGAAATGACGCATGCTATGAAATATTACACCTATATTGCCAGTCGAGGCGGTAAAGTCGCATTGGCATCTATTGACACCCCAGATTCTAATTGGAGCTCTCCTTTACAGGTTTTTGAGTCTGCTTTGGCGCATGAGCAGGGGGTGACACGAGATATTAATGCTATTGTGGATTTGGCCTTGTCTCAAAAAGACCATGCGACTCATTACTTTTTGCAATGGTTTGTGTCGGAACAAGTTGAAGAAGAATCGACGGGAGAAGATGTGGTTTCTCGCCTTAAATTGAGTGGAGATAATGGTCCTGCCTTGATGTTTTTGGATCGTGAATTTGGAAATCGTCAAAAAGAGGGGTAGTTAGCGTGCTTAGAAAAGGGGTAGGGGGGCTTAGACTTTTTAAGGGACTCTTTTTGGGCCTTTCTTTGTTTTTGCTTTCTTGTGAGCCTCAATATAATGCTGATGCGATTTATTTGGGAGTTCAGGTGTCTCCCTCAGAGTCGTATGAGTCTGTTTTTTCTACTTTAAATGCGTCTAAAACACGGTTTCCGGCATTTTTTACGCAAACACAGTCGTTTAATTCGGAGTTCCCCCTCGCCTTTTCAAAATCCGTTTTAGAGAAGGGGAGTGTTCCTTATATTATTTGGGATCCTCAATTGATGGCCGATTTTGATGCTCGTATTGTTTCGGATATTGTGGATGGTCTCTGGGATGATGCCATTCGTAAATTTGCTCAGTCTGCTCAATCTGTGGAATTTCCTGTTTTTATTGATTTCTTTCCGGTGTCTTTTGGTCCAGAACGTTTGGCGGATGGCGAAATGAGACGGCTTTATAAAGCGGCTTATTTACACGTTGTGTCTATTTTTAACGAAGAAAATGCGCTTAATGTGAATTGGGTTTGGTCTGTTTCTGCCACTTCAATGCTGTCTAAAGCGGATTTAGCCCTTTTATATCCGGGTAAAGAAACGGTTCAATGGGTGCGTTTTTCTGTCCCTGATAATAGTGTGGCATACCAGGAGCAGGCAGAGGCCTTTTTTTTGGCTTATCCTGGACATCGAAATGGCTTGTTTTATGCTGGACCCTTTGATGAGACCTTCCTACCTTTACTCAATGCGTCTTATGCCTCGGCAGAATTTGTGATTATTCCCACGCCTTTGTCTAAAAAGGCCTTGAAATTGATGAATCACACGCATTTTTTTGCCAATGTAGAAGCGCTATAAGTCAGGCCCCACGCTCATTATAACCGCCCTCACCCCCTTAAATTTAACATAATATATATTATGCGACATATCTTCGGGATCTGCTTTAAGCGCCTCTGAGGCATATTCAAGGATAGATACTTAGCTTTAGCGCGCCGTTACTAAGACAATTTCTTTATCATTCTTAAGCGCCTCTGAGGCATATTGAAGAGCATACGCATACTGCATAATCGCTGCTAAGACAACTTCTTTATCGTTCTTAAGCGCCTCTGAGGCATATTGAAGCGCACACGCATTCTTCATAATCGCTGCTAAGACAACTTCTTTATCGTTCTTAAGCGCCTCTGAGGCATAT
>CAZIFG010000011.1:36087-56001 GCA_964539135.1 uncultured Rickettsiales bacterium
TTAAGCGTCTCTGAGGCATATTCAAGAGCATTGCCGGCCATCTTAACCGCTGCTAAGACAACATCTTTATCTGCTTTAAGCGCCTTTGCGGCATATTGAAGAGCTTTGCCGGCCATCTTAACCGCTGCTAAGATAGTCTCTTTATCCGATTTTAAACGAGCAGAGGCATGTAGAATCGCATTCTCCACAAATTTTCCAGTCATTAAGAAAATCTCTTTATCGTCTTTAAGATCTATTGAAGCATATGAAAAAGCCGAAGGATAACGCCTAATCGCTTCTATGACAACCTCTCTATCTGCTTTAAGCGCCTCTGAGGCATATTGAAGAGCATATATACCCTTACTAATCCTTATTAAAACAGAAAGCCGATTAGAATTGAGTGGAATTAGGTTAAAATGATCCGAAGTTGAAATATACTCTCCATTAAGATCCAATTTATGCGCATTCATAAAATTTACCAATTCAGATTGAGTCCTAATCAGGTCCCCATCTTTCCGTAAAAACCCTAATTTAGGCAAAAGAGATCCTTTTTGATTTTTAGTAGGAATGAAAGGGCCTTTAGGATGTACTGAATAATACCACTCTATAAAAGACTTAAACAGATTAAGTCTTTCTGTACCTAGTTCTACATCGCACACTGAAAAATGACGTGTATTTAAAAACGTTAAGACCTCTTTATTACGCAAAGAAAATAAAGAACCAAACGCTGAAAGTCTGATTAAGTCGCATGAAGAACCCTCCTCTACACCATTTCCATCCAAAAATGCCGCAAACGCATCAATAAGAGTGTGTATTTCAGGATTTTTAGAAAGAGTATCTAATAAAAAGAAAAAGCCTTCTCCTGGAATTTTTTTAGGAACCAATACATGTTTCATATCAGAATCTTTACATGAATAGCGGTTACAAAGTTCAGGAGTAGCTAAAACAAAGCGCTGAAGTGTACACAAGGTTTTTTCTGTATAAAAAGATAAGTTGTGAAGCATAGCATCCTTCGCATATGAAAGAATAGGCTTTTCTTTATTTCCTACTGGTGCCGATATTACTTTTTTGATTAAAATCATTATTTATTACTACCTTTTGTTTGTGCCAAAACATATTTTTAAATATATTTTCGTAATAAAAAAACAAAAAATTTCAGTGTATACTAAATGTATTATCTGGTTTTTTTTAAAAATGGTGTATTAAAGCGTCAAATCGATTTTCCCATTTGGGACCTTTTTGCCATTTACTGTCTAATTGTATGGGTTCTTTAAAAGGATCCACCACACCATAAGTTGCGCGTATGGCATCTGTTCCGCCTGCTAAAAGATCGGTAGCCATGGGTTCGCCTGGAATTAGTTTGTTGTAATAACCCAGTAATTTTAACAAATTTGGGGCTTCTTCTGCTGCAATTTCTCTAAACTGACTTTTTACTCGAGGGGTTATTTCACCTTTTTCAGCCCGTTCTTTCCATAAGGATTTTGAATATAAAATATGGCCTGCATGTTGTCCTGAGCTCGGGTTAATGCCAAAATAACCTAAAATCCAGCCAAATCCATCCGTCGAATAGCCAAAGGCATTGTCGCCTGCTTCTGTGATGATGGCACTGGCTCCGCCATTTCGAATCCCTGCTCTTTCGTCGGCTTTTCGGGCTAAAACCCACCCTGCTTTGGCTTGATATAAGAGACCATTACTGATGTTTCCATCAACAATAATTGTTCCGCCACTTAAGAGTTTTCCCACGAAATTATTCGCATCGCCTTCCATCATAAAATGGGCATTTGGGGGTAAAAATAGTCCGAAACTTTCACCCGCATAGCCTGGACGGCCTTGTGGACCTGAAAATCTGACATACAAAGGATGGGGGTATTCTTCGGGGTGTCGTATTAAGGTGCTGGCAATGCGTCCCCCTACAGACATATGTGCGGTGGATATTTCTAACGCGATTTTTGGGACGCGTTCTGGATTTTTTTGTATTTGAGTGCGATAAAAATAAAGCGCTTCTTTGTCTTTTTCGGCACTAACCTCCATTGCTTTTGGCGAGAGTCCTGGAAATACATTGGTGGGTTTTCGAATGAGAATCCCAAACTGCTTTTTAATTTTTTCTGTTGCTTCAAAAAGATCGGTTCTGCCTCGAATGTCTTCTAGCCGTTTCAATCCCATGTTTTCGAGTTCTAAATAAATGGATTGGCTTAAATAAATGAGAAACCGTCGAACATCTTCTTGTGTGCCTTTTAATTTAGCCATATATTCAGGCGAGGTTGTTGCGAGGCCTACGGGACATTTTTTGCTGTGACATTGGCGTACCATGACACAGCCTAAAGAAATCAGTACAGAGGTGGCGAGACCGGCATCGTCTCCGCCTAGCAATGTATACCGGATGATGTCTTTTGCGGTTTGAATGCCACCGCTAAACCCAATTTTAACACTGTCTCTTAATCCATTTTCAACTAAGGCTTGATGGGCCAATGCGACGCCTAAAGCGGCAGAGTTTCCGGTGTTACTGACTGAGGTTGCTTTTGCAGCACCTGTAGATCCTTCTTTTCCATCTATTCTGAAAAACCGAGCGCCAGTCTTGGTGTCTGCTGTTGCTTTCATGCCTGTGTTGTAATCCGCATTGGTTTTACTTCCTGTGATTAATTTTGGATGGACGCTTCTTAAATCATGTCGTTTTAACGTGCGGTCTTCTACGGAATAGGAATCGTGATGTGGTGCGGGTTGATAGACATACCGTTCTCTTAAGGCTTCTATGTATGCGGGCCCCTTTTCTTCTTCTGACAAGGTCGCATAATCTTTTACGATAGATTCGGGTTTTGGGAGTCTAATTTGTCTGAGATTGCCAATGGTTTCATTTAAGAAGGCCAGTAAAGAGAGCTGCCCCCCTTCTCCTGGTTTCGCGCCTTGTGCATCTTTAAATTCGGCTTCTACCGCTTGAAGTACGGCTTCCAAGGTAAATCCAAATCCACCCGGAGACCATTGAACAATCCTATGCTGTCCTGAGTGGTCGCCCCCCTCCCCCATGTTGGTTCTGACCCCTAAACTGTTGCCGGCTCTCGCAATCATTTCGGATACTACAGGGCTGATACTCCCTTGAGACATGGCATTGATTACTAAATGACTTAAAATTTCTTTTAGAGGTTCGGGTATGGGGGCTTCCCCTTTGACATACGTTTCCAATTTATAGCTTAAAGATGTAGACAGAGGGCTACTGTCTACGCGTGTTGAAAATGGCCTTAGGGTTCTGGGAGATGCTGCTTGGAGACCTTTTTTGAGCAAAGGTAGTGCGGGGGGGAGCACGCGGGGTAATACCTGTGTAACCATTCTGATGAGTGCCATTATTTTTTCCCTTGTTGTGGATTTTGTACGATAATACTGATTCCTGTTTCTAATGTTTCGGGTACTGTTCTTAAACAGGTATTGATTTCTGTTCGTGTTGATCCCATGGCCTCTCTTAAGGTTTTATCTTGTCTTTCAAGTCCTGGAATGATGGGAAATGTACCTTCGGCGGCTCCTTCAATGGTTCCTTTACAGGTATTGCAGACCCCCTTTTCATCGCATTCTGTGACGAGGTCTATGCCATTTGCTCTGAGCCATTGAGATAGCGACATGCCTTTTATACTGCCTAAGCTAGATTCTGGCATAAATCCAAGTTCTTGACCTTTTGGACTTTTAATCATAATGCCCCTTTTGGGTGGAGGGGTGTCGCTTGTTTTAGCCGCAACCACTTTTACGGTGCATATTTCTTTTGCAACAGAAAAAGAGGGCACTGGGAGTCTGGGACGGTCTTCCAATTTACCTGCTCTTTTTTCATGCATCAGTATGGCGATGATGCCTGCGTTATTAAAGGGCGCCATGGCTTCATATTGAGGTGGATATGGGGATACTGGTTTTCCGACAAAAAGACCTCTTGCCCATTCGTCTGAAAAGGTTTGAGATGCTTTTTCTGCGTCTGTATCTGTTACACTTAAATTTCCGACTTTTGTTTGAATCCAGCCCACGGATCTTAAGCCCTCATGCGCTTGAAATTGAATGGATTTCGGATCTTTTCCAATAGAATGGATGACTTGTGTAGCCGGTAATTTTTTGCCATTGCTGTAGTGTGTTTCTACGCCTCTATGTGTGGGTTTATAGGATGCATGTTCATATTCTGCGAGAATTACCAATTGCAATTTTCCATTGAGTGGGGCATTGGGTTTGTAGCTTGCGATATGCGGTTTTAAAATCTCCCATTTTTCTTTTTCTTTTTCAGATAATAAGTCGCTGGGTTGAGGCGCGGGGCAATCGATGATAATGCGTTGATTGTGAGCTTGAAAAACAGCGATGAGTTCTTTGAGCTCAGATGTTTCTGCTTGTGCGGCCCATACTTTGGCGCTTCTCATGGTGATTCGGAGTTCTTGATAGCCCAGGCGTGCCAATTCTGCTACTTTTTCAGATGATAATTCGGATTTGTCTAAAGAGTCTGGTTTTAAGATGGCTTTTGCGACGAGTCTTGCAATGTCGATTGAAACATTTCCAAATCCAAATAGTTCCAGTGTCGTTCCGGGGACAAGTGGGTTTTCCACGTCTTGAATATAGGGCGAAAATAAACTGTTGTAGTAATTTGTAAAGACACTTGCAGGGAGGACTAAGGCAGCACCTTCTCTATTTCGTAAATTTTGTCCGGGTAATTGGAGATCTCTATTTTGTGGAATGCCGGTGCAGTTAAAGACAACGCCACTGGCTTCTGTTAGTTCGGAGATATCGGCATCTTTTAGGCGCACACCAACCGCCATTTTAACGCGATCTTCTTTTGCTAAGCGTAAAAGTAATTCTTGTGGGAATTGTTTACTTGAATGATCTGGTGCGATGCCATATTTTCCCAGTCCGCCTATGGTTTCGCCTATCATATAAAAGACCCATGGCAGATCTTTTTCTTTTTGTTCTTGTAGGAGTCGTATGGTGAGTTGTATGGCAGAGGGGCCTGTGCCTAAAATGGTGATGGGAAAGGGATTTTCTCTGGCATCCCATTTTGGAAGTCGTCGGACTTTAAGATCTCTTAAGATGTGATATCTATCGTGCCAGGCATTGGCTTCTTTTTCATAGGCTTGATATAGTTCAAAGTCTTTGAGACGGAGTGCGGATTGAAAAAGTCCGCGGATAGAGGGATTCCAAAAATGAGGGGCTTTTGCGGTACTGTGGCTTAAACGACCTTCATGCTCTTGTAGTCCTTGATGATAGCGATGGTTTTTAAGGGTTCTATCTATGACATATTCTAAGGTTAGATCTCCAAATACACTGATGACACCTATGCTTTCTGCAAATTCTGGATCTAAGCCTTCGGCGCAGGTTGCTGCAATGCGACTGTATCCATTTTGAATGTTAGCAAATCCCATTTTAGCGGCAGATCTTAAGGCGGCATCGGTATATGTTTTTTTGATGTTTTTAATGGCTTCTGGTGTTGGAACATCTTTAAAATGTGTTTTAGCCATGGCATAACTGAGCCAGTTATTAATCGCAACGACGCCAAAATTTGTTATCAATACGGCATTGTGATGGAGGCTACACTGGACTGTTTGCACCATAAAATGGACACGCTCTCTAAGAGATTCTCCGTCTACGATTTCTTTCTCAAGTGCGGCATGTACAGCTCCTATGACTAAAATAGGGGGGAATCCAATTCGAGTTGTAGAAATTTCTTTGTCTGAAAATACCAGCGTATTTATTTCCCGTTTTGTTTTTAAGGTTTCAATAACCTCTTTTACAATTTTTTCTAGATGAGATTTAGCCTCTTCTACACTGAAACTGTATTCAAATGTCATATCTATAATTTTTGCTTTGATGAGTGGGTTTTTAATGAGCGTGTCTAATTCTGTTTCTGTTAAAAATGGCGATTCTAATAGAATGCCTTGAACAGGGCTTCGTTTTGCCAGGTGGTCTAAGGTCATGGGCGGAATGGAAATGCAATGCTCGGCACTCATGTTAAGCCCTTCTGTATGGGGATCTCGAGGTGGTGTTGTAATGTTGGCCACAACCTGTGAAATGGTTTCTGCCAGATCAAATCCCAGTTCTCGGGTACCATCTGCGGGAGCCTGATAGCCCATGGATCCTGTGAGTTCTGTTCCTGTTCGTATCATGGGCGCTAAGGTTGTTTCTAAGACTTCAAGGTCCAATTGACCCAATTTTGCATAGCGTTCGGTTTCTTGCTTGGTGTAGGCTTTGGGACTCCCCTCCCCCCTCAAAGGGGTGAATCGTGCTAGCGCTTGGGAATGAGCGTCTTCATGGGTGCTTTTAGTGTAAGGGTTGATCTGTAAGGCACCTTCTTTGTGTGTGACTTCTATGACTTGGCCTGGAACGATGCGATGGCTTTGGATGTCTTTGGGTTTTTTTCGTAAAAACATGCCCCGTTCAGATCCAAAAATGGCCATGACTTGGCCCTCCTCTGTGGTGTAACTTTCCAGAACTCCGGGTCTGAACGCATCGGGATTTTTGGCGACGTAAACGGTGATGCCATCGGTACTACTCGCAATGCTGGAAGGACCACTTTCTTTTAACGGAGATGTGAGTTGATGAAATCGTGCGGTTGGGTTTTGTTTGCTTAAATTATTTTCTTGAAAAAATAAGAGTAATATTTCAGGTAAACTGAGTCCGTATTCTGTATTTAAATAATCCATTAATTTTACAGTGATTCGAGTATCACTCCAGTGTTGCGTTTGGATGCCTTTTTGTCTTAAGAGTTCTTGGTAAAAGGGTGCGCGTGTTTTGTCGCCATTGTGAAAATAAAAGGTGCTAAGTCCCCAAGTCCCTTGCATTTGACCTAAAGAAGTCGCGGAATTATTGGCAAATCGGACGTGAATGGCTCCAAAACTGGAAATGAATTCTGGGTCTTGCAGCATTTTAAAGTAGGTACTGTTTTTTTTCGCTGGAGAATTAAAAGATATAAAATGCCGACTGGCTGTGATCAAAGGCGGTGAAAAGAATGAAAAAATATTATTTCGGATATCTGCTTGAATCAGTGCTTCAAATTCACAGAGGCATTTAAATAATTGAGCTTGGAATCCGGGTTTGTTTTTAAGATAGCCTAAATGATAGCTAGGTTCTAAAGATCGCCCTACAGGACCTAATACCCTACTTTCTGTTTCTAGGGGGACGAGGTGTCCATTCCATGGAATGCCGTGCTTTTCAAATGTTTCGATGATGCGCCTTAATCCAAATTCAGCTTGTTCTTTGTCTTTTGGGAGGCAAATGGTGAGTAGAAAATCCTCATGCGGGGTGTAGTCTGTTCCTAGGATTTTTTGAAAATAAGGTCCATGAATGCGATACGTGTCACTTTGACCGTCGGATGTTTCGGGATCTGCACCTGCAGCCCCACGATGTTCTAGTTGGCAGTCATAAGATACACGTTCTACAAGGGTTCTACTGGGGGCTTCTGGCGGTGCTAAGACAAAGCCCAATCCGCAATTGGCGGTTTCTTTGGCGAAACTGGATTTTTTAAAATCCGCGTAGGGTATTTTTGTTAAATTTGGGACTGTTCCTAGTGGGCGTTTGGGAAGTGGCGGGGCTTTTCTGGACATTAAACGCAATGTGGTTTGAACGGCTTTTGTGGCATGAGCAAGCATGAATCAGGTGACCCCTTAATCTATATTTTTTGATTTTAAGTCTGTATCTTAAATGAATTTTTTTCTTTAATCAAGGGAAATTTGAGTGATTTTGTTTCTTAAGTGGCTACTTTTCGCGCGGCGTTTCTTACAATCTCTGGAAGTGCGGGATGAATATAGATGGTGTCTAGCATGTCTTGAAGCGTGGCTTTCATTTTCATAAAGGCAATGCACATGTGGACCATTGTTGCGGCTTCTTTGCCGATGATGTGGGCCCCTAAAAGTATTTTGGTGTCTCTATGAAAGAGAAGTTTACAAAATCCCTCTTCTGATAATAGGGCCATGCCCATTGCGGATTGGGCATAATTGTTTTTCCCCACCACATAGGGAATGCCTGCGGCTTTTAAGTGTTCTTCTGTTGCGCCTACGGCCCCAATTTGGGGATTACTGAAAACCGCTTGTGGAATGGGTGGATACGTAATGGGTTTTGGGAACATGTCATCACTGAAGGCGGTATTAAAGACATATTCTCCTTCAAAATTGGCGGTATGGCGAAATAAATGCCGGCCAATAATATCGCCAAAGGCCCAAATATTGGGGACGGAGGTTTGGAGTGTGTTATCGACTTGAATGAATTCCCTACTATCGCATTTAATGTCTGTATTCTCTAATTTTAAGAGGTCTGTGTTTGGTGTGACGCCTGTTGCTAAAAGTAGTGCTTCTGCCTGATAGTGATGCGGTTTTCCATTTTTATCTTGTGTGCTTACTGTAAATTGCTGACCATCGTATTTAACTGTTGTTGGGATTTCTTCCAGATGGACAGGAAATTTCTTTTGAAAACTGCTTTGAAAGGCGTTTGCAATTTCGGTGTCTTGCTCTTTGAGTAGGCTGCTTCTGACAATAAAATCGACTTTCGTGCCCATCATGGCGTAAAAATAGCCCAATTCTACGGCAATAAATCCGCCGCCAATGACAATCATGCTTTTGGGACGTTCTGTACGACGCAGGGCTTCTTTGTAAGTCATGTAGGGAGTGCCTTCTAAGCCTGGAATGTTGGGGATATGGGCTCTAACGCCTGCTGTGATAAAAATTTTATCCGAACTAAGATGCTCGCCGTTGACTTCAATGATTTTATTGCTGACAAAGTGGGCTTCGTGTCTGTAAAGATCTATATTAGGATGGGCTTCGTATACAGGGGGGATGCTATCGGAGTCTTTATCTATGGTTTGAGACACTCGGGATACTAGATTTTTAAAGTGAACCTCAATGTCTTGGCTAACGGTGATGTCAAAGCGATGGGCATCTCTCAGTTCAGAGATAATATCTGCTGGATGAATGAGCATTTTAGAGGGGATGCAGCCATGATTGAGGCAAGTGCCGCCTAAACGCCCTTTTTCAATGATGGCCACTTTATGGCCTAAATTGGCAGCGGGACGCGTAATTTTAGCGCCAGCGCCAGATCCAATTACAATGCTATGGTAGTGTTTCATCAGACTTTCTATTGTATTAGGAAGTCTATCAAATGACAATCGGTTCTGCTGAAATTACTTTCGGCGTGCTAAAATGGTTACAAGCGCAGCCGCTACCCCCGTGCTTGCTGCTAATAGTAGCCTGCTTGAAATGACGCTGCTTTTTTTTGCTTGTTTTTTAGCTGCCATTTCTTTACGTAACTGTGTAAGATTTGTCTCATGTTCTCTTTCTAGTTGTATTAGATTTTTCTGTAACTCAGGTGAATTTTGGATGATATACATTAGGCTTTTTGTTAAAAAAAAGTGGCTGTTTTGATAGTTATTTCTAAATATTATTTCAGCTTGTTCTTTAGGGGAGCATGTTTTAAATGCCTCTAAAAATACCTCGGGATGATGTTCTGAAAGCAACTGGCCAACACGTACGCCTTTCCGATCTGCTTTGCTTAAGATATCAAATGGGCATTTTGATAGTGTGTGAAACACAACCGAGTCATTTGCCTTTTCTGCAAAATAATGAGCAACTGTTTTTGCATCGCTATCTTCTAATTTTAATAGGTCATTTAAGGCCTCTGGAGAACAGGCTTTAACTATAGCTTTTACGGTTTCTTCTGTTGATACATACTTGTTTTCATGTTTTGCAATTTTTAAAATTAATGGGATGTTTTCTTCATCTTTAATATCTAAAAATTTTCTTATATTTACTTCAAGAGGTACAGGCGGGGCGGTATCTTCTTTCAAAGAAGCTAAAAATTGTTCTGTGATGTAACCTCTGAAAAAGATAAAATGGGCTAAGGGTATGTAGTGACTGGTGCTTTTTGAGTTTAAAAATGCAAGTCTCTCTTCAACATTTCGGCAGCTGTTAAGTACGCCCATGACCATATCACCATAAAGATAATCTCTCTGGGTATGTTCCGCTACAAGTGTCAGTTTAGCGTCTAGGGGCCATTCCCCTACTATTTTTTTGAATCTTCTGGGATAGTTTTCGAGCAGGTAAAATGCTAAAGTCCTCCCATTATGCTGCAGTCTTAATATATTTTGTTGTTTTTCTATGCTTAAGCGGCTGACGATCTCTTTTATATATCGAATACCTTGTTCCAATAATCCGATTGTGACAAAATTGAGTCTGCTGCTGGGTACTTGATGCATGATATTGGCTTCTAATTTTATTAAGGCAACGACAACTTCAGGACTTGCGTGGGTTGCCGCTAAGATAAGTGGGCTTTGACCTTCTTCGGTTGTTCTATTGATTTCTATGACAACACTGCTTGGATCTGTGTCATTTAACATTTTAAGCATTCTCTGAGCGATGTTCTCGTTTTTGCTCATGATGGCGCGCATCAGAGGGGTATGTCCGGTGCTATCTGCTTGAGTTAAGATTCCCCACCGTGTTTCCATTTCTGTACTTTCGGGGAATAGGTCCATGATGATATTGAGCATGTCAGGGTTTCCAGATTCACAGGCAAGTCCCACTAAATTTGGAACGGGATTTCTACTGTCATGTGTTAGAACGTGGTTTTTTATTATTTCTGGATCTAACGTTAGTGTATGTAAAATCTCTACGGATCCACCCAGTACAGCATAGTCTAGTAATGACATGTTATAGGTATCTTTTTCGAGAGGGTGTTTACTCATAAGACGTATCATGCCTTGAAAGAGTATCGTGTTTCCTGCTTTTGCGATTTCACCTAAAAGTCCGTGTACTAGGCCTTTTTCTTTTAAAGAGGCATCCAATTCTCCCGCGTGTTCTTGAATATAGGCGATTGTGTCAGTATCTGTTTGCTTTAATAAGGCTCCCAATTGGTCTCTTTTATCGTCCAAGGAGAGTTCTGGGTGATCGTGTCTTGTAAGATGTCTGGTTTCTAATATAGCAGTTATTATTTCAGGGACGGTTTTTTTAGGGTCTTCTAATAGTTCTTTTGCTGTTAGGTCCGCGATTAAATAATCAGGGCGTAAAATACTTCTTGTTATACTCACTTCTGCAGCGTCCATTTCTTCTTTTTGGGCAATGAGATAGCGATCGTTTAATTCATCCGGGACTGTTTCGGAGAGTGCTTTATAGAGCATGACCAAGGCATAGTTAATGTGATGTACATCTTGCACCCATTCTGGATGTACACCATTTAGCTCTAAAGCGAGGCGTATTCTTTCTTTGAGCCATTGGAATTGTTTTTTAGAGGCGGTATTTTCTTGCTTTAAGATAAGCTGTGCGGTTTCTTTGGTTCCAATGAGTGTTAAATCCCAACCTATGGAACAAAATCCACTCAATTCATCTTGGGTTGTTTTTAAGAGATCGATTAAGTTCTGTTCGTCTTCTGTTGAGAGGGGGCTTCTTTCTAATACCAGTAGCGCGATATCCCCTAAGCGTTTTTCTGCGGCTTGGAAGCGTATAAGATCTTGAGGGAATTTGACAGCTTTTGCTCTTACATAAGTGATGCTGATTTTAAAGACTTCTCTTAAGCCTGGATTTTCTATTTTTTCGACTTCTGCGTCTAGTTTAGGTCCTAGAAGGCCTTTGGCAATGTATAAGTCCAGTAGACTTTTATCGATTTGAATGCCAAGTTCTGTTGTGATGATTTGGAAATATTGACTTAATGCATCGGGTTCTCTATACCCCTTTAAGATTCCAATTTGTTTTAAGGTTTCCTGCGCTTTTTCACTGAATTCCTCTATTTTCGGCATGAAGGCCGGAATATCTGTTAACTCTAAGGGAGGTTCTCCGAATACGATTTGATTCATAATGCGTTCTAGCGTGTTTTCTATTTTTTCGACTCGGGCGCGTGCTACGTTTGTTGTATATGTGTCTATATCTAATGTTCCATGATAGCGTCTTTTTATGGCTCCCATAACAATACTGTCTTCGCTTGCAGATTTTATGTCTTTAATGGCGAGCGCTACTTCTGGTTGCGTTAAGTCTTTTGAATGTTTTAATGTGAGATGCGCTATGGCGAGATCTGCTAGGGTCTGAATTTGAAAAATGCAAGCTCTTTTAGCAAAAATTGTATCATTTGAGACGCTTTTTATATTGAATAGTGTTAAAAACCTTACTATTTCAGGGGCTTCTGTGTTTACACCTTGAGGATCTTTTGCTAATACTTCACAAAGTTGAGATAACTTTCTTAATGGGACTAATTCTTGAGCGGATCCTGTGTTTAAAGTTTGGAGTGTTTGGATAAAAGAACCCCAGACCCTGCCCATTTCTTCTAATCGCAGTGTGTTTATGGCAATGATTCTTTTTTTTACAGATCGAAACATGGTCCCCCCCCATTTATGCGCTGTGTTGTATTTTTTTATATATTTTATTCTAAATTCACTTTAATTTACTTTTTTAAACATCCTATTTTTTTATGTGGTATATAAATGACACATAGCCCTCTTTAAAGGGATGTATTCTCAATGAAATCCAATCAGGCGTTATGAAATAGACGCGTATTGAGTTTTTTGTGTTTCTACAATTTTTTGGTAGTGTAAGATTGGTTCTATAGGACGGTGTCCGCCCTTTTCTTGGTCGTAGATGAAGAAGAGTTCTTTTGTGGTGGCGGCATCGGCGAGGGCCCTATGGGCGTTTTGATGGTTAATTTTATATTTCCGACTAAGTGCGCCTAAAGAGGCCTGCCCTTCTCCTAAGGCTCTGGCCCATTTTAAGGTGCAAATGACAGATTCTGCTTGCAGTAGCGTGTTGTATTTTTCACACTGTAAAAGTAGCCATGGTAGGTCAAATTCGGCGTTGTGGCAGACAATTTTAGCGGTTCCAATAAATTCAACGATTTTGGGCATCAGGGTTTCTATACTGGGTTTTCCGGCTAACATTTCATCGGTTATGCCTGTTATTTTTGTGATTTTTTCGGGGAGTGGTATGGGGACGGAAATGAGTTGATTGTAGGTGTGTTCAAAGCCCTCTTCATCTATTTTGACCATGCCGATTTCTGTGATGTAATCTTTTACAGCTTCGAGCCCTGTGGTTTCAAAGTCTAAAAAGACCAGGGATTCTTTTTGTTCGCCAAATAAAGTGGCTTGTCCTGAGCATTTGGGGAAGAAAAAACACCGATGGCCTATATTGGCATTTTGTCTGTGTACAGTTGGCCCATGACAGATTTTACATAGCGTTTTTGTGTCGATAATGAGTCCATTTTCTATCATGTGGGCAATTCTTTTGAGGTGAATTTGATGCTTACAGGCGCCACAGTTAAAATAGGTCCCAATGCTATCCGTTCCGAATTGTGTTTTGTCTATTCCTGCATCACAAATGGGACAGCAATATTGAGCTATAAAGGTACAGGCTTCGTTTTTACAGCGTAAGATATCTCCATCAATTTGAATGCTTCCCTCTTCTTGGCATAAAGGGCATGCTTTTTGGAGTCGTATTTCAGACATGAATTTCGGTGTCTTGAAAAATTCGACTGCCTACGGATTGCATTTGACCTTGATATTTTCCATTGTAGGGCAGACTGGCGGCTTGATCCATTTTACAAAAAACCAGTTGGCAAATGCGGCGTCCAGCTTCTAATTTGATGGGCAGGGTGTTGGCATTGTAGAGTTCTAGCGTTATTTTTCCCTCAAAACCAGCGTCTACCCATCCTGCGTTTTGAATGAAAAGGCCCATTCGGCCTACAGAACTTCGGCCCTCTACAAAGGCAGAATAGCCATTGGGGAGCTTAATATACTCCATGGTAGTGGCCAGTAAGAAGGTGTGAGGTGGAATGATAATAGAGTTGCTATTGATTTCGGTGTAATTGATTTCTTGATCGAATGTAATAAGGCCCTCATTTTTAGAACTGTCTTCTACAATCAGATAATGGTTTCCCAGTCGACAATCGATAGAAGCGGGTTGTATCCCATTTTCGCTTAGAGGGTCTATGACAAGCTCTCCGGATTGGATCATGGCTTGAAGTGTTTTGTCTGATAAAATCATGATGGGCTTATTTTAATCGATTCTATTGAAATTGTCACTTTTTTGTTGATTTGGTCTATAAAGGCTTGAAGTATTAATTTTCGGAATTTGAAAAAATCACGAAGTGTTTGATAGGCATATAAAAAATGATCGATGGAATATGGCCGGGGAGGTGTTTTAGGTTTTGGGGGTTCCCCTAACCAAGCGTTCATTATTTTTTCAATGTGGTTTTTTCGATGCGCTTTAATGCTATGGGCCGATCTTTTAATGAAGACTTTGTTTGCTTCGTTGATATATAGTCGGTGGACACAAGGTGCAATGGGTTCTCTCAGTGGAATATAGGAAGGCGTTTGATGATGGAACTGTTTAGCAACAGTCCTATGATTGGACTGTTTTGTGTGTAAAGGGGGCCGCCCTGTGGGTATGCCAGGGCGGTTCTTTATCATAGACGTTTTAAGCGTGCTTATGGGATTCACAGGGCCTGTTTAAGCGCTTAAAAGCTTGCTGAATTCGGCACTTTTTTCAAAGTAAAAGTTTGAAAAAAGATAAAAATGATCTAATTCTCGAAGTTTTACCAAAGCGTTTAACTCTTCTTGAAGGGTTTCTTTTGTGGGGCGGGTGGTTTCAAAGGCTCTTTGTTTTTCGACGATTCCTTTAATGGCTTCTTTGTGTTTTAAAATATCTTGAAAGGCCTTTGTAAACACTTGATAGTAAGGTGTAAACGAAAAGGTTGTTTCCATTTTATCGTAAACAAATTCATGAAATTTATCTGCATGGCTTCTCGCCTCTTCGTAGTAGGCGCGTTCTGTATCTATCAGTTTAGCGGGATTGAATTGTTGTACGATTTTATTTGCGTCATCTATTGCGTTAAAAAACGCTTCGACACTCATATCTTTGATATTTTTTTGCATTTCTCTTAATTTTTTTAGAGCATCTTCTATGAATTTGTGTTGTTCTGGTGTTATTGCCACCATTTTCTCTAGATGACCCATTAATTTATTTAATCCAACTTCTTTATTGAGGTAATCGCTTATTTTTAAACTGTCTGTTGAAGACGGTGTTATATAAATCCATTGTGTGTGAACTTGTCTTGCAAAACTTAGAATATGGTCTCTGACACTTTCTGGTCTGTCAGCTGTGATTATTGTGGATAAGGGGCGTTTAGAGGGTATTTCTTGGTCGAATTCCGGACCGCCTGTTTTTGTCCCCCATGGCGTTCGCATTACACTAGAACATAGACTTGGATTACTCATCATAGGAACCACCTGCTTGTGTATATTTCCCCCTGATTATTTTATTGTCGATTATTTTTTATCACAATTTCATTTTATGATTTATTTATGGTTAAATAGGCATTGGGTAGGCGTCTCCCTTTTCCAAAGGCGAGAGGGCTTATTTTTAAAATGGGGGCAGATTGTTTACGCTTATGTTCATTTTTATGGACGGCATTTAAAACCCAATTTGTGATGTCTTTGGGATGCCCTAAGGCGATGATGTCTTCGCTGCTTTTTACGTCTTCTAGGTGAGCTTTTAGAATGGCATCTAATATTTCATATTCCGGAAGTGTGTCTTGATCTTTTTGATTGGGTTTAAGTTCAGCAGAGGGAGCTTTTGTTAGGGTGCTCTTAGGGATTATTTCCTTTTTTGTGTTGATAAACTGAGCGAGTTTGTATACTGTTGTTTTATATAAATCCCCTATTACAGAGAGTCCGCCATTCATGTCGCCGTAGAGGGTACAATAGCCTACGGCCAATTCGCTTTTATTACCGGTTGTGAGCAATAATCGATTTTCCCTATTGGCAATGGCCATTAATACAGTGCCCCTGATTCTGGCTTGTAAATTTTCTTCTGTGGCATTTTCTGAGAGGGAGTCGTAATGCGGTTTTAGGGATGTTTTAAAGGCATTTACAAGCATGTTTATAGAGATAATTTCAAAAGCAATCCCTAAATTTTGGGCAAGTGATTGGGCATCTTCAATGCTGTCCTTTGAGGAATATTCGGAGGGTAAGGCAATGCCCTTTACAGCGTCTTTTCCTAAAGCTTTTACGGCTAAGGCGGCGGTTAGAGCAGAGTCTATTCCGCCCGATAGACCTAAAACAACCGTTTGGAATCCGCACTTTTGAACGTAATCTTTTAATCCTAAACAGAGTGCTGTTTGAAGCCGTTCTAAGGGATTGGTTTCTTTAAACGCATGGCCTGTTTTAGGCCATTCAAGTGTTTCGATGGCTTCTTCCCCAAAAGGCGATGCATATCCAATAGTGCCATCTGGTAAATAGAGGGTACTTTGGCCATCAAAAATTAAATCGTCGTTTCCGCCGACTTGGTTGACCATTAGTATAGGGGGCTTTGTTTTTTGAGCGTGCTTGGAAAAGAGATGAAAGCGTTCTTTTTCCTTTTCCAGATAATAGGGTGATGCGGATAAATTGATGATGAGATCGCAGCTTTCTGAGGCTAAATCTTGAATGGGCTTTTTTGTATATTTTTGGTCCCAGGCGTCTTCGCAAATGGTAATGCCTATTTTTTTGTTCCCTATTTCAAAGGTTTTGGTTTCTGTGCCAGCTGTAAAATACCGGGATTCATCAAAAATATCGTAATTCGGCAGATTTTGTTTGAAATAGGTTTGAATTATTTTCCCATTCAAAATGATAATGCAGGCGTTGTATAGGGCATGAGTGTTTTGCCAAGGGGTGCCAATGGCCATGGCTGTTTGGGGGACATTGGGACTCCATTCGAGTAGATTTTGAATGCTTTGATGGCAGTTTTGGATGAAATCAGGGCGTAATAATAAATCTTGAGGGGGATATCCACAGAGGGTCAGTTCTGGAAATACAATGAGAGCGCTTCCCGATTCAGCGGCTTTTTGCGTGGCGGTTTTGATTTTAGATTCTATGCCGAGAAAATCGCCGATGTGAGGATTCAGCTGCCCTACGCTTATTTTCATGGCGGTTATTATACGGGTAGAAGGCATTTTGCAACAGTCCATAATCTTTGACTGGATGTTTTACATGGGGTTTCGTATAATATCTGCCTAATGTCTACATTGCTTACAAAAACGCGTTTTCATATTGTTATTGAATTTGTATTTGGACCTAAAAGCACGCTTTTTTTGAAGGTAGAGACTACATGGAAAAATGAGCCTGTACCACTTCAATTGGCCGCTTTAATGCAGTTTTTATATCTTCATGAAGCGGAACTTCACGCTTCAGATAAGGATTTTGGTTATAGTTTGGCCAAATTGATTAAGAAAGTAGA
Organism: uncultured Rickettsiales bacterium; assembly: GCA_964539135.1. Taxonomy (GTDB): domain Bacteria; phylum Margulisbacteria; class Marinamargulisbacteria; family CAZIFG01; genus CAZIFG01. The sequence goes on from CAZIFG010000011.1 coordinate 53,250, forward strand.
GTTGGGACGCCAGCTTATTTATGCCATTCCCTCTGATTATGATATGGCTTTGTTTTTTAAACGTGCACTTGAAGAAGGCATTCCTTTGTTTTGGAAAAAAGATGATGCAAAGCCCCGCCCTATTCATGTGGATACAGCGATTCCACTTACTGTGATTGTGCAACAAAAGGGGCAACAATTGGTTTGTGAGCTTCAAAATCGAGAGTCCTTTTTAGATGATCCCCTTTCTTTTTTGGTTTTACGTGCAGATAAAGACGTTTTTTGTTTCAGTCGCGGGGTTTTGTTGTCGCGTTTGAATCCTGATTTGGAAACCTTTGTGACGGATTTTATGGATAAAAAATACCAGCTTTTTACGGATTTAGATATTATGACCTTTATTAAGCGTTTGTATCAGCCTCATAAATTGCTTTTAAATTGGAAAATTCAGGCGGACTTTTTATCGCTTATTCCACAAGATACCGCCCCTACACCTGTATTAACGGTGAATTATACGGGCCAAACCTTAGTCCCTACCCTATCCTATAAGTATAAATCGGTGCATATTCCAGCTACCTATAAAGAAGAGCTGGTTGTGGATAAAAAATCAGGACGTAAGTTTCAACGTATGCAGGATTTGGAACTCATTTATCAGCAGGATTTGATGCATTTATTTTCAGAGTATCAGCTGCCTTTTATGTTGGAGAGTCCTGGAGATATTGCCACTTTTATTGATACGGTAGTGCCGCTTTTATCTCAACGAGACTGGCATATTATTATGGATAAATCTTTGCCTGAATTTAAGGTTTTGGATAAGCCTGTCGATTTGGAGTTTTCAGTGTCTTCCAGTGGTCAGGATTGGTTCTATTTTGAGCCCAATTGTCAGATTGAAGGTCAGGCGATGAATCTTCAGGAAATTGCACGCTTGATGGTTCAAAATCAAGGCTATTTGAAAACCAAAAAAGGCTATGTGAAGTTGTCTCATGACTCTCAAAAACAATTGGAAGCTTTAACGCAGTTGGGGGCCTTGAAACCTGGAAAAGGGTTTCAAAAAGCAGAAATGTTACCGATGATTTTGGCCGCGAATGTTCAAGGGACTTCAGAAGATACGCGATCTTTGGTGGATAAGTTTAAAAATTTACACCGGGTGGATTTGTGTCAACCTAGCCCTGCTTTTCAAGGAACGCTTCGAGATTATCAGCAGTATGGTGTGAATTGGATGTGGTTTTTGGCTCAAGCCGGATTGGGGGGTATTTTAGCTGATGATATGGGCTTGGGTAAAACAGTTCAGACCCTGGTGCTTTCCACCCGTTTGGAAGGCGAAGGCCCTGTTTTGGTTGTGGGCCCTACAAACGTTATTTATAACTGGGAAAGTGAAATTCAGAAATTTTTACCCGGTTCTAAAACCATCGTTTATACGGGAATGGGTCGTGAGAAGCATCAAAAATCGCTCAGTCGTGCGGATTTTGTGATTACCTCTTTTGGGATTGTGAAAAATGACATTACGGTGTTTCAGTTTTTAAAAACCAAGGCTATTTATGTGGATGAAGCTCAGTATATTAAAAACCCGCAATCGCAGGTTTCTAAGGCTATGAAAAGTTTGGAATCCCCGTTTAAATTGGCCATGACAGGAACGCCGGTTGAGAATCATCTGATTGATTTATGGAATTTATTTGATTTTGTGATGCCGGGATATTTGGGGACTAAAGCTCGTTTTGATGTGGATATTAAAGATGGCAATAAGGCGCTGCTTCGCGCTAAGATTAAACCCTTTGTGCTGCGCCGTGAAAAACGGGAGGTACTCACTTCTTTACCTGAAAAAACAGAAATTCTATTGCGTTGTCCCCTATCGGATGCGCAGCGTTTGCTTTATAAAACTGTTTTGGATGCGACCAAAAAAGGCATCCAATTGGCTAAAGGTAAAAAAGATAAATTGGGCATTTTAGCGGCTATTTTGAAATTGAGACAGGTGTGTATTCATCCAGGATTATTACCGGATTTAGGTCTGGATCAAATGCATTCGGCTAAATTTGAAGTGCTCACGGAAAAATTAGAAGAGCTGATGGACGAAGGTCATAAAGTGGTTGTTTTTTCGCAATTTACGAAGATGTTGGATATTGTTCAGGATTGGGTTAAAGAGAAACGAATCGATTTGGAGCGTATCGATGGCAGTGTTACGGGTAAATCCAGACAGGCAGCCGTGACGCGTTTTCAAGAGAGCGATAAAGCCTCTGTATTTTTGGTGTCTTTAAAAGCGGGCGGTGTGGGCATTAATTTAACGGCTGCAGATTATGTTATTCATTTGGATCCTTGGTGGAATCCTGCTGTAGAGGCGCAGGCTACAGATCGTGTTCATCGTATGGGGCAGAAAAATAAAGTGATTGTCTATAAAATGATTGCCGAAGGGACGATTGAAGAAAAAATTCAGCTCTTACAAGAGGAGAAAAAAGCTCTTCTTGCTCAAGTCATTGATATTGATGGCATCGATGAAAAAAATATTGATATTGAGGCTCTGCAGTCGCTTATTTTAGATTAATTCTTTTTCTTTAAATTTTCTAGGATCATTCTTTTTTATTTCTGCTTAACTGGGGCAATATATTATGCCTTTCTTTTTATTAATTTATTAAAATAATTTTTTTATTTTCAAATAAAATGGTATTATGTTTCTTTGTTATATTATTTTTTATTAATATAAAAATATAATCTCTACTGAATTATTTAAGATAAAGGATGATTTTTATGATTACAAAAATAGTATCGTGGCGAGAACGTGGTT
>CAZIFG010000012.1:0-55194 GCA_964539135.1 uncultured Rickettsiales bacterium
GGTGATTTTAGACCCAGTAATCGCAGAATCCGACAACTGAGTTGTACCCACACTGCCATCTAAAATCTTAACAGCAGTGATCGCATTCGAGGTGATTTTAGACCCAGTAATCGCAGAATCTACCAAATGACTTGTACCCACAACACCATCTAAAATCTTAACAGCAGTGATCGCATTCGAAGTAATTTTAGATCCCGTAATCGCGGAATCTACCAAATGACTTGTATCCACAACCCCATCTAAAATCTTAACCGGCGTAATCGCATTCGAGGTAATTTTCACACCCGTAACCGCACCATCTAAAATGTTAAAACTTGCAATAGACCCATTCGCTATTTTTTCAAGCGTAATGGCATCCGAAGTCAAATGAACGGCCGTAATACTACCTGTTGCAATATTCGCACTGGAAATCTGACCCGCAGCAATTTTTTCACCCGTAACCGCGTTAGCCCCCAAATTTGCATTCAAAATAGATCCATTTAAAATGTTACCACTCGTAACAGCACCACTACTTAACTTCTCCCCATTGATAGAATTAGCAGCTAAATTAGCATTGTCAATTGATCCATTCGCAATATTTCCACTGGTAATCACACCCAATCCAAAATTCGCACTGCTTAATGAAAAAGGCGCTAATTTTTCAGCTGTAATCGCACCCGTCGCAATCTTCTCAAACGTAATAGATCCCGCACTAAAATTAACACTGACTAAAGTTGAATTTAAAATTTTATCTGTTGTAATCGCATTATCAGAAACTTTTTCACCTGTAATCGCATTTGCTGCAAAATTCGCACTCACTAAAGTTGAATTTAAAATTTTATCTGTTGTAATCGCATTATCAGAAACTTTTTCACCTGTAATCGCATTCGCTGCAAAATTCGCACTCACTAAAGTTGAATTTAAAATTTTACCTGTTGTAATCGCATTATCAGAAACTTTTTCTCCAGTAACCGCACCATCTAAAACATTAAAACTCGCAATAGACCCATTTGCTATTTTTTCAAGCGTAATAGCATCCGACGCCAAATGAACCGCAGTAATGCTGCCTGTGGCAATATTCGCACTAGAAACTTGTCCTGCCGCGATCTTGTCATTGGTAATAGCATTAGGCGCCAAATGAGCATTCAAAATAGATCCATTTAAAATATTAATACTGGAGATCTGTCCCGCAACCAACTTCTCGCCATTTATCGAATCTGCTGCAAAATTAGCACTAACCAGAGAACCCGCTACAATATTAGAACTGGTAATAGATCCTACAGAAAACTGAGTGCCCGTCAAAGAAAGGGGTGCTATTTTTTCTGTCGTAATCGCACCCGTCGCAATTTTTTCAGATGTAATCGCATTGGAAGTTAAATGATACGATTGAATCGCTCCATCCAAAATGTTCGCGCTCACAAAAGAATAGTGAGCCAATTTTTCAGTCGTAATAGAACCCGATACAAAAGCATCCGATTCCAAAGAATAATCCGCAATATTACGGCTTGTAATAACCCCAGGTGCCAATTTAATAGAAGTAATGGCATTAGGGGCAAAATTAGCCGCAATCAAACTGCCATCGGCAATATTCACACTTGAAATCTGATTATCTGCTATTTTAGAGCCATAAATAGAATTGGCCTGTAAATGTGATGATAAAACCGATCCGGTGACGATATTTTGACTCGAAACAGAAGCATCACCCAATTGTATACTTGTAATCGAATTCAAATCCAATTTAGAATGTGTCACCGCCCCAGGCGCAATATTAATACTGGTTACAGCAGAATCTGCAATATTCACACTGGTAATCAGATGAATCGTCACCAATAATTCACCAGCTGCATTAAGCGTAAGACCACTCCCAACTTTAACACCCCCTAAAACAGAGGCACTAGCTGTGGGTAAATAATGGAATTGATTAATATCGGAATTAGCAGACCACCCAGACCCCGTCCACGTCAAAACAGCTCCTAAATTGGAGCTGGAAGTAAGTGCCGAAAAATCTCCCAAAGGGAGTCCTTTTAAAAGAGTTGCATTGGTTGTAGAAGGCGGACCCGCTCTCCAAGATGCCGAAGCCAAGTCCCATTTTAATACCTCCCCATCATTCACACCGGGTATTAAAGCCGATTGAATATTAAGCGCGCCCACGTCAATCGACACAACGCCTTCTGCATTCAGTGTCAATCCCAAGCCACTCACTTTAATCCCCCCTAGTTTAGAAGAAGACGCCATCGGAACATTCGAAACCGATTCTGCATGTAAGCTATAAGGTACAGACGTAATATCTGCAAAATGAACATCCCCTGTAACATCTAAACGAAATCCCAATCGAGGAGACACCGTATTCGCGAAAACCTGATTCAAAGACACGCCTTCTAAAAGGGCATCAAAATACCCCGGTTTAGAAAAACCATAGTCTTCTTGAGTCATCTCCCAAAGTGAAACATTAGACGTGCTAGGATATAAACCAATGGTAACATCATGAGTGCCAGTAACGAGAGAAACGCCATCTCGAATAATAGCTTGAACCGCAATTTTAGCCGGCACCCCTGCGACTATAGAGTTAGAAAGGCATACAAAAAGCAGCCCCACTATAAAAAGTCCTATTTTTTTCACGCGTTTCATTCAGCATTCTCCAATTTTAAACACACAAACCCCTAGCAAAAGTCTGCACATTTAGTTTAATTTTGATTGATAACGGCACAGTTCCCAGCAAAATTAGGGTTTAAACATTTTCAAAAAAAAGAATGTAACGCAATAAATTGAATCTCTTTTTCAATTAGGGTATACTAAAGATCAGCAATCAAATTCAAGGAGCCTTTCATGGTTGGATTTTCAGTTAATATTGATGAAACACATGCCGTCCCTATCATCCGAGTAACAGGAGAAATTGATGTATATTCCTGCCCTCAACTACGAACAACCTTAAATACATTGGTCAACGGCGGCAGCAACGATGTCATCTTAGATTTAGAAGACATTCAATACATCGATAGCACCGGTTTAGGTACCATTGCGCATACCGCCAGAAGTATTTCAGATAAAAATGGGCGTATTTTAGTGATTTGCAATAAAACCCACATCAAAAAGATTTTTGAAGTGTCAGGACTTGAGAAAAAAAATATCCAATTATTTGATACAGAAGCCTCCGTTCTAAAGGAGATTCATAAAGACTCATGAAACAAGACGCGCTACATATGAGCATGACCATTCCCTGCAAATCCGAATTTGTAGGCGTCATTCGGCTTGCCATTTCAGGGGTAGCGACACGAATGGGATTTAACATCGAAGAAATTGAAGACATTAAAATCTCTATTTCTGAGGCCTGTACCAATGCCATTCAACATGCCTATCCCACGCCTGAAAATCAACATCCGACAATCAATATTGACACCTATATTCATCCTAAAAAACTCGAAGTTATTGTCAGTGATGGCGGTATTGGCTTTAATTTAAAAACATTAGGATCCCAAGAACAAAAAGAAAAATCGCAAGAAAAATTTGGACTTGGCCTGGGCTTAACATTTATCAAATCATTAATGGATGAAACCACCTTTGAATCTACCCCAGGAAAAGGCACGCGCATCCGAATGGTCAAAAACATTCCAAACAGAACGACAACTCCGGCTTAACTCTCATGCTACAAACACTGTCTTACATTTTAACAGGCATTATTGCACTCAGCATTTTCCGCGATTGCCAAAAAATAAGGCAACCCCTCATTGGGGTCATTTTGGCACTCGCAACCATATGGCAGCCCTGGCTTGCATTGGCTTACTTCATTTTTAAGCCTACTTTACTCCGAAAATTATATAAGCACCCCAAAGATAATACAGAAACGCCCGCCACCTCCCGACTCAACCTATGTCCCAAATGTGGCCATCAAAATACCCCAACAGCAAAAAAATGCAGTGAATGCGACAATCAATTACAGCTCTAAATGACACCCCCCATCAGTCTCTACATCCATGTCCCATTTTGCCAAACAAAATGCCCCTATTGTGCCTTTTATAAAGAAGTAGGCGCAACCCATTTAGAAGAAGCCTACCTAACGGCACTCACCCAAGAACTCGCACATTACGAAACCCATTATGGAAAACAGTTCCTAAAATCCATTTTTCTAGGCGGCGGAACCCCCTCAAAACTAAGCAGTAAAAGTCTAAATCACTTATTTTCAAGCATTCAAACACACATGATCTGTCTACCCGACTGCGAAATTACCATGGAAGCAAATCCAGAATCCATTACCCCAGAACTATTAGAGACATTCAAAGCCTGTGGCGGAAATAGACTGAGCGTAGGCGTACAATCTTTTGACCCTAACGAACTTCATTTTTTAGGCAGAACACACACACCAAACAGTTTAGACAAGGCACTAAAACGCATTCAATCCGACCCACATTGGAATTTAAATATTGATTTAATCTTTGGACTGCCGATTTCAACGCTAGAAACCCTTCAAAAAACCATAAGCCAAGCACTATCGTATCAGCCAAACCATCTCTCTACCTACGCCTTAACCATTGAACCAAATACGGTCTTTGATCTCAAAAAAATACGTCCCATGGAATCCGATCAAGAACAAGATCATTATGAGTACATCATCAAAACACTCAAAACCCATGGATACGAACACTATGAAATTTCAGCCTTTGCAAAACCTCAAAAGCAATGCCAACACAATCGTCAATATTGGACCTTCAATGATTTTATTGGATTAGGTCCCAGCGGAAGCAGTTTATTTCAAGGAAAACGCGCCACAAATAGTGCCAATTTAGACGCCTATATCCAAGATCCCACCCCACCCATGATCAAAGACCCCAATCGCTACATTTTAGACCCCAAAACACAAGAAACCGAATTTATACTCTCTCATTTTAGACTCTTGTCTGGTGTTCCTATCGCCGAATTTGAAACACGATTCAAGCATAGTGTGATTGAAAGCTATAGAAAAGAAATAAAAAAGTTAGAAGCGCTTAAACTACTGACACAAACAGAAACCCACTTGGTACCCACTCCCAAAGGCATTTCGCTGCTGAATGAAATTTTAATGGAGTTCATTCCTTAAGGGACTCTTACGATTTACAACAGTCCCCTTAAGCATTTTGAGACTATGTTATCGTGTTTATATCCCATTTTTTTGATATACTGAGAGAATGAAAAACATCCCACTAAAATGCTATGCCCTACTCTGCCTACTGTATGCCCTCCCCCTACAGGCGCTCTCAGAATCGAATATACAAAGTGTTGGAAATACCTTTCAATTTCAAGGCAGCGCCAAAAACTTAACCCAACTTTCCGTCAATGAAACCCCCATCAAAATTGAAGAAGGCCGATTTAAAGCCTCATTTTTACTTACAGATCCAACAAGTACCGAAGTCCTACATCTAAAAGGGATCACAACAGAAGGCAAAAGCATTCAAAAAGACATTCTCGTAACCTATACACCTCAACCCTTAAATCCAAAAACACGACTCTCTCTATTCCCTTTAAATCATGCCATCGTATCCCGACCCACTATAAAACTAACAGGAAGCGCCATCGGCATTAAAACCCTAAGCATCAATAAAACCCCTGTCAAAATAGCTGAAAATGGCACCTATGAAATGACCATTCAGCTGGAAAAAGAAAATACCCCTACCCTCATTTCCATTCAAGGGAAAAGTAAAACAGGCGAATTAATCAGCCTAATACGAGAAATCACCTACAAAAAGCCCCAAAAAGAACCGATAACCCCTACAAGCTTATCAAAAGAAGAAACCCACATCTTAGAAAATGCCCTCACCGCACTAAGCCTAAGTTACGCCGCTTATAACTGGAAAATAAATCCCCCATTAGAGGTTCACAAACTGGCCCATTCAGACATATGGAACCGGAACCATCTGTGGATGAGTCACGAAAAAGCAGTCCTCCTGATCCTCCCCTATATCCGATCCTTAGCCCCCATCAATCAAGAAACAGACACACTCATTCAGGCTATCAATCCCAAACGAGATATCACCATACTGTGGGTCAATGCCAATCAAAGCCTCTGGGAGATGCACTACACCTACAATTCAAAAGAAAAAAAATATACCCCTTTTTTATGGATTTTAAATGAAAAAAAAATACAGCCTAATCACAACAGTTCCGAAAGCAGAACCCTCATCAATTATTTTTTAAACTATCCCTTCAAAAAAATAAGATCCACTTAAAAAGTGGGACGATGAAACTGTTGCGAAATTACTGCAACAATCGCTTCAAGGTCTCATTTTTAGGATCCAATTTAAGGGCCTTCTCCCATTCCAAAACAGCCTCTGATTTCAGACCCATTTCATAATAGACAGAACCCAAACGCACATAAAGTTGAGGCATATTCGGATCTAAAATAAGGGCGGCATGTAATTTTTCGACAGATCCTAAAAAATCTTTCTTGGCATACAATTCCAAAGACTCATAATAGTATTTCATGACTTTTTCAGCGGTTCCTTTTTCAAGAGAAAGATAATGTTGCCGTTTTTGAGCTTTCAACGCCACATCTTTTTCTTCAATATAAGCAGCGTCTTCTTTCATGGCCGTTTGCAACCGCAAAACATATTGATTCAATTCTTTGCGTTGCAACTCATAGTGAGCAAGCTCACGTTTAAGATCAGATAAAACCGCCGTAACGTCAGCTTTCATATCCTGAATTTTCTTCAAGCGCGCCTCTTCGGCCTTACGCTCATTTTCACGCAAAAACAGAATATTATGTGTAAAGGTAACCCCTAAAGTAAAATACCGTACCGGCGCTTGATCATAATTGGGGTTCTTCTCATGAAGTAAAAAAAGCTCCGTAAACGCCATATTTAAGCGCGCATAATCTTTAATAGGCACCATAAGCCCCAAGTTATAATCCCGGCCATCAAACTCTGCGTTCAACCGAGAGTTCCCTACAAAAGGAAGCGAAATCCCTGCGAAATACCCACTAATCTGAGGATTTTTAGACGCAACACTCGGGCTTTGCTGAAAACGACGCGTCCCAAGACCTTGATAAATAGAAACAGGCCCCAAAGAAAAGGTAGTCGTAACATATTGAGAAAACGTAATATTCGTTGTAGAAGGATACGCCCCCCAATAGCTTGCTTCGGGATTACTGGACATATTTTCAATGCCCCCTGCCACCGCAAACCGCACTTTATTTCCCACTTCAAAAAAATTAAGATGAACATGTGTTAAAACTGTCGTAGGATCCACAAGTGTAGCCCCAATACGCACATGATCCATCAAGGCATAACTCATCATAAAATCTAAATCTGTAAATCGATCACTATGAAGACCTGCTGCAAGACCATATTGAACCTCACCCCGTTTAAAAGGCTCATAGATAGGAATATTAATAAGCTGATTGGGCCTACTTAAAGCCGCAGCAAAAAGTGTCCCTTGGCAAAAAAACATCACACAAAGAAAACGCCAAAACACCTTCATGGCATACTCCGTGACAAAGGCCCTCGAGGTGCAGGAAAGAGTTTATCTTTAAGATCCTCACATGCCTTTGCCAATTGAGGTTGATTCGGATCTAAACTCAAAGATTTTTCCCATGATTTTAGTGTTTCGGTGTAATTCCCCAATTGATAATGAATAGACCCCAATCGCACATATCCCAAAGCCGAATCCGGCATCAAGCCAACTACTTTCTGATACGCTGAAAGTGCGGTTTTAAAGTCTTTTTTATAATAAGCATCAATCCCCTCTTGCATCAATTTAAGAGTCGCACGAGTCAAAGAAGGTCCCTTAAGTGACGCATCCTGAGCGTAGGAATTCGACGAAACAGTCGCCACAGCTGCCTCAAAATCACGCGATAAAACATCTGAAATGGCATTTTGTTTGGATTCTAAAAGCGCCAAACGTTGCTCATGTTGCGCATTACGAGACGCATATTCCTGACGAACAAGCCACTTTTCTGCAATCGTATCGTAAATATTTTGAGAAAACGAAAAGCCCAAAGAGCCATATTCTTGATCCAATCCCGATCGAACAGCCGGATGAGGGGACCCTGAAAGATAGACATTTTCCTTCAATTTTTTACCAAAAGGCACCTTAATCCCTAAATTGGTAGAATATCCATCCCATTCCAACATCATGGTCCCAAAGCTAAAATCCGTTTCAAGGCCCACAAAAAACACAAGGGCATTCTGAGTGCCTGATTGATCGCCCCCCATACCAATATGATACCGAGAGCGAACAGATTTAACCTCAACAGAAGTCACGCCATACCACTGATAAAGCGGATTAGACACAAAAATCTGAGATCTATCCAATCCCATGTGTTTAAGCCCCCCAGAAAGATAGGTCGTGACATTACCATCCGAAGAACCCGCTTTAAACAAAAGGGTCTGAACATGATGTGACAGTTGAAAATTACCATAAACAGACAATCCATACTCGACACGAGACGAAACCGAAAATCGCAAAAACCCATAATTATCCAAAGTCGGGATCTTTACCTTCTCACCCTCAAACATATAGGTATTAACAAAATATCCCGATCGAAAGCCATATTCCACATATCCCGCATCTTTCATCACCGCAGAAGGAACATTAATCAGTTCATTACCCGCATAATACGAATACGCTGCACGTGTATTTAAACCCAAAAAAATCAAAAGAAACAAAAGTTTAGCACGCATTAAAAACAAGACTCCTCAAAAAAAGAGGTGGGATGACACATAATAATACGCCCCAAATCTTGATCATTTAAATAACAAGACACTGAAATGCTCACGATATCATCTTCTGATAAAAAGGAATGCACCCGATTCAAGTGTGTTTCATGTCGCTGAAACACAAGGGGTAAATGGTATGTTTTAAAATAGTTATCAAACCAAGACACCATATATTGACCAAAAAAATCTTCAGAAAACGTAAATAAAGGATGCGGCGTCTTAGACATAATGCCCTTCCCCCCTAAAGATCGATTACTCAGCACATAAATGAATTTAGGATCCAATAAAACCAAAACACCTCGATTTTTATAGGTAAAAACACCCAAATAAGAAAAATCGGGGGTCACGGTCAAAAACTCTGAAAAGGATTGCTTCACAACAGAAAATTGCGTTAAATTAAAATTAATCTTCAAAACAGACGACAGTTCATTGGATAACACCAAAAAGGCATCCTTATAAAATGAAGTCACGCTTTCTTTGGGTAAAAAGCTCATTGGAAACCTCCATTAGAGTGGAAAAAAGAAGAGTCTAAACGAGAAACCCCTTTGGAAATGGGTTTAATCAGTCCTCTTTTTTCCAAATCCCGAACCAACCTAATAACATATTGGCGCGCACTTAAAACATCTTTTTCCGAAATAGCCGGTCCTAAATTAGACGTTTCTTCATTTAAAATAAGGCGAACCCGTTGAGAAACATTGGCAATAACACGCTGATAAAAAACATCTGGAACCCCATGAAGCGAAAATGCCAACCGTTTTAAAGGATCAATTTCATGTAAGACGGTTTGAAGATCTCGGTCGGGTAAGTCAATAAGATCTTCAAATGAAAAAATTAAAGAGTCTAAATGTTGAGATAACACAGGATCCGATCCTTTAATCAAGGTCATAACACTCATGCGTTCATCCACAGACATCAATTCTAAAGCATGCGACACTTTTAACAGATTGCCTGTAGCATCTTGAGACTGTGAAAGCGTCTTCAAATGCTGTTCTAATTTTGCATGGAGGTCCCATAAAAGTGCATCATTAGGCGCAGAAAGCTGCACCATCATCTGTGAAAGTCGCGCGGCCTTTTCGGGTGAAAAAGACAATAAAAGTCGAGACGCTTTCGCCCCCTCCATGTAGGATAACAACAAAGCCACCATTTGATCGGTTTCAGACCCAAAAAAAGGAAGTAGAATACGATCTTCCATGCCATTTAAAAAGGTAAACAAAGTATCTTTTTTACCAAAAAAGAGGTCTGCCGATTCAATCCCAAAAGAATCTTGAAGTATTTTTTGGGACACATTTTTACCCCCAAAAACCACCTTTTGTTCAATGGCCATTTCATGAAATTCCAATGTAACGGCATCCACAACATCGTAATTCACTTTTCGCATCCGATGAATGGTCTCAAGCAACTGTTTAGAGCGCGCTTGCCCCAAATAAGAAAACACCTTTGAAGTAATGCCAGGATAAGACAGTTCAAGCGCCATCAACATAATGGCTGCTTTTTCGGAATACTTTAAAGGCGCTGGATTAGAAAGTGCCATTTTGAGGTCCCTCCTTTTCGGATAACTCCACCCAATTCAAAAGCAGTTCTGCAAATTCGGCTGGTTTTTGATGGGCAAAGCGCGACAATTCTTCTTGCTTATGCTTAACATCCACGCGGAATTCTGCAGCTTCTCGTTTTTCAGCTTCCTCCTGACTCTCTTTAGCGGCCATAGCCTCACGTTGACGATTCAAAAGTTGAGTTTGATAGTTTTGCCAAAAATAAAACCCTATCGCACCTAAAACCGACAAAATCACCCCAACTAAAAAGACCCATCTTAAATGATAGATAAAGCCTCCCACAGCATCAAAAAAGGCACGATGATTCAAATAAATGCCTTGCAATGAAAAGGGTTTTTCTAAAAAGGGCTCATACGAAATAGAAAGTTGATCCCCACGACTGGCGTCAAACCCTGACACCGTTTGAACAATAGCCATAATACGATCCGAAGAAACCGTCAAAAGTTTAAAATGATCTTTATCAATCACCACATTCACAAAAAGACGCTTCAAATGTGTGGTCGGTACCTGGGTATTCTGACGTTTTTCATTAAAAAACACACTTCGCGTTTCAGATTCATACTGCTGAGTGTCCATTTGTGTTTCATTAGGAGAAGCCCCACGATCAGGTAAAGGCTCGGCGTCCATATCTGAAGCCTGAACAACAGGAAATCCTGGAAGTTCTTCAAGCGCATTAGACGAAACCATGGGAATAATAACCCCAGGAAGCGCCCCATTGAGCGCTTGAATTTCAGAATACACGGTATCCAAAGAAGGCCTACGAGACAAGGCCTCTTTTTGAAGCCGTTCAAGGGAGTTCTGCCACTTTTGAGTGACTCGAGTAGTCGCCGACTGAGGATCTCGACTCACAGAATGAATATCCTGTTTTTCACCTGTAAGCGCCATTGTCACAGATACAGAAAAGGTACGCGCTCCCAACAAAGGTGTTAAAACCTGAGTCAAGCGAGATTCCAACTGTTTTTCTTGCTGATTTTGATAGATAAATTCTGTTTTATTCAAATAAGGCAGGTTCATCAAAGGCAGAAAATAGTGGCGAAAAAAAAGCGCCATAGAAAGCAAAATAGCGACTACAAGTAGCCCCAGCCCCCATTGACGTTTTGATAGTCTCATCGCACCATTCTCCAAACAAACCCTTAAGGTTAAAAAATAAAGATTCTAAATTCAGTTACCCCCATTATAGTGCGATTAAACATTAAATGATACGATAAAGCACATGACAACACAAAATATAAGCACCCCATTCCAATTTGAAATTATTGCAAAAGATCCCCATTCCAATGCAAGAGCCGGCCTACTGCACACCCCTCATGGCACCATTAAAACACCTGTTTTTATGCCGGTTGGGACACAAGCCACTGTAAAAGGAATGACCCCAAAACACATAAAAGACACAAATGCCCAAATTATTCTAAGCAATACCTATCACTTGGCACTCCGCCCTGGAGGCGCACTGATTGAAAAACTGGGAGGGCTTCACCCCTTTATCCAATGGGACGGCCCGATTTTAACAGATTCCGGTGGATATCAAGTCTTCTCCCTTAGAGGCCGTCGAAAAATAACAGAAGAAGGCGTAACATTCCAATCCCATTTAGATGGAAGTCGCCATAGCTTTACACCCAAAACCGTCATTGACCTTCAGCGACAATTCAACAGTGACATCATGATGCCATTAGACATCTGCAGTCCCTACCCCAGTAGTGAAGCTCAAACACGAAAAGACATGTTACTCACCCACCAATGGGAAAAAGAAGCCCTCGAATATTGGAAAAGCGACACCCGAAATCAATGGTTATTTGCCATCGTTCAGGGCGGTATGTATCCCCATTTAAGACAAGAAAGCGCCCAATATCTCTCCGATCTTCAATTCCCAGGCTATGCCATTGGCGGAGTCAGTGTGGGAGAGCCTATCGACCTTCTCAACGAAATCATGACGACAACCGCAGCCCTATTACCAGAAGACAAACCCCGTTATGTCATGGGCATTGGTCTACCTGAAAATTTTGATCACGCCATCCAAGCAGGTATCGACATGTTTGATTGCGTAATCCCCACACGACTCGCACGCCATGGCCAAGTATTTATAGGAAAAGAACGGGTCAATATCAAGCGCGAAGAATTTAAAGAAGACCCAACGCCTCTAGATCCATCCTGCCCCTGCTACACCTGCCAACAGTTTTCAAAAGCCTATTTAAGACACTTATATCAAGCAAAAGAAATTCTCAGCTGCACCTTATTAAGCATTCATAACGTCACCGCACTGGTCCAGTATGTCGCTCAAAAAAGAGAAGAAATCATCACCTCTTTTAAAAGAAGTGCCACTCAGATATAGTAGTAAAAAAAGGAGCCCATGATGATTGAAACCACACTACCTTATAAAGTAAAAGACCTCTCTCTAGCCGAATTTGGGCGAAAAGAAATTGAAATTGCAGAACATGAAATGCCAGGACTCATGGCGCTCAGACGCCAGTATGGGGATAAAAAACCCCTTAAAGGACAACGCATTTCCGGGTCTTTACACATGACCATTCAAACCGCCGTATTAATTGAAACGCTAGTCGCTTTAGGCGCATCTGTAAGATGGGCATCTTGTAATATTTTTTCCACACAGGACCACGCAGCAGCAGCCATTGCAAAAGCAGGAATCCCCGTATTTGCATGGAAAGGAGAAAGCTTAGAAGAGTATTGGTGGTGCACAAAAGAAGCCTTAACCTTCGAAGGAAACACAGGCCCAACCCTCATCGTGGATGATGGCGGAGACGCCACCTATCTGATTCATGAAGGTGTTAAAGCAGAAAAAAATCCAAATATTCTAGACGAACCCGCCCCCAATAAAGAACTTGCCTTGGTCAAGGCCTTACTCAAAAAAACACAAGAAACAACGCCCAACTTTTGGACAAACATGATCCCAAGTATCAAAGGGGTATCCGAAGAAACCACAACAGGCGTACACCGCCTATATCAGATGTTAAGCAAAGGCGAATTACTCTTTCCCGCCATTAACGTCAATGATAGCGTCACAAAATCAAAATTTGACAATTTATATGGCTGCAGAGAATCCCTAGCAGATGGCATTAAACGAGCAACAGACGTCATGATAGCAGGAAAAGTGGTTGTGGTCTGTGGATATGGGGACGTCGGAAAAGGATGTGCTCACTCCATGAAAAGCTATGGCGCCAGAGTCATCGTCACTGAAATTGATCCCATCTGCGCCCTTCAAGCCATTATGGAAGGATTTGAAGTCAAAGCCATAGAAAAAGCACTTCCCATCGCCCATATTTATGTCACAACAACCGGAAATAAAGACATTATTACACTGGATCATATGCGACAGATGAAAGATCAAGCCATCGTCTGTAACATTGGTCATTTTGACAATGAAATTCAAGTAGACGCCTTAAATGAAGCCCCAAACATCCAAAAAACCACCATCAAAGAAAGTGTAGATAAATACACCTTTAAAGACGGTCATTCCATTTTTATATTGGCAGAAGGACGTTTGGTCAATTTAGGATGTGCAACCGGTCATCCCTCTTTTGTCATGAGTAGCTCCTTTACAAATCAAACCGTAGCCCAAATGGAATTAAACACCAATCAGTATCCTATAGGCGTCTATACCCTGCCTAAAAAGTGGGATGAAGAAGTCGCTCGCTTGCATCTAGAACCTTTAGGCGGAGAATTAACACGATTAACACAAGCACAATCCGACTATTTAGAAATCCCTATCGAAGGCCCCTATAAAAAAGACCATTATCGATACTAAGTCATGACAAAAAAATTAAATCTGCGCCTATACATCCCATTAATAAGCCCCTATTTCATCATAATTGGCGCAGGTTTAAGCCTATTTTATGGCCTTCTTAAAGTGGAAGCCCTGCCTTATTTTCAGTTAAGCCCCCTAGAAAAAAGAAGCATAGAATGCCTCTATTGGGGGCTTTTTGGTCTGGGATTTTTCCCCTTAAAAACAAAATTAAAAGCCAAAATTTTCCACTCAAAAAAAACACAACTGCCAACGACAAAAGAAACAGATCCGGCCAAAAACAGCTATGCGACGCTAACTCGAGGTCTTGCCCATGAAATTAAAAACCCATTGGGAATGATATTATCTGGCATTGAATTGATTGAAGAAAATACAGAAAATAAAGCCATAATTCTGGAATATTGTAAACTCATCAAAGAAAATATTTTAAGATTATCCAATATTACAAGCACCATGATTCACTACGGGTCTCCGATTTCAAAACAAAGAGAGCCTCTCAACATGAACACCCTCATAGAAGACATTTGCATCCTATCTCAAAAAGACCTTAAAAAAAGAAACCTCACACTCACAACAGAATTAGAAGCCACAGGATTCATTCAAGGCGAAAAAAACAGTTTAAGTCAAAGTTTACTTAATCTTGTGTTAAATGCAAGCCAAGCCATTACAGACACCGGGAGTATTAATATTAAAACAGAAAATAGTAGCATTCAAACCCAAGACAAAAAAAGAATTTTGGGCATCAAAATTACCATTAGAGACACAGGATGTGGCATTCCTTGCGAGATTAAATCCAAAATCTTTGACCCTTTTTTTTCAACCAAACATCGCCATACAGGGCTGGGGCTCTCATTGGTGCTTCGCGTTGTTGAAGAACACAAAGGAACCATAGAACATCTCGATAATACTCCCCAAGGCAGTTGCTTTGTCCTCTTTTTACCAACAGACCCGTCTAAACCATAAAGAAGACACTAAGCCGCCTATACATTCGAAGTTTGAGCCTTAATTTTAAGCTTCAAATCTTGAATGAAGCCTAAAATATCCTGATTAACACGCTCTGGAAGCGTAAAGGTATCTGGAATACAAATGGCTTTTAATTCAGGAAAAAAAGCATAAATATCGCCCATAATCAATTTATCCCCTTTACGTTGTTTATCTGAAGAAATGCGATTTAGAAACGTCACTTTCGCATCATCCGAAAGCTGTGTTTCAACATAATGTTGCGTCACTTTGGGCATCACTGTACACGCATATTTCAAATCATAAAGGTGATGAATAGACTCAATCAAATGTCGTTTTAAAATGGGCTTATTCAAATAATCAGACGCCCCATTCCTCAAAACAGAAATGGCTTTATCCATCTGTTCATAAGCCGTAATAACAGCAATTTCAACATCCGGAAGCTCCCGTTTAAGCTGAGGCACAAGATAATCCCCCGTCCCATCTCCTAAAAGCATGTCACATAAAATCACATCAATTTCAGGATGTAACCGAATCATCTCTCTCGCTTGAGCACAGGATCCTGCCTCTAAAACGGTATAGTCTTTTAAAAACCCAATCATCATACGCCGATAAATAGGCTCGTCTTCAATAATCAAGATCGTCATTTTTGTATAATCAGGCGCCATATTAACACGATCTGAGAATCGAAATTCTGAATAAACAGCCGTAGGTTCTTCTGAAACCGAATTGGAAATCAGTGATTCTGAATAGGCCATATGATCCAAAGCATTATTAACAGCCTCCTGAATATATTCAGAGGTAGTCGGAATAACAATATAGTCAAAAGCGCCTTCCTTCATAGAAGAAACCGCCAGTTGAATATCATGTTGATCCGAAAAGACAAGAATTTGAGGAACTTTGCTAATGGCACTCATCTTTTGAAGCACATACGTTCCAGAAAGATCCGGCAAAACAAGATCCAAAAGAACCACTCTAATTTTTAAAACATTTTTTTCATAGATATATAAAGCCTCTTCACCGCTATACACCTGATGAACATCATAATCTTCTTGCAAAGTCTGAATGAGAGACTCATCTCGCTGATAGCCCTGAACAACTAAAAGATATGGTTTACTCAAAAAATGCCTCCCAAACACCCCTGCCCATACAACAAAGTTAAAGGAACACAATTATCCACTTTCTCTGGAAAGAACCAGTGTACAAAAAAAACAAAGATCTGAACAGAGTAAAATGTGAAGTTAAGGACGAAGATAACACAGCCGATATCCAAAATAGGTGCTTCGCAAGAGCAACAAAATAAATTTGACTTTGAATACAAATCACGATATAGTTTCACCCTGCTTTGTAAATAAATACAGGTTCGCCCGTATAATCCATACAAAGTAAATCTATAATTAAGAAAGAAATCCATACGATTTCTTGAGTAAGAAAAAGAGGATAGCATGACAAAAACAGAGACAAAAGAAATCATTTCAATGCGCCAATTATTAGAATGTGGCGTCCATTTTGGGCATCAAACAAAACGATGGAATCCCAAAATGAAAAAATACATTTTCACCTCAAGAAACGGCATTCACGTCATCGATTTACAACAATCTATTCAACTCATTAAAGATGCCTATCATTTTGTTGAAAAAGTTGTTAAAAACAATGGAACGGTTCTATTTATCGGCACCAAAAAACAAGCTCAAGATGCCATTCGTCAAGAAGCATTAAGCTGCGGAATGCCTTATGTACAACACAGATGGTTAGGCGGAACACTCACCAACATTGCCACCATTAAAAAAAGTGTCCAAAAATTAAAAGAGTTTGACAAAATGAAAGCAGAAGGAACATTCGACGAGCTCTCAAATAAAGAAAAATCTCGAATCGCGAAAAAACAAATTAAACTCGTACACTATCTAGAAGGGATTAAAGACATGAGAAACATTCCCTCAGCAATTTTCATTGTAGATACAAATAAAGAACAATTGGCCATCCGAGAAGCGCGACGCCTTAACATCCCTATTATTGGAATTGTAGATACAAACGCGGATCCGACAGGAATTGACTTTCCCATTCCGGCGAACGACGATGCCATTCGTGCCATTAAATTATTATGTAACGTGATTGGTAATGCCGTCCGAGAAGGTAAAAACCAAGGAAATGGAAACGCCTCTACAGAAGAAAAAACAGAAACCTTAGAAAATGTGCCTGTAGAAGAATTAGTCAGTGTTGAAGGAGAGGGATAATGACCACCATAGAAATCTCAGCCGCTTTAGTAAAAGAACTACGCGAAAAAACAGGCGTAGGCTTAATGGAATGTAAAAAAGCGCTTTCAGAATCCAATGGAGACGTTGAAAAAGCAGTCACGCTTTTAAGAGAAAGAGGTCTCGCTAAAGCCTCTAAAAAATCTGACCGTGTAGCAAACGAAGGCCGTGTATTCATCGCAACATCTGCAGACCAAACACAGCTCGCCATCGCAGAAATTAATTGCGAAACCGATTTTGTGGGCAGTAATGATGGATTTAAACAATTCGGCGAAACACTAGCAAATGCAATTTTAGATCAAAAATTAGACAGTTCAGCTGCTTTAGAATCTCTAAATGTAAACGGACAAAACTTTGCAGCGTACCACTCCGAGTTTGTATTAAAACTGGGCGAAAACTTAGGCGTCAAACAATGGGCCTATATCGCATCAAATTCACCTATCGCCTCTTATATCCACATGAACGGAAAAATTGGCGTTGCTGTTGAGTTTACAGGTCCCGTTTCAACTGAAATAGGAAAAGACATTGCCATGCAAGTAGCGGCAAATGCCCCTCATTGTGTGCGTCCAGAAGAACTAGATCCCGCACTTTTAGAATCTGAAAAAAGCATCATCAGAGCACAACTCCAAAACGAAGGAAAGCCTGCTGAAATGATTGAAAAAATTCTAGAAGGTAAGATTCAAAAATTCTATAAAGATGTCTGTTTGCTAGAGCAAGCTTACATAAAAGATGATAAAAAAAGCATCAAGCAACTTTTACCTCAAGGAAGCAACATCCAAAAGTTTATCCGATTCCAATTGGGATAAGATAAAACACATGCGGCAACACTTCGAAGCGCGCGAGGACATGATTCTCGCGCCGTATGCCGTAAAAAGCAGTCAGAGCTTAGGCCCCGTACATCCTGAAGCACCTTCCAACACCCGAACCTGCTTTCAACGCGACAGAGATAGAGTCATCCATAGCAAAGCCTTTCGGCGCCTTCAACACAAAACCCAAGTCTTTATTTCAACAGAATCCGATCATTTTAGATCTCGCCTAACCCATACACTAGAAGTTGCAGCTGTATCCAGACATCTGGCTCGACTTTTATGTCTGAATGAAGATTTAGCTGAGGTGATTGCCCTTGCCCACGATTTAGGCCACACTCCTTTTGGACATAGCGGAGAAAGAAGTTTAAACAAACTCATGAAACCCTTTGGGGGATTTGAGCACAATCAACAAAGTCGAAGAATCGTTGAAATACTTGAAAGTAAATATCCTAATTTTGAAGGACTCAACCTCTCAAAAGAAGTCTTAGAAGGTCTAATGAAACACAACGCACCCTGGACAAATTCAGACAAAAAAGTCAGTTTTATGAGTTTAGAAGCTCAAATTGTGAATATTGCAGACGAGCTCACTTATAACAGCCACGACATTGATGACGGACTTTCATCTGGGATTTTATCTGAAACTCAGCTCAGTAAAGATCTCGAGCTTTTTAAAACCGCAAAAGACCAAATAAATCATAAATATCCCCAATTGGAGGCCACCAAACGTCAACATTTAATCCATTCTTACCTCATGTCTCAACTGATCGAAGACGTCTATAACACCACAAAAACCAATATTGAAGCCCACAACATTCAGACCTTAAATGACATTCAAGCCCTCCAAACGCCTATCGTCACCTTTAGTCCCCAAATGAAAGAAGAAAGCACAAAACTTCGAAAATACCTCTCAAAAAATTTATACACTCACCCCAAAGTTCTTTTAATGAATAACAAAGGTCAACACACGATTGAACGGTTAGGCGACGCCTACCTAAAGAACCCTGCCTTACTCCCCCCTCATATTCAAGAAAAAATAAAAACACAAGCCAAAGAACGTGTCATTGCAGATTATATTGCAGGCATGACAGATCGTTTTGCCCTTAAAGAATACGAAGATCTGTTCGAATCTCGCTAAAAAAATTAGGGCTGTTGCAAAACGCCTACGTTTGGATCAAGTAAAAAGCATTCCGAATAGAAAAGCCCGAAATTTATACGTCATAAATAAGAATTTAAGAACACGGCAACAGTCCCAAGATAGACAAGACGTCTCAAAGTCATTACAATCTAAAGAGCAGGTTCAAAAATGCACATCAGATAAAGGAGCATGAAATGGCATTAAAAGCAGTCACTGACAGCACATTCAAAGCAGACGTATTAGATAAAAAAGACACCTATATTTTGGTTGATTTTTGGGCAGAATGGTGTGGCCCTTGCCGCATGGTAGGCCCAGTATTAGAAGCCATGAGCAAAACATTGGAAGGTCAAGTCGAAATTGTAAAACTAGATACAGACAGCAACCCCATGACCGCTCAAGAATTTCACATTTCAAGTATTCCCTGTAATATCCTATTTAAAAATGGACAAGAAGTACATCGATTTATTGGATTTAAACCCCAAGCAGCCTTCGAAGCTGAACTTAAATCCCATTTAAATTAAAAAGAGGTCTCCCGTGTCGGAAAAAATAACACAATCCGTTTTAACACTCCTTCAAGAAAACGCGCGCATCAGTAATGCAGAAATTGCTGCCGCCACGGGAGAATCTGAATCCACCATTCATAAACTCATTGCCGATTTAAAAGAAGAAGGCATCATTGTCGGATTTTCAACCATTCTCAACCCCGAAAAAAAACCAGGCAACAACATTAAAGGCGTCATTGAAGTCAGTATTAAC
The DNA here is from genome assembly GCA_964539135.1 of uncultured Rickettsiales bacterium. Classification (GTDB taxonomy): domain Bacteria; phylum Margulisbacteria; class Marinamargulisbacteria; family CAZIFG01; genus CAZIFG01. The sequence continues at coordinate 19,883 of CAZIFG010000012.1, forward strand.
CCCGAACAACGTTCAGGCTATGATGCCATTGCCCAATATTTAAGCACTCATCCAAAAGTAGATGAAGTATATCTAATTTCAGGTCATTACGATTTTCTAGTCATGATGGAAGGCAATACACTACAAGAAATTTCCGATTTCATTTCAGAAATTGCCAGCATCCGAAACGTCACCAAAACAGTCACCCATGTAGTTTTAAAAACATTTAAACTATACGGCCGACAAGTTCGCTTCCCCTCTGACGATTCCCGACTTTCAATCATCCCGTAATATGCCATTTTCAAAAAAAGTAGAAAATATTGCACCTTCAGGCATTCGAAAATTTTTCGATCTTGTACAGCAAACCGAAAACATCATTTCTTTAGGTGTTGGAGAACCTGATTTTGACACACCTTGGAGTGTGAGACAGGCCGCCATTAAAAGCATCGAAAATGGACTCACCTCCTACACCTCTAATTTAGGATTTCTCGAACTCCGAAAAAAGATCGCCACGTATTTAGAAAAAAAATTCAATTTAGACTACGCCCCTGAAAGTGAAATTTTAATTACAAACGGCGTCTCAGAAGCAGTAGATATCGTGCTAAGAGCCCTCTTAAATCCTGGAGATGAGGTATTACTGCCTGAGCCCAGTTATGTCTGCTACGATCCCCTCATTGCCTTAACAGGGGCCGTTCCTGTCTCTATTCCAACAGAAAACACCCAATTTATTCCGGATCCAGAAATCATAAAATCCAAAATAACGCCTAAAACCAAAGCCATAATTTTATGCACCCCAAATAATCCCACGGGGTCCATTATCCCTAAGGAAACACTGGAAAAAATTGCAAATTTAGCGAAGGACCATGGATTTTGGGTCATTTCAGATGAAATTTATGCTGAACTGAGCTTTGATTGCCCCTTTACCTCAATAGGTAGCTTACCAAATATGAAAGAAAGAACGGTCATTCTGAATGGGTTTTCAAAAACATACGCCATGACAGGCTGGCGAGTGGGATACATTGCCTGTCCGAGCCCCCTACTTAATCTTTGTGTCAAAATTCATCAATATGCGGCCCTATGTGCCTCAACAACAGCCCAATATGCCGCAATGGCAGCTTTAGACTTACCTCAAAAAGAAATAGACGCCATGATTGAATCCTACCAACAGAGACGCACACTCATGATAAACAAATTCAACAAAATAGGACTCACCTGCCAAAACTCACAAGGCGCCCTGTATGCCTTTCCATCCATTAAAATCACCCCCTTTACATCTGAGGAATTTGCCGCAAATTTACTTCAAGAAATGCGAGTTGCCGTAGTCCCTGGAACAGCCTTTGGTAAAAGAGGAGAAGGGTATATTCGATGTTGTTATGCCACAGGACTAGACGACTTAATAATAGCCCTTGATCGAATCGAAGAATTTGTGCGAAAATACAAGGCATGAATAAAGTAGCCATTTTAATGGGATCCCAATCTGATATGGAAATCATGTCAAAAGCCGAGAAAGTCCTCACAGAGAATGGCGTTTCTTGCGATGTATTCGTAGCCTCTGCACATAGAAATCCCGAAAAAGTACATGAAATTGTAAAAAATCCGATTTACAGTGTCTTTATTGCAGGCGCAGGAATGGCAGCCCATCTTCCAGGGGTTGTCGCCTCTTTAACCGAAAAACCTGTCATTGGTGTACCCATTAATGCCAGTTTAGACGGTTTAGACGCACTTCTTTCCATCGTCCAAATGCCGCCAGGTGTTCCTGTCGCCTCTGTTGCCATTAACGGCGCCAAAAATGCAGGTGTACTTGCATTACAAATTCTTGCTCTAAACCGGCCAGAACTCCATGCAAACATAAAAAAACTAAAATTGAATCAATAACCCTCTTCCAAAAAGAGAAAAAATCCATGAATTTAACATTAATTGATTTTATTATCATTACAATTGTGGTCTATCACGCTTATAAAGGACTAAAATATGGATTTTTTAGACTTTTATTTGAAACCTTAGGCGCAATAGGCGGTCTCATTTTAGCTATCAGGCAATACAACACCCTCGCTCAAACGATATCCACTCTCATAGGATCCCCCATCGAAATAACCGCCTTTATTTCATTTATACTCATATGGGCACTCAGTTATGCACTCGCCATACTACTCAGTCGTGCACTCACACAAACAGTAAAACTAGTCGGATTTAACCCCCTAAATCGAATGTCTGGACTGGCAATGGGCATCCTTAATAGTCTGGTCTATATTCTACCCATATTCTTAATATTAACCCAAATTAGCCCAGAAAGTGTATCCGACGCGTATTTCACCCCCCCCTTACATGCCTTACTCAACCTTATTATAGAAAAATAAAAAAAAATGTTTAAAAAAATAAAAAATAGGGAAATTTGAGTCAAGCCGAAGTCTAAAAAGGGGGTTGTTGCGAATAGGTGTTTCGCAACAGTCACAAAAGGCTTAAAACGACTTCAAATCAGACATAAGGGGGGACCATAATGATAAGTGTCAATAATTTAAATTTCATAGACATGGTCATTATGCTCACGCTGCTCTACCATGCCTTCACAGGATTACGACAAGGATGCGTGCGAACCTTATGTGATATTCTGGCAATATGCGGCGGATTAGTTGGCAGTGCCTATTATTTTAAACCCATTGGATGGTCACTATACACCACATTTCATATCAACATAGAAATAGCCAATTTAATTGGATTTGTCGGATTTTGGATGGCCACTTTTTTTATTTTAAACATAGTGGGAAAAGTCTTAACAGAAATGATTGAAACAGCAGGCATAAGTCTGATAAATCGAATCGGTGGATTGGGCATGGGTGCCATTAAAGGCATTGTTTATTTATTACCTATTTTAACCCCTTTGATTTATATACGCCCAGAAATCATGTTGGAATCTTATTTCATAAAACCCATAACGCCCATTATCGAAACATTATTTCCCAATCAAAAATAAAATCATCACCTCACTTAAAATAGACATGTAAAAATAGGAAAATCTCTTAGAAAAGAGCTCATTATCTGTTAAAATAAGAAGGAAATGAACTGGAAAAAAAAAGCCTCTAAATATAGCCTATTCATCACCTTAAGTATTATATTTAGTACCATTGTTTCCTCTTTTATTTTACTTAACCTCAACATCCCTCAGGAAAAATTAAAAAAAGCAATTGAATATGATTTATCTAAACAATTTGATGGCACCTTAAAAATCGAAACATTTTCCGGAAATTTTTTAACAAAGATCATATTGTCCAACGTAAATATCACGGTACCCAATGAAAAAAAACCCATCATAAAGGCAAAATCAATAACACTCAAATACAGTATTATTGATCTGATTCGATACGCGGGCTATTTCCCTGCTGCCTTAAAAACAATAGAAATTAACACCGCAGAAATACACATTCATAGATTGCCAAACGGAACATGGATCCTCCCCAAAATAAAGCCCTCCAAAAAAAAGAAATTTCCTTTATCAAGGCCCTTTGTAGGTACCCTTAACATCAAAAATGCCACACTCGTATTCAAAGATGAACATGGATGGTACCCTGAAAAAATCAAAACCCCCTATAAAGAAACCATACAGAACTGTAATGGAGGCCTAATTTTCGATCGAAAAAATAGAGTAACAATAGAACTAAAAGGCGGCCTAAAAAGCAACAAAAGCCCACTAAAAATAAGCGGTTTTTATAACATTGAAACAGAAAAATACGCACTAAAAGCCCATGTAACCGCCTTTAATGGCGAAATCTTGGGCGCCTATGCCCTCAATGTTCCTGGGTTTAAAATATTAAGTGCTGCTCCTGTAGGAATAACGGCCAAAATACAACGAAAAGCACATGAAGACGGTCATTTAAGCCCATTTTGGTACCAAGTAGATGCTCATTTCTCAAAAAGCCAATTACAACTTCCCTTTTTTAAAATGCCCCTCGAAAACATTCAAGGCCCTGCAAGCCTATATAAAGGGCGAATCGATATCCCCCTTATCAAAGAATATCTGCCCGAATTCAGTAACAAAGAAGCCTTTGAATTAATCAAAAAATTAATCAACATAGGCCTTTTAGACGAAACCGGTACCCGAACCGATCTCCCCTTAACAGAAGCCGCATTAGAGTTAAATAAAAAAGAAAAAAAACACAAAAAAATAATCGAGTCCCTTTTAAAAAATCCCCCCTTAAGAATCAGTTTTAACCAAATAAAAGCAAGCCTTAATGGCATAGACGGAACAGTCGAAGGCGACATAAAAATAGAAAAACAAGCCCTAACACTGAAAATACAATCTCCAAAATTTGAAACCCAGAAAATAAAAGGCCTCCTTCCAGAAACAGAAACATGGAGCTATGAAGGCGCCGCTACGGGCGTATTAACCATAACAGGCCCCTTTCACGAAACGCTCATTAGCGGAAATATTAAAAGCACTGCCCTCAATGTTTATGGCATAGAGCCCGAACAGGCCGACATTTCATTTTCCTATTTAAATCACCTTTTAAAATTCAAAAGTGAATCCATCACATTGGCAAAAGGAAACCTAAACCTCGTCGGAGAAGTCGACTTAAATGAGTCTGGGTTCATTAATGTAACCCTTACAGAAGAAAATTTAGATGCCGCAACCTTCTTAAAAAGCCAAGAATCCGACATTTCAGGAAAAGTATCGTTCATCATAAAAGCTGAGGGCCCCCTAAAAAATTTCAATACCACCGTCGCAATCAGCGGCAATGGATTAACCGTATTCAATCAAAAAATAGCTCAAATAGCCGCTGTATTGCCCATTGTAAATTTTCAATACATGCCATTTAGAGGCACCCTGATCTTCAATAAAACGCCCCTAGATTTCAAGGGGGAAATGAAAGATGCCAACACGCTGAGTATCCAGTCAAAACTGGATAAAACCCCATTTTTTGATCCTTATCCAGAATCAAAAGAAACACTTCCAGGAAAAGCCACACTAGAAACAACACTTATAACCTATTTTGATAAACCTGCCCCAAAATCCATATTACAACGCATGCATATCAATGCCAAAGGAAGCATTGAAAATGCCAGTTATTTTGAAGAAACATGGGATAAGGTCCACTTAGATCTAAGTCTCAATCAAGGCAATGTTTTCATTTCCTATTTAGAAGCTGAAAAAAATCAAGAAAAAATTCATATCGACGGGAGTTTTACAGAAACACGACCCAAAAATATAAATATAACACTTCAAAAAGTAAATATAGCGACTAACAAATGGATTCAAAAAATAGCTCCAGACTTTTTAAAAGACACCGAAGGCACACTATTTGGCACCTTCCATTTAAATCAAAAAACAGACGCATCCGAGTTTAAAATCGCCAATTATAAGATCAACGCAACACTCGAAGTTCAAGATGCTAAACTGGACAATCAACCCATTGAAAACGTTCAAACAACACTTCTTTGGGACAATAATACCTTAACACTCCCTAAAATAGAAATCCGACACAAAGCCTCTAAAATAAACGCGTCTTATACAGAAACCCCTCTGCCTACCCTTGAAATTTTTCCCGGAACAACACTCGCATTAAATAACTTTAAATCCTATACCAGTCCCTACGGCGACTTCGATGGAAACATACAAATAGAAGGTAAAATCATCCATCCAGAAGAAAATCCTGAAATCATCGTCAGCTTAAATGCCCAAAACATTCAGTACAACCGAATAACCCTCAATAATATAAACGGAAAAATTCAATACAAAAACACCGAATTAAGCAGTGAAAAATTAACCATTCAACTCAATAATAGTTCATATGTGTTAAACGGCTATTGGAAAAAAAACATACAACAAAGCACATCCCCTTATAGTTATAAAGCCAGATTAAATATGGTTAAAGGACGTATTGAAGATCTTTTTGTCCTCTATCAAACACTCACAAACGATTTACAAAAAACAGCGCCCTCTCTGCCCTTACTTGAAAAAATTCCAAATGGGAACATACAAATGGCAAGTAATTTCAGTCTCTACCATCCCATAACAGGAAATACAATTTTATATAATGCCACAACCAAAATAAGTAAGCTAGATACCTTTTATGAAACACCAGGCTTATCCACTACTCCCAGTAAGAATGAACGCACAACAGTCCCTGTCATTTCAGGTGAATTAGAAGGCAGCATAGAAATCCAATCCAAACCCGAAAGCATCATTCCAAATATACGCACAACATTAAAATTAGAAAACAGCACTATAGGCGCCTTAAAAAGCAAAAAAGGCAGTTTAACCATCACATCAAGCACTGAAAATAGCCTCATTAAACTCGAATTAAGTAAAGGATATTTACAAGACACCCCTTTTGAAGATATTGCAATAGAAGGCAATTTAAACGCCAATAATATATTGACCATTACAAAAACAAAAATTCAAACAAACAAGATCAATACCCAACAATTTTTAATGGCAAAAATCCCCCTAAATGCCATTGGAAATCCCCAAAATAAAGACCCCTTATCCATTGAATTTAATCTCAAAGGGAATAATATTGGCATCTTAACCCTATTAAATCCAAACATCACAAAAATAACAAATGAAGGTGCCTTACGCTTAAAAATAGAAGGAACACTGTACGACCCTATCATTACCGAAGGCAGTTTAGATCTGCAAAATTTCAAAATAGAATCCACTCAAAAACGCCTCTTAATAAGAGGCTTCAAATATGGCGCTCAAACACAAACCCAAGAAGCGGTATCCATTAAAAAAAGCATGATTAAAATAAAAAACAACCAGGCAAACATCCCAAATTCCATCGTCAATTGGACCAATTATGGTTACAAACTCGTCAAAACAGAACACTTAAATCAGTTTTCGGTTGAAGGTAGCCTATCTATAATCCCCCATCTCTTTGAGAACATCGCAATAGAAATCGCATTAATACTCAAACCCACTGTCATAAAAATAGACACCAAACATTATAAAGGCGAAATCCTAACCGAAACATTAAGTTTAAAGGGCCTATTAACTCTACCTTTATCTGAAAAAGCAATGGAGGAACAGCAGAAAAAAATAAAATCAAACACCGAAAAAGGCCCCATTCTAGAAGGTAAAATAAAATTTGAAAACGGCACATTTTTTGGAAGCAGTGAATCTCTAGAACCGACACTATATCCCCCGATAGGATTAAATTTGGATATCCTCTTTGGAAAAGATGTCTTTATAAATGCCTCCTTTTTAGGGACGGGCCCCCTCTCAGGCATTACATCAGAATTAGAAGTAGAAAACACAAGCTCCTTTTTAAAGTTAAAAGGTACGCTCAACACCCCCTTGTTAGAAAACAAGTTAATATTCAAAGAAGGCGCCTTCACACTGTTAAATAAAGAATTTGAGTTATTACCAGAAGCCAAACAAGGCTCTTATTTTAAGATAACAGGAAAAACTCCCCATACAAATGGTATCGATTTTGAGCTCATCGAAACAGCCGAAGGGATAAAAAAATCCACCCCTTATATCAATATAACCGCTATTTCTATCATTCAAAATCCCAACGTTTCACCAAATATCGAAACAAAAACAGACACGTTCTCCTATACCCATGCCGTCAGTTCTATTGAAGGCTCTTTAAGCCAAATAAAAGTCTCAGATTTTGATTTTTATGGCAGCTCCAGCGATAGAATTCCAAACACGACCCTTCGATTTATAAAATCGCTTAAATTAAATTTAAAAGACGCGACAAAATCCGAAGAAAAAGAAGGCGTCAGCACCGAAATCATTCAAACATTATTCCCAGAATTTTTTGTAAATACCATTGAAACCAACAGCATTGCCAATCAAGTAGGCGGTCAACGCATCAATCAAGTTGTACGACGAGAAGTCTTTAGACCCATAGAAAAACAAGTCGCCAAAAATATTGGACTTTACGATGTACGCATCAACTACGACCTAGGAAAAGCCCTTTTAGAAAATAACAACACTACCTACTCTAAAGTAGATGTCAACATGATGCAGCGAATTATATCCGATCAACTTTTTTTAAGGATAAAAACAGACTTAGATTTTAATTCGCAATCCAATCAAACCTCAGACCCCATCAGCATTTCCGAAATAGAACTGAGTTATTTCTTATTGAAAAAGAGGAATTTATCGCTAAACTATGCAAACGTAAAAGACACAATCATTAGGTCAGAATATAAACCTAAACTATCATTGAAGTATAATTATGATTTTTAACACCCTAGCACGAAATACCTTATTAATACTTTTTGTACCTCTAACCCTATGGGCAGACGTAAATTTAAACAAACCCATTTATGACATTAAATTAGAATCGAAACAAGCGCTCAATATAAATCATGAAACGCTCATTAAAACCTTACATGCCAAAGTAGGAAAAATTGCAAAACCCCAAGACATTGAAGCCGATATTCAAGCCCTATATCAAACCGGATTATTCCAAGCCATATCCGCACAAACAACGCTGAACAAATTCAATCTCACAAAACTAACCTATAACGTAACCCCCAATCCAACCATAAAAAAAATAGTGTTTTTAGGCAATCCAGGCATCTCTGAGACCCAATTAAAACAAATCCTAAAAAACAAAACAAATCAGCCCTTAAACTTGGTAGCCCTTAAAAAAGATAAAGAGGCACTCTCTGACTTTTACAAAACAAAGGGCTATGATTTTTTAGAAATTGAAACCATTACCTATACAGAAGAAGGCCATTTAGAATTTAAAATAACCGAAGGCTATATTGAATCCATTGAATTTGAAGGACTCAATAAAATACCTGAAAAAATCCTAGCACGAGAAATGATCAGTAAACCCAACACGCCCTTTAATTCCATCACGCTAAGACGCGATAGAGAACAACTCCTACTCATGGGATATTTTGCAGAGATTTCTGCCCCTGAATTTAAAAAAGGGCTTAAAAATAATAGTGTCCAAATTAAATTTAAAGTAAAAGAGAAAAAATACAACCGCATTGAAACTGGATTTGAGCAAGAAACCGAAAAATTTGTATTTTTCTTCAAAGAAACAAAACACCATATCATCCACTATAGCGATCGAATCAGTGGAAAAGTTCAGATTGGTAGTATTGATCAAAGTATCAATGCAAACAATTACCAACTCAAATATTATGAACCCTGGATCTTCAACCGCTATCCCCTTTCGATGAGTTTAGACGGATGGGCAGAACTCTCTCAAAGTGTTTCCTCTGATCAAGAAAACATCGCCATTAAAAATGTTGAAAATATAGAAAGAAAAGGAGGGTCTTTAACCCTAGGGCTGCCTCTAATACGCAATAAACTAATCGTCTTTGGAAAATATAAATATGAAGCCATCCGCCCGCAAGCAAAAACAAGTCCCATCATTCCCTACGAATTGGAATCCCTTTCCGGAATCATTTCATATCGAACAACAGACAGCCTATTTAATCCCAAAAAAGGCGGCTATTCAAAATTAGACATTGAAAAAGGAGGCCAAGCCTTTGGCATACGATTTCATGGCATCAATTTTACACGGGTTAAAATAGACCTCGCCAAATTTATCCAAATAAGCCCAAAAGTAACACTGGCCGCACACAGTGTATTTGGGTCTTTTTACAGCTTGAACGAAAACCGAGCCACCTATGAAACAGAGCAATTTGTCATTGGGGGTGCCAACTCCATTCGAGGATTTAATGAGCAAGACTTCCCCTTTGTTGGCGATCAAAAATTTGTTGAAAACATTGAACTCAGAATAGATGCCACAAGCAAAATACAAACCATACTCTTCTTTGATACAGGACAAACCATTAAAAAAGATGGGGCATTCAATACCCGTCTCTTCAACTCTGGAGCAGGTATTGGATTCCGTTATTTCACCCCGATAGGGCCCCTACGATTAGACATCGCAAAAGGCCTCACAACAGAGGCGCCTGAAATGTATATTCACTTTGGAATCGGACAGCTCTTTTAAAGCGTGCTCATCGCACCAAAAACAGTGCGGATCGCAACATTCACTTTTTTAGAAGCATCTTTAATGGCTTCTTGGCTATCTGTATCTACCTTATAAGCCGCTGCAATGGGTGTGGGAGAAACAACAGTATGAACATCTGAAACACGAGAAGTACTAACGGCATCCCCTAAAGACTCCACCCCTTTAGATTTTGTATCATGCTCTTTTAATAAATCTTCAAAAACCGTCCCAAATTGACTGGATACTTCATCAGAAGACCGAGAAGCACCGGATAAGGGGGTTATGTTATGTCCTAAACTAGGATCAATTCCGAATACCATTTTTATACCCTCCACATACAGTTACCCCACATAATCGAAACACTAAATCCTTAAATTGTATCGAAAAATAAGAATATATCAAAACAGTCTATTTTGAAGTCTAATCTGGAACCTGTTGAAAAATGCCTACAGTTGGATCAACGCAAAGCCCCCTGTCCAAAAGCCTTTATAGGGCATAAATGATGCCCAAAATAGGGATGAACGCAACACAAGCCCATCTTGATAAAAAAAAGGAAATAAGCTAGTATAACTCTTCATTCATAGAGGCGGGGTGTGGCGCAGTCCGGTTAGCGCACCAGTTTTGGGAACTGGGGGCCGGTGGTTCGAATCCACTCACCCCGACCACTTCACACAATATTCCATTCAGAATCCTATTTAGGTTAAAAAATATCCGCCTTGAACATCGCATCCAAAGCCTTACCTCTGTGACTCATACCATACTTAATATCAGGCCCAAGTTCTCCAAAAGTCTGAGAATACCCCTCAGGAATAAAAATGCAATCATACCCAAATCCAAAAGTCCCTCGAGGCTCAAGAGCAAGATGCCCTTCCACAGAACCTGAAAAAAACCGAATATTCTGATCATGCCCTTTAACCGCAATCACACATCTAAATCGCGCTGCCCGATCTTGACATCCTTCCATTTCCTGAAGCAAAGCCTCGCATCGTTCTAAATCAGAAAGCCCCTCCCCCCCATATCTGGCAGAATAAATCCCTGGACGCCCATTCAAGGCATCCACTTCCAATCCAGAATCATCAGAAATACAACTCATACCAGGCTGAATAGAAAAGGCATTCACTTTAATCGCAGCATTCGCCTCAAAGGTATCTCCCGTTTCATCCCACGTTAAATGAGGATCAAAATCCTGAAACGACCGTACCTGAACCGATAAAAGTGGATCCAAAACGGCACGAATTTCCTTAACTTTACCTTCATTACCTGTCATTAAAACGACTGTCTTCAAAGCCCCCATGGTTAAATTCTCATCACCCCATACACATCTGGAACTGAAAAAATAAGCGATTTCAGACGCGCAATCTGATCCGAACTGGAGACCTGAACGGTAATAATGGCCTTCATTTTACCCCCAGATTTTAAGGTTAAGGTCCTTAATTGATGAATATTCGTACCAGAACTTGAAATTTTATCCAAAATTTCTTGTAAAATCCCCACTTTATCAAAAGCTTCCACCTCAAGTGTGGCAAAATAAAGGGCATTGGAATCCAAAATAGACGCCCACTCCGCTTGAACAAAACGCATCTGTGTTTCTTCCCGTGCATGAAGTACATTGTTACAATCCGACCGATGCACAGACACCCCTTTTCCAATCACCACAATGCCAATAATGTCATCCCCGGGTAAGGGGGAACAACATTTAGCACAGGTCACCTGAACCCCTTTTTCCCCCATAATAAGAATCGATGGGCCATGCCCTTTTCGTTTTTGGGTAGATAAATACTGAGCCACTTCTTCTACAGGTTCTGAAGCCAAATAATCCGGTTGAAAATAACGAACCACCTCTTTGGGAGATAAATCACCCAAAGCCACCAAACGATAAAGCGCCTCATAAGAGGCCACATCAAACACCGAAAAAATATGGGACTCTTGAGCATCTGTAAAACATTTTTTAGCAGAGAGTCCCACTGATTTAAGCAAGCGATCCAATTTATCGTACCCTTCTTCAATCAAACGATCATGATGTTGTTTCGCAAGCCACTGTTTAATTTTAGAAATAGAATGTCGACACGTTACCAATTGCAACCAATCCGCACGCGGATATTGTTTCGGAGACGTCATCACCTCCACACGATCTCCTGTATTTAAAACATGATCTAAAGTCACCATCAGCCCATTCACTTTAGCGCCCACACATTGATGCCCAATTTGAGTGTGGATTTGATACGCAAAATCCAAAGCAGTCGCCCCTTTCGACAATACTTTGATATCACCCCTTGGCGTAAACACATACACTTCTTGAGAAAATAAATTGGTTTTTAAATCGCGAATAAACTCTTTAGGATCTTGAGCCTCCCGCTGAATTTCCAAAATATCTTTAATAAAATCAAATTGAGTTTGAGGCGCATGACGACCTTCTTTATACCCCCAATGCGCCGCAATCCCATATTCGGCCACTTTATCCATTTCAGCAGTACGAATTTGAATTTCAACGGGCTTTCCTTCGGGCCCTAAAACCGTCGTATGTAAAGACTGGTACCTATTTTGTTTGGGAAGTGCAATATAATCTTTAAACCGTCCTGTAATAGGCGTATAAGCCGAATGAATAATCCCCAAAGTCGTATAACAATCTCGAATAGAGGCCGCTAAAACACGAATGCCCAAAGCATCGTACAACTCATCAAAAGAAAGCTCCGATTTTTCAAGTTTACAATAAATACTATAAAAATGTTTAGGTCGTCCTACAATCTTAACCTCAAGCCCTTCTTTTTGAATCAAACTGGAAATATCCGCGACAAAAGTCTCTAAATATTTTTCTCTATCTTTACGTTTCGTCACAACCAAGGACTTAATTTTTTGAAAAGCCTCTGGTTCCAAAACCATAAACGCCAAATCTTCCAATTCCCATTTAATAGAGGCAATCCCCAAACGATGGGCAAGCGGCGCATAAATTTCCATGGTTTCACGTGCAATGCGTTGCTGTTTATCCAAACGCAAAACTTTAATCGTCCTCATGTTATGCAAACGATCTGCCAATTTAATCATCACAACACGCAGATCTTGGGCCATGGCAACCACCATTTTACGATAATTTTCGGCCTGCTCTTCTTCATGAGAATGAAAACGAAGCTGACTAATTTTCGTCACCCCATCCACCAACTGCCGCACTTCATCTCCAAACTTTTCACTCAAATCATCAGAAGTAATATCCGTGTCCTCAACGGTATCATGAAGCAAGGCCGCAATCAGAGTAGGTAAATCTTGATTCAGTCCCATTAAAATCAAGGTCACCTGCATGGGATGGTAAATATAGGGTTCTCCAGACACACGGAGTTGAGATTGATGCGCATTGGCGGCAAATAAATACGCATTTTCAAGCGCAGAAATATCACCAGGTGACAAATACAAGGCCCCCGCTTGGGCTAAATCATCAAAGGTAATTTTACTTGACATGGCTCTAGAGTAGTACCCTCAGGGAACCCTTGTCAAACAGACATCCACGACTATTTTTGAAAGCTGGGTTTAATATCCAGAAGCTGAAGTTGAGGAGATCGACGTCCTTGCCATTCATTGGCCACCAAATGAAAGGCAACCGCAACAGAATCAACAGAAAGCAAGTCTAATTTTGAGGCCAATCCAAAACCAATCCCATCCACAACAGCACGTCCCGCTCTATCCGTAAATGTTACTTTTAAATGCTGTCCATTACCCACTGTTTTAAAATGCACCGGACGCAAATCATGATGATAAAAGACAGGTTGATCATTCCCCTGTCCATAAGGATATAAGGCAGAAAGATGATCCACCATAGATAATGTAAAAAAAGAAGGCTCCAAAAAAGCATCAATCTGTAAAATAGGACGTAAATCATAATCCGTGATTAAGGTTTTAGCACTGGCCCGAACAGCCTCTATAAAAGCAGGCACTTTATCGGGCTTAATACTAAACCCCGCTGCTTGTTTATGCCCGCCAAAACTCTCAAAAAAAGACCGACAAGAATGTAACACTTTATAAATACTGACTTCACCTGTAGAACGTGCCGAACCACGAACGATATCCCCTTCATCCGCCATGACAACAGAGGGTAAGCCATGATGTTCCACTAATTTAGAAGCTGTAATGCCAATCACCCCTGAATGCCAGCCTCTATTCGAAACCGCAATAATACGATCATCTTCTGCCAAATAGCCCGACTTTAAAAGCTCCATGGACTCCATAAAGATAGACAGATCAATAGCGCGTCGATCTTGATTTAAGGTTTCCAAAGACGTCGCAATTCGCATGGCCTGATCTCGATCTTGAGACAATAAAAGCTCCACCCCAATACCCGCGTGAGACAAACGTCCAGAGGCATTCAAACGAGGTGCAATCACAAAGCCCAAATCCCGTGGGGTAACAGTAGGATGATCAAATCCGGCCACATCCAAAAGCGCTTTCAAACCCACTTGAGGACGCTGAGATAACACCTGCAATCCCCGCCGAAGAACATCCCGGTTAAAACCATCCAAAACTGCCACATCGGCAACCGTACCAAGACCCACAATATCTTCATATAAAGAAAGATCCAATGTCGATCCCATAGCCGGTAGAAAAGCCTGTAAAAACTGATACACAATCCCCACAGTACATAAAGACGCCAAATAATGTCCCTTAGGCAGTGCCTGAGGATTCAGCATCACATCACAAGGAGGCAAAATCTCTGGAATGGTGTGATGATCTAAAACAATCACTTGAGCCCCTAACTGCCGTTTGATTTCTGAAATTTCATGAACGTTCGAAACCCCACAATCCAAAGTAATCAGCAAGGGCGATCGCAATTGCTTCAATTGATCCACAACAGCAAGATGAAGCCCATAACCATGTTCAAAACGACTGGGAATCATATAGTGGACTTTAGCGCCTACCGCACGAAGCCCTAAAACCATCAAGGCCGTAGAGGTCATGCCATCCACGTCATAATCCCCATAAACCAAAATAGGTTTACCGGAAACAATCACATCCCGAACAATCTTAACAGCAGCATTTAAAAGATCAGGCGGAAAAGTTTCAGGGCAAATATTTATCGTCTGGCCTAAAAAGCGTCGAACAGAAGACAGCGTAGAAAGTCCTCGATTCAAACAAATTTGTGCCACAATAGAGTGAATATCCAAACGTTCTGCCAATTGGGCAGAAAGAGCCTCATCTTGAGGCCGAAGTTGCCAGCGTTTTTCAACCCCCATTCAAAACCTAAGGTTTAACCAAAAACAGAACCTGACCAAATTCTACCGCTTCGCCATCAGACACACAGACTTTTTCAATGTGTCCAGAAACGTCACTTTCAATTTCGTTAAAAAGCTTCATCGCTTCAAGAACACACACAACCTGTCCCACAGAAATCGTATCGCCCACTTTTACAAAAGGCGCCGATTCAGGGTTAGGGCGAGAATAAAAAGTACCCACCATTTGGGATTTAACCTCAAGCAAATGAGACGTATCTTCAGATTCAAGAACAGGCGCCGATCCTGACGATTGCGGCAAGGTCACAGAATAGGATTGAGGAGGCGGCGCCATCATCACAGGAGAAGGTGCTGAAAATTCTTTTTTGACTTCAATTTTCATCCCGTCCATTTCAACACTCAAATGCGAAATTTGAGCTTCTTCTACCATTGTAATCAGTCGTTTAATTTCTTTTAAATCCATAATTTATCTCCAAAATAATCGCGTTTGAATAGCTTATTCTAGCAAAGAATCCAAATTTAGTAAAAACATTCTAAACTTTGGCCAAAAAGAATCTAAAGGAAACTGTTGAGAAACGCCTACGTTTGGATCAGATACAAAGCAGTACAAGTCTGAAAGCCCTTATAATAAATGAGGACTTGAGAACGAGGATAACACAGCAGATGGCCAAAATAGGCATTTCTCAACAGTCCCTAAAGTGGTACACTAAACTCAAAATAAAAATAACGAGAAAAAAAAATGAGTGTAACCATATCCTATTTAAATCTAAAAAAAAGAGCCGAAATACACACTATTCCAGGAGATAAATCCATCTCCCATAGAGCCATCATTGTCGGCGCTTTGGCTACAAACACCAGCCACTTTACCAATTTTTTATGTGCAGAAGATTGTTTAAATACCGCTCATATTTTTCAAGCATTAGGCGTCCCCATAGAAATTAACGTCCCCCAAAAAACAGTCTCCATTAAAGGGGTGGGCTTACACGGCTTAACTCAAAGCGCTAAAATACTAGATGTAGGCAATGCTGGAACAGGAATTCGCCTCATTGCAGGAGTTTTAGCAGGCCAATCCTTTTCAAGTACCTTAACAGGCGATGCCTCCATCCAAAAAAGACCCATGAAACGCATCATCGATCCCTTAATACAAATGGGAGCCAACATAACAGGAATAGAAAAAAATGGATCCAGTGTCCCCCCTCTGACAATCACACCGTCACAAGGCCCATTACAAGGCATAGCCTACACCCTCCCTATGGCAAGTGCGCAAGTGAAATCCTGCATTTTATTTGCAGGCCTATATGCAGAAGGCCAAACCCGAGTTACGGAGCCCAAACCCAGTAGAAACCACACAGAAGAAATCCTAAGTGCCTATGGCGCCAAACTCCAAAAAGAAGGTCATACCCTAATATTAGAAGGTCGCCCCACACTTAAAAACCCCAACACCGCGCCCATTCCCATCCCGTCTGATTTTTCATCCGCTGCCTTTTTTATTGTCCTGGCACTCCTACTCCAAGACACAACGTGGACCCTAACAAACATCAGTTTAAACCCAACACGAATCGCCTTATTAGACGTCTTAAAAGACATGGGCGCCAACATTAAAGTGATCCCAGATTTAAGCGCACAATTTGAACCCATTGGAACCCTCATTGTATCTTCCAGTACACTCAAAAACCGAGATATCCCCGAATCGGTCATCCCCATTTTAATTGATGAAATTCCCATTTTAGCCATTGCCGGATTTTTTGCAGAAGGCACATTACGCATTCGAAATGCAGAAGAACTACGCGTCAAAGAATCAGACCGAATTACCATGATTCATAAAATGATCGTGGCCATGGGCGGCCATTTCAGCGAAACAGAGGATGGATTTGATTTAGAAGGCGGTCAAACCCTTCCCAAGCATTTTGAAGTAGAAACAGCCGGAGACCACAGAATTGCAATGTCTGCCATCATTGCCACAATGGCTGGAAAATCCGAAGTCACACTCAGTGACGATGCCTGCATTCAAACCTCGTTCCCTAATTTTATGGAAATTTTAACAAGCTTAAATGCCCTCAGCTAAAAAAGGAGTCCCGATGCCACTTAAAATAACCTCAAACGCTCTGGATGCCATCACAACACTTCACGCAGCAAACACGGCCCCCACAAACCCTTTAATCCATGAAACCTTGGCTGAAATCGAATCCAAAATAAAAGAAACCGGCGACGAAGCCCTCTGTTTTTTCACTCAAAAATATGACAAGGCCTCCCTCACGCCAGACCAACTCCTTGTCTCTCGTGAAGAAATAAACGCTGCCTATAAAATCATCAATAAAAAAACAATAGACGCGCTTAAAAAAGCCAAAGAAAACATAGAAACCTTTCATCGCTTTCAAATCCCGAAAAACTGGACCCATTCGCCTGAACCCGGCATCACCTACGGCAACCGATTCAGTCCCATTGAAATTGCAGGCCTCTATGTCCCAGGCGGAAGAGCCCCCTACCCCTCTACTGTTTTAATGGACGCCATTCCCGCCAAAATTGCAGGCGTTAAAACCCTCGTCATGACAACACCCCCTCAAGCAGATGGAAGTATCCCGCCCCAAATCCTTGTCGCCGCAGATTTATGTGGTGTAACCCATATTGTGAAAGCCGGGGGAGCACAAGCCATTTTTGCCCTAGCCAATGGCACAACTAGAATTCCAAAAGTAGATAAGATTGTAGGTCCAGGAAACATGTACGTAGATTTGGCCAAACAAAAAGTTTATGGGCAAGTAGATATTGATAAACCCGCAGGTCCTTCTGACGTCCTTGTCTATATTAAAGACGCCAAATACGCACCCTATGCCGCCGCTGAACTATTGGCACAACTCGAACACGACCCCAAAGCCCTTGCATGCGCCATTTCAACCGAAAAGAAAATCTTAGACGCCATAAATGAAGCGATAGAGGCTCAACTCCCCACACTCTCACGCAAAGACATTATTTCAGAAGCCATGAAAAACAGTTGCCTAATACTGGCCACTTCAGAATCTGAAAGCATGAATATCATCAATCAAATCGCCCCTGAACATTTGGTATTACTCTGCGACGAAGGACAAGACCTATTGCCCCAAATAAAGCACGCAGGCTCTATTTTTTGCGGCCCCTACACACCTGTCACACTGGGCGACTATGTAGCGGGGCCCAATCATGTTTTACCCACCAGTGGTGCCTCACGATTTGCATCCCCTTTAGGTGTCATGGATTTCATGAAATATTCATCTTTTTTAGACTATTCTAAAGACGCCCTCCACGCCATTAAAGACACAACAGAAACCCTAACTAAACTCGAAGGCTTTGATGCCCATTTTAATGCCATAAAGCAACGATTTAACGCATAAAATTAAAAAAAATTAAAAAAATCAGTTGAAAATTTAAGGCCCTAACGGTATAGTTAGGGCTGTATTCACACACATCCTGCCGAGGTGGTGAAATAGGTAGACACGATGGACTTAAAATCCATTGACCATTCAAACGGTCGTGCCGGTTCAAGTCCGGCTCTCGGTACCACTCCCTAAAATCTCATCATAAAAAATGGAACTGTTGCAAAATAGGCATTTCACAACAGCCCCAAAATATAAAGCCACTTCATCATGTAGGACGTTTTTTTAATTCCCTGATGCGTTGAAACACCTGCCGCATAATCGAATTTTGAAGCTCCCCTGTCGATCGTGTGCGTTTCGAATCTCGTTCTGAAGGCCAATCAATTGCTTCAAAATCCTTCAATGTCGCATACTCCAGAAAACAGTGAAAAACAGGTAAAGAACATGTCTGAATGGCCCTTTGGAATACAGTATAACCGCAATTATCCGAGATAGACATATCAGCACCCTTCTCTAGTAAAAAACGGCTATCCTCAGTACATTCCATCTGAACAGATACGCCTAATAAGGTTTGAGTGTTCCCCTTATGCCCTTGATAGAGATAATTAAGATCTACCAAATGCAAAACCAAAGATAGTTTCTCTAGTTTACAATCCTTTTGGTGATCCAATTGAAATAAAGGATATAAAGACTGCTGAAAAAGGGTCACAAAAAAAGAACGATGCGCATCATCCGAAGCAGCGTATCGACACATAAAAAAGTCCCAAACCTTCAAAGGCGCACAAGCCATAGCCTGAAATGCAAAGGAAGACGATTGAGTGCTTAAATGCCTCAAATCACTCAAAAACAAAGCCTCTTTTGAATCCGATAAAAACACCTGAACAAGATCCAAATGACCATTATTAACCGCAATCCAAAATGCCGATCTATTTTCAGAATCCAATATAAAAGGATTCCCCCCATTCTTTAAAATAAAAGTAGCGGCGCTTAAATGATCTAAAAGTAATTTCTGTTCCAAAGCTAAATAATGCAAGGCCGTAATACCAGTATCTTTTCGCTTCAAAACAGTGGCAATCTCAAACTCTGAAAAAGAAAAACTCCTCCCTTTTTTTGAAGAAGCTTTACGAACTAATTCATCCGTCTGACTATTAGGATTAAATCCTGGCAACGCAAAATGAGATTCAAGGGCAGAAAAATTAATAGGAAGCGCATCTAAAACATCAAAAAAAAGAGGCCTAACATTGGCAAGATTAAAATTACGAGAATCCAACCCCACATCCCAAAGTTGTGAATTTTGATAGTCGGAATAAGTAACAGGTCTTAAACCCGGAAAAACAGGCGTTATAGAAACACAAGCACCCCGAGATACCGCTAAAGGTCTCTTTTTAGAGTCCATTAAAGAAGTCAACTCTTTCTTCAGTCTATCCAAAAAAAGGGCTCGAGAATCCACAACAGAATCCTCTTGAATTTGAACAGCCCGATAAGCATCTCCATACGAAGTGTACAGTCCCTTTAAACGCTCACTCGATTTTGAAGACACCAAAATTAAAGAGGAAAGCGCGTCATTCAAAGCTGAGTCTTTTTGCCCCGATGCTAAAAAGGAATCCGAAACCTGAGACAAACGATCTATCACCTCAGTTTTTTCATGCAAGGCTTTCACCATAGAGTCCAATAGCTCAGCGGTACACTGAATACGCTGCTTAAGATCCACATAATACGATGAAAAACACTGTCTATCATAACGTTGAAAACAAAACGCAAAACCCGAAAATAAATTCTTACAATCAATAGGTTCTAATTTGAATAAAAAAATGTCCAAATAGTGAAAAAAAGCATCCACACACGCAGAAGAACCTCCAATAGCAGCAATAGCCGGATCTTGAACAAGCTCTTTAACCCGTCCCAATAATTCCCCCTCCAAAGCAACCGTGTCAGAGTTCCATTCAAAAAATTGACGAAAAGGATCTGCCCAAAAAAAGGCCATTTTAGAATGAAGCGAAACAGCAATATATTTATGTAAAATCATAAGGACTCCTGATGAATAAAATAAAAATAAACAATGGATAATTTTAGAAAAAAATTAAACCATAAAACAAAAATAATCACAACACGCATCTCCTATTGAATTTTGAATTCATATAAGATAATATAAGTCAAAATTAGCACTCTATATAAAAGAGTGCTAAAAAACAACAAAAAGGAGTTCTTCATGAGTAAATCATACAAACCTCTAGGCGATAGAGTTCTCATCAAGCCTGAAGCTGCTGAACAAACCACAAAATCAGGGATTGTATTACCCGATCGTGCGCAAGAAAAGCCTCATACAGGTGTTGTTATTGCCGTAGGATCTGGCCGAATTACCGATGAAGGTAAAACCATTCCTGTACAAGTAAAAGAAGGCGAAACCGTTCTTTACGCAAAATATGGCGGTACAGAAATCAAAATCGACGGCGCAGACTATTTAATCGTAAGAGAAAGCGATATTTTAGCCATTAAAAATTAAGGAGCATCACTATGGGAGCAAAACAACTCAAATATTCAGAAGAAGCATGGAAAGCCCTTGGAAACGGGATCGACAAAGTTGCCGATGCTGTAGGATCTACATTGGGCCCAAATGGAAACAATGTTGTATTAGAAAAAAAATGGGGATCGCCCACCATTACAAATGATGGCGTGACCATTGCCAAAGAAATTGAACTCGAAGATGCCTTTGAAAACATGGGCGCCCAACTCATCAAAGAAATTGCCTCCAAAACAAACGACATCGCAGGAGACGGCACCACAACAGCAACCATTCTAGGACGTGCTATATTTAAAGAAGGCCTTCGAAACGTTGTTGCAGGCGCAAATCCTATTCAACTTAAAAAAGGCATTGAAAAAGCGGTCAAAACCGTCATTGCTGGTTTAGAAAAAGAAGCTCAAAAAGTAGATTCTAAAGAAGCCATTGCTCAAGTCGCCACCATTTCAGCCAATAACGACGAAGAAATTGGAAACCTTATTGCGGATGCCATGGAAAAAGTAGGAAAAGATGGCGTCATCACAGTTGAAGAATCCAAAGGAATCGAAACAGAACTTGAAATCGTAGAAGGTATGCAATTTGACAAAGGTTATGCGTCTCCTTACATGATTACCAACAAAGAAAGAATGGAAGCCAGCTATGACGAGCCTTTCATTTTACTCAGCGACAAAAAAATCTCTGCCATTAAAGACCTACTTCCCCTACTTGAAAAAGTAGTTCAAACCGGAAAAGCATTGGTCATTATCGCAGAAGATGTAGATGGTGAAGCACTTGCAACCTTAGTTGTAAACAAACTCAGAGGCACAATCAACGCCGTTGTTATCAAAGCTCCTGGTTTTGGCGACAGACGAAAAGCCATGTTAGAAGATATCGCCATTTTAACAGGCGCTGAAGTCATTTCTGAAGAAAAAGGACTCAGCTTAGAAACAACAGAATTGAGCCAATTGGGTCAGGCTGCAAAAGTAAAAGCAAGCAAAGACAACACCACTATCGTCAAAGGAAAAGGCAACGCGAAAGCCATTGCTGCTCGTGTTGAAGAAATCAAAAATGAAATTAAAAATACAGATTCTTCCTACGACAAAGAAAAACTTCAAGAACGATTAGCGAAGCTATCAGGTGGCGTAGCCATTATTAAAGCAGGCGCTGCAACTGAAACCGAGCTAAAAGAGAAAAAATACCGAATTGAAGACGCCCTCTCAGCAACACGTGCAGCTGTAGAAGATGGAATTGTTTCAGGCGGTGGAACAGCACTTATTAACCAAATTCCAAACCTTGAAAAAGCCATCACAAAAGAAACTGGCGATATCAAATTGGGCATGCAATTGGTTTCAAAAGCACTCTCTATTCCATTAAGACAAATCGCTGAAAATTCAGATGTAGATCCCTCTGTAATTGTTGAAAAAGTAAAATCAACAGCAGCTAACATCGGATTTAATGCACGAACAGGCGAATTGGAAGACTTAATTAAAGCAGGGATTGTAGACCCCGCAAAAGTCACAAAATCAGCGCTTCAAAATGCAGCATCTATCGTTGGATTATTGCTCACCACGAAAGTACTCATCGCAGACAAGCCAGAAGAAAAAGCAACTGCAGACATGGGTGCGGGAATGGGCGGAATGGGAGGCGGCATGCCAGGAATGATGTAAATTCCTAGCGCCCCTCTTTCCAGGGACTTGAAGTTCTCAAGTCCCTGGAGTCCGGACTCTTACGATTCGCAACAGCCCCGAATCCTTCACTTTAAAAAACGATCCAAATCCCCTTCTCGAATAATTTCAATTTCTGACCCTTTTGAGTTAAGCTGCTCCACTTTATCTACTTTAGATCCCGGGGACTCTCCCACAATCAAATAATTCAACTGAGCAGAAACAGACGATAAAATACGACCTCCCAAAGCCTGTATTTTCTCATGAAGATCTTGACGCTTATACGCCTGCAAAGTGCCCGTAACCAAAAAAGTTTTCCCCTCTAAAGGCCTCGATGCTTTGACAACAGATTCAAGGGAAATCCCCAACGCAAACAATCGCGCAATCATAGTCTGAAAATCCCCTTCCTGACTGACCCTCAAAAAAGCACGAGCCACAATATCCCCCACCTCTTCAACTGAAACCAACTCCGCGTAAGATGCCCCCATCAAAGATTCAAAAGTCCCAAAACGATCCGCTAAAAGCACCGCCGTACGTTCTCCAATAAAAGGAATCCCCAAAGCAAACAAAAAACGAGAAAACGAAATAGCCTTACTCTGTTCCAAAGCCTTTTTAATATTTTGAAGCGATTTTTCCCCCATCCGTTCTAAGGACAACCACTGAGAATCCGTCAATTCATACAAATCCGGAAACGTTTGAACCAAACCATTATCCACTAAACTTTCAATCAACTGAGTTCCGACGCCATCAATATCCATGGCCTTTCGCGACACAAAATGAATGAAACGTCCCTTAATTTGAGCCTTACAAGAATACGACGTACATCGATACGCAACCTCTCCGTCTGCTTTAAAAACAGAAGCGCCACAAACAGGACACATCTCAGGCATTTCAAAAGAACGACTGGTATCAAAAGTTTCATAAAGTCCTATAATTTCAGGGATCACATCACCCGCCCGTTGAATCATCACCTTATCGCCAATTCGAACATTTTTACGCTGAATATCATCAATATTATGAAGTGTCGCACGCTTAATCATCACACCAGACACCAAAACAGGCTCTAATTCTGCAACCGGTGTCAAAACCCCTGTTCGGCCCACTTGAACGGAAATATCCAAAAGAGTGGTCACCGCTTTTTCAGCCGAAAATTTATACGCAATCGCCCAGCGGGGTGCTTTTGACGTGAACCCCAATTGATCTTGATAGGCAAAGCTATTCACCTTAATAACCGCACCATCAATATCCCAATCAAAGCCAGGTCTCAAGGATTCAATCTGTTGAATGGCAACCAAAACCTCACTCAAAGAATGGCAGGAAAAAATAGGAGCCACAACAGGAAAGCCCAAATCTCGAACACGATCCAATGCAGCTCTATGGGTCAGTCCTGCATCCTCCACACTCTGATAAATGACAATATCCAAATGTCGCTCAGCAGCAATACGGGGATCCAACTGGCGCAAAGAGCCTGCTGCCGCATTTCGAGGATTGGCAAACTGATCTTTAAGCGTTTCAAAAACAGATTTTCGCATAAAAACCTCACCACGAACTTCAAGTGTTTCAGGTGAAGATAAAACCAAAGGCAAAGACCGAATGGTTTTAAGATTAGAAGTCACATTTTCACCTGTAAACCCATCTCCTCGTGTAGCCCCTTCCTTAAATTTACCATTTTCATAATGAAGCGAAATGGCAAGACCATCCATTTTGGGCTCCACAATAAATTCAATGTCTTTTCGCTCAAGCGCTTTATAAATTCGATCCATAAAAGCAGCCAACTCATCCACATTAAACACATTCCCCAAAGACGGCAATTTACGCTGATGTTGGAAAGGCTCAAAGGCAGATAAAGGGTGAGCCCCTATACGCTGTGTGGGCGAGCAAGGATCAATTAATAACGGATTTTCAGATTCAAAGACCTGAATGTCTCGATATTTCAAATCATATTCATAATCCGAAATAGACGGGGCATCTAAAACATAGTATTTCACCGCATGATCTTGAAGCTCGCGAATCAGATGCTGATATCTCTCAAAAGAAATCATCAGCCAGAAACACCATGGCTAATCCATTTAGCTACAAATAAGATGTAAAGCGTCAAAGGTTTAAACAAAATTTGAGCAATAATCAAGGTCCCTATCATTTTTCCCAATTGCAACAAAAAAACAACGGCCTTCACATCGCCTTCAGATCTCTCCCCATTCACAGCCTGATCCGTAATACGTGCCCCTGGGGGATCTACAAAAATCGTAAATAAAATAGTCGCCATCCCATTGACAATCCCCGAAAGTTGAATAGCCGTCGCTCTAAACTCGGGTAAATATGCCCCCGCAAGTAAAGAACACAGAACCCCTATGCAATAAATAGAAGTCACAAGCATATTAAAAATGAGAAATCCTTTTGGAATAGATCGCCAGTTAACAGTTGAAAAGTCACGCCAACGTGGCAATCTAAACGCACGTCCCAAAGCGACCAAATTAGAAGGATTCAAAACAGAAAGAAACAAACGCGGCATAGAGCCCAAAACCAAAAACCGTTGAATTAAAACTTGAAAAACACGAAGCGCAGTAGGCGTCAATAAAGCCCCTACAAAAGAGCCTAAAAAAGCAGAAAAAATAATAAATCTAAAGGCATGTTCTAAAGCCAAAACCCCCGAAGGGCCACCATAAAGAATAGCATGATCCACCATAGACCCTAAAAAGGGTGCTTGAAACATATTGGAAAGGCGTGAAACCAGCAACGTACTCGTAACAAAAGACATAGCAATGGCAATTTGTCGCGTTCTCACACCTGCAAGACGCATAGAATAGGCCAAAGATTCTGTCAGATGAATAGTAAAGGTAAAAAAACAAATAAGAGGAATAGGTCCCCCATTAAAAATAGGAATAGACATCATAAAAAACAGTATACAGGATTTATAAAAAACCCACACTATTGTTTGCAAAGATAAAAAGTTGATATAATAAAAATAACGATATCGAAGATAAGGATTACAATCATGAAAAACATGCTACTTGCCATTGAATTTTTAGCCGCAATTGGACTCATCATCACCATTCTACTCCACTCTGCAAAAGGAGAAGGTCTAGGATCAATTGGCGGAGGGGCGCGTTTATTTAAAACACAAAAAGGCTTAGAAGCAGGCCTCAATAAAGTCACAACCTCACTTGCCATTATATTTTTTGTGGTTGCTATAATTTTAGGAATCACCAACTAAAGTGATCCCTAAAAGTGCAAAAGTTGTCCTATTTCTAATTGGACTCAGCATTACCATACACGGAAAAGACAGCGTCTTATCGACCAAGCCTCTAGAAAAAATCGACGTCACAGGCAATTATTACACATCTAAAGAAGGTGTTTTAAAAGACCTTGGAATTCCCATAGGAGATCCTCTAAACCCCTATCTAATAAGTCGTGCGGTCGACAAAATTACGTCCATGGGAACATATAAATCCGTCAGCTATCAAGTCAAAGAAAAAAACGACAAAACCACCCTGATATTTAAAGTAGAAGAAAATCATCAAGTCACGGAAATTATCATCACCGGAAACAAATCCATTAAAACAGAAAAAATGCACCCCCTTCTAACGCTAAAGGCCCATGAAATTTTTGATTATGGCAAACTCCGAAAAGATGTAGAAAGCATTGAAACACTCTACGCCGATGGCGGTTTTTTTCGCGCAAAAATTTATAAAATAGACACCCCAACAACTCAAGATGGGCCCGTGGTTTTTCATATTGGAGAAGGCACCATCCGAGAATTAAGCATCACAGGAAACACAAAAACACGCACCTATGTAATCTTAAGAGAACTGACATTAAGACCGGGAGATACACTCAACACAGAGCAAGTTCGAAGAAGTGTCCGAAATATTTTCAACCTCAGCTACTTTAATAATGTCACCCCCGAAATCATTCCGGCCGAAAAAAAGAATGAATATGATTTAAAACTGGTGTTAGACGAAAATCCCCAACAAGGGTCCTTTAGTGTAGGGGGTGGATACAGCCCGAGTGTAGGATTTAGTTTATTCACAGACATCAATTGGAACAACATATTGGGAACAGGTACCAGTACCATGTTACGCGCAAATTTTGGGATTCAATCAGCTGAAAGAAACAATAGAAATGCCTCTTATCAATTCAAATATCACAACCCCTGGATGTGGTCCAAACGAAAATCCTTAACCTTTAGAAGCTGGATTACCAACGGAAACCAGCTGTCTATTTTACCCTCCAGCGGCAGTCTTGATTTTATTGATCAACAAAGGGCAGGTTTTGATGTTCAAATTGGCATCCCACACACCTATTATACAAGCAGCTTCCACACGCTGAAATATGAAAATGTCGAATTGGGTAATCCCCTACTTCAATATAACATCCACAGCTACACCTTAGGCCTCAGTTACGATACCCGAGATTTTACCTTAAATCCAAGAAGCGGTCTTTATAATTACCTCTCCGTCGAACAAGCTCTGCCTATCAATGAAAATTCTTTAGAATTCACCCAATTAGATCTAACACTCAGTCGGTTCATCCCCACCTTTAAAGATCAAACCATTGCGTTAAGACATTCCTTCGGATGGATACGAAGTGAAGATGTCCATAATGCCAGAATTTTTCAATCCCAATGGTATTATGTTGGAGGTGCCAACACCATTCGCGGATACCCCGATTTAAATCCTGTCCACTTTGGAAACCATAAATCCCTTTTTTCAGCCGAATACCGATTTATCATGAGCCAAACACTCTCCACCGTCTTATTTGTAGACATTGGATATGCCTCCTTTTATAGTCACGACATCTATGATTTCAGTAAATACAAACTGGGAAAAGGCATAGGCGTTCGGTTTATGATTCCAGGACTAGGCCCCATTCGACTGGATTTTGGAATTGACGATCGAGGCGAATCGCGTATTCATTTCAATATTGGCCAAGTATTTTAAAATTTGATAGAATAACAAAAGAAAAACACTCTAATCAGAAAGGATGGATAAAGAATGAAAAAATTAACACTCGCATGTGCCCTCGCATTAACGACCTTAACATTACCTGCTATGGCAGACAATTTAGGGATTATTGATACAGAAAAAGTCGCTGCAGGCGCTAAAATGGTCGCTGAGTATCAAAAAAACATGATCGAAAAACAAAACGAATTCAAATCGTTTTACGACAAACAACAAAAAAAACTTGAAGAAGAAAAAGAAAAAGCCTCCAAAGCAAAAGACAAAGCAAAAGCAGAAAAAGAACTTCAAGACACATTTAAAAAATTAGATGAAGAAGTGAAAGCAAAACAACAAGAACTGGCAAATTTAGACAGAGCTTTCAATGAAAACTTCTTAACAAGCGTAAAAAGAGCCTCAAAAGAAGCGTCTAAAAAATACGGAATTGACGTTGTTGTAGAGAAAAACGTGACATATTCTGGTGGATTTGACCTTACAGAAAGCGTAATCGAACTTTTAAACAAGTAAATGCCGTCCTATCGATTATCTGAAATCGAAAGACATGTGGAGGGTCTCCTAATCGGAGACCCTCAGATTACAGTAAACAGCATCAGCCCCGTAGAAAATATCACCGAAAACAGCTTAACCTTTATTTTAGATGCTAAAAAATCAAAAAACGCCACGCTATCCGCTGCAAAAGCGGCCATTACATATAAAGAATTACCCTTAAGTATCCCCCAAATTGTGGTTAAAAACCCTAAAAAAGCACTGGCACAAATCATTCACCTTTTTTTTAACACATACGAAGCCATAACACATCACCCTTGCGTCAAAAACGCACAAATTCATCCCCTTTCTCAAGTCGATCCCTCTGTTAAAATAGGTGCCTTTACAACGATAGGCGCGCATACAACGATTCAAGAACACACACAAATTCACAGTCATGTCTCGATTGGAGACCACGTAACAATTGGAAAAAACTGCGTCATTCATCCCAATGTGGTCTTATATAATAACGTCGTCATCGGCAATAATGTCCTCATTAATGCAGGAACTGTCATTGGCAGCAGCGGCTTTGGGTATTATCCCACTCAAGAAGGCCACTGGGCCGCGATCCAGCAAGTCGGCACCGTCATCATAGAAGATGATGTTGAAATTGGCGCAAATACCGCAATAGACCGTGCCTGTATGGGAGAAACTCGAATTGGAAAAGGCACAAAATTAGACAATCTGATTCATATTCCCCACAACACAAAAATAGGTCGACATTGTGCCATTGCGGGTCAAGTTGGGTTCACCGGAAGCGCCACTATAGAGGATCATGTCATGATCGGCGGTCAGGTCGGAATTGAAAGTGTAACCGTGGGAAAAGGCAGTATCATCGCAGGAAAATCAGGTGTCACAAAATCCCTCCCACCAGGGTCTATTGTATCTGGGTTCCCGGCATGGGATCATAAAAAAGAGCTCCAAAAAGAAGCCGCCATTCGAAAATGGTTTAATCAAGGAAAATAATATGGTCAAAAAAATACTTTTAGTTGCTTTAATGGCATGCAGCACTCAAATGCTTCACGCCAGTTCCTCTTTAAATGGCGGCACAGGTCTGATTAAAATTCCAACAGGAGAAGCCCTTCATTATAGAGAATATAGTACATCTCTAGATTACATGTACCATACAAAATATAGCAACTATGACAAATGGGTGTACCAATTTAATCTCGGTATTTTTGAAAAAATGGAAATTGGCTTCCAAGGCGGAACCGTCCCCACTGAAGGGGTCTATCTAAATGCCAAATACTATGTTTATGCACAAAACGAAGCACGCCCTGTATCTTTAGCCATAGGAACCCAACGTTTCACCTCCAGAGAACCCATATTTTATGTGGTCATGACGAAAAAATTTCACAATAAAATCACCATACATGGAGGCTTAAAAAGCATCTTAACCGAAAAAGAACTGCAAGGCGGAGTCATTGCAGGCATTCAAGTACCTGTTGAGCGCAAGTTAGATGTATTAGGAGATATCAACTACGAAAATAAAGAGTATCAATTCAACTTTGGACTCAAATATAGTGTCACCCCAGAATTTTCCATCCGCGCGAGTGCCTTAGATGCCTTAAATGCAGATAAAACCAAGCAATATTTCACAGTTGGTCTCTACTTAAATCATTTCCTATAACCCCCCACCCCCCCAAGCAACGGTTGCGAAAAAGGCAAAAAGCATGCTACGCTATAGGATTAGGGGATTCAAAAAAGGTAAAAAATGAAAGAAAACTACTTAGAAATTATCATCACCAAGCATGAAACAGAATTTAAGGCCGAAAGCCCAAATTTCCCCCATTGCGAAGGTAACGGAGAAACTAAAGAGCTTGCCTTAAATGATTTAACACTTTCCATCCGAAATTATATCAGCGAAATGGCAGGCCGATCCCTAGAAAAAATGATTTTAAACGCGCCATACAGCAAAGTATTAACCAACCCCGACGACACCAGTGATAACGAACACCGCGTCATTCCCCTCAAAAAGGACCCGATGGGCGCAAACTACCCTGTCTTTATCAAATTAAAGAAAAATCATATTAATGCTAAAACTGAAGTTGAAACCGAATCTTTATCGGAAGAATTTGAAGAGCTTATTCAACATTTAAAAGACAAACACCCGCTCAATGTAGACATGTTAGAAGGATTAAATGTAAATCCAAAAATGGCTTCAGAAATTTTATTTAATGTGTTAATGTCATTAAACTAATGAAAACCGAACTTTCAACGATAAGACATAGCGCGTCTCACATTTTAGCGCAAGCGGTCCAAAGTTTGTACCCGGATGTAAAATTGGGGATTGGGCCTGCCATTGAAGACGGATTCTACTACGATTTTGACATGCCCACCGCCCTCAACGATCAAGATTTGGCACGCATCGAAAAGCGCATGCGAAAAATCATAGAAGAAAAACAACCCTTCCAATATGAAACCAAAAAACGTGCCGAAACAGAAGCCCTCCTCCAAAACTTAAACCAAACTTACAAGCTCGAAATTGTAAACGATCTTAATTTAGAGGAATATTCCTTCTACCAAAACGGTCCTTTTATTGACCTTTGTCGAGGTCCTCATCTGGAAACAACGCGAGACGTTCCTGCATTTAAACTACTTCGAGTCTCCGGCGCCTATTGGAAAGGCTCAGAAAAAAACAAAATGCTACAACGCATTTATGGCACTGCCTTTCATTCTCAAGAAGAGCTAGATGACTACGTCATGCGTCTCGAAGAAGCCAAAAAACGAGATCATCGTTTACTCGGAAAGCAACTTGATTTATTCAGTCTGAGCGAAGAAATTGGCGGCGGATTAGTCCTCTGGCATCCCAAAGGCGCCACCATACGTCACCTGATTGAAAGCACGTGGCGAGAAACCCATATTAAAGCCGGGTACGATCTGATTTACACCCCACATGTAGGTAAGGGGCAGCTCTGGGAAACAAGTGGCCATTTACAAAATTATAAAGAAAACATGTACAGTCCCATCGATGTAGATGGTCTGGACTATTTTATCAAGCCCATGAACTGTCCGTTCCACATATTAATTTACAAAACAAAACAAAGATCTTATCGACAACTTCCCCAACGATACGCGGAACTTGGAACCGTTTATCGCTATGAAAGATCGGGTGTTTTACATGGATTGTTCCGAGTACGTGGGTTCACGCAAGATGATGCCCATCTCATTTGCAGCAAAGAACAAGTACATGCAGAAATAGAATCCGTGTTGAAGTTTTGTTTTGAAACCTTAAATCGTTTTGGGTTTACGCAGTTTAAGACCTTTATTTCAACCAAACCAGCTGAAAAAGCGGTTGGTGACGATACCAGTTGGGTTCTAGCACAGGATGCTTTAGAGCAAGCTGTCAAAAAAATGAATATCCCCTATGAGTTTGATCATGGGGGCGGTGCTTTCTACGGTCCTAAAATCGACATCAAAATCGAAGATGCCATTGGAAGAGAGTGGCAATGCTCCACCATACAATTTGACTTCAATTTACCCGAACGTTTTGACATGAGTTATATCAACGCCGCCGGGCAAAAAGAACGTCCTATCATGATACATAGAGCCTTATTGGGATCTATTGAGCGATTCTTTGGCATTCTCATCGAACATTATGCCGGCAAATTTCCGCTATGGTTAGCACCTGTCCAAGTAAAAATAGTCACCATTCATGAAAGCGGCATTGCCTATGCGACAGAGATTGAATCGGCACTCAAAGCCCATAAGTTACGAATAGAAACAGATTATTCAGATGACAAGATAGGCCAAAAAATTAGAAATGGCATTCAGGAAAAAATCCCCTATTTGATCATCCTAGGTAAGTCAGAAATAGAAACAAAAACAATCAGTGTAAGAGCCTTAGACACAGGTGAAACACAAACGTTCAGCGTAACTGAATGGATAAAAGGCATCGAAGAAAACACGTCCCCAATTTAAATAAAGAAATCCCAGGTTTAGGGATTAAAATAGCAGGGAAAAAACAGAAAATAGATCAAAAGACTCATTTATTGACAAATACAGAATGAAAATGATAAAATTTTCAGTCTTATAAAAAATATAAGATGTAACGTTCTTTAAGTGAGCAGGAGGCCCGTAATAAAAAAACATATTTTAAATAGCGATATACGCGCAAAAGAAGTCCGTCTCATTGATGAAAATGCAGTGCAGTTAGGCGTGGTGTCCATTGAAAGCGCGCGAAGTTTGGCCGCAGAAAAGGAATTAGATCTTTTACTCGTCTCAGACTCCACACCACCGGTATGTAAATTGGTCAATTTTGGGCAGTTTATTTATCAGCAAAAAAAGAAAGACAAGCAGTCCAAACGCACGGCTCAAGTCACAAAAGAAGTAAAATTGAGTCCTAAAATATCGGAAAATGATTATCAGGTCCGATATAGAAAAGCCAGTGAATGTTTGCAAAAGAAAAACAAAGTAAAAGCGACTGTATTTTTTAAGGGTCGCGAAATCGTTCACCAAGAAATTGGATTGAAGGTTTTAAATCGGTTTATTGATGATTTGAAAGAGTTCGGAACGGCAGAAAATAACATAGGCAGATCGGGTCGAACCATAACGGTGCAAATACTACCAAAATAAAGCAGAGGACAACCATGGCAAACAAACAAAAAACAAAAAAAGCAGTAGCAAAACGATTCAAAATTACAGGAACCGGTAAACTCACACGATACAAACAAGGTAAGCGTCATTTATTGGAGAAAATCAGTTCCAAAACAAAACGAAACAAGCAAGGTGCCTTTGAAATTTCACCTGCAGACACAAAAAAAATCAAAAGAGCCCTTGCGATTAAATAAAGCAGGAAGAAGGAGTCACACATGCGCGTAAAACGAGGATTTGCAGGCCGAAAAAAACATAAAAAAATATTGGGATTAGCGAAAGGATTCACAGGATCTTTAAGCACCCTATTTAGACCCGCTAAACAAGCAGTTTATCATGCGTTAGTAAACGCTTATTCAGGCAGAAAGCTGAAAAAAAGAGATTTCAGATCTTTATGGATTGCAAGAATCAATGCAGGATTACAAGTTCATAACGTTTCATTTTCAAAATTCATGGGTCAATGCAAGAAAAATAACATTGCCATCAACAGAAAAATGTTAGCCGAGTTAGCATTAAACAACTCCGATGTTTTTGCAAACATCGTTGAAAAAACAAAAGCATAATCAAATCAAGCACATAAGAGAGGGAATGGCATGATAGAAATGACGCTAGGGGGATTGGGATTTGATCCTAAAAACATGTCCCCCATCGTTTTGTTGAAAGATAATGAAGAGCGGAATTTTCTACCCATATGGATTGGGATGTTTGAAGCGGCAGCCATTGCCATGGAGCTGCAAGAGTTCAAACCACCAAGACCCATGACCCACGACTTACTCACCAAAACCATCCAGTTGCTTGAAGGTGAAGTATATAAAATCACCATCAGTGAAATTCTAGAGAACACTTTTTACGCCATCATTGAGATTCGAAAAAAAGGCAGTACAAAATCCATCAATATTGACGCACGCCCTTCAGATGCCATCGCCATTGCAGTGCGAACAAAGGCCCCTATTTTTGTCTCAGAAGGCGTGATGGCAAAGGCCAAAATGGTCAACACAGAAAAAGATGAAGAAGAAACCAAAGATTTCAAAAATTTCATCGACAGTATCACACCTGAAGACTTTTCGAAATATTTAGACAGCCGATAATACTGAAAAAACGAGAATCAAAAGCGTTCAGAAACGTTTAAAAAAGCCCAAAAAAGGGTATCCTTTTCAAATGAATCTGAGAGAAAAGCATCTCATTTTAGTCCTATACGAAAGTGATCTCATTAAAAATGAGCTACAGGCGGTATTAGGGACCCATTATGATCTAGTGTGTATCAAAACAGACGCTGCTCATCCGGCCTTATATGCTGGGCTCCATCCTATTGCGGTTATGATAGAGTCTGAGCCTAAAAAAATGCCCGTATTCAAAAAAATCATCCAGGACATCCAAAACACAGCAGTGACGGCTCACATCATCATGATCACAGCGTCCTCTGAACTAACCGAATGCATCGAGTTTATGAATGCAGGTGCGAGCCATTACATCGAATTTCCAACTGAAATTTCATTGCTTCAAAAAATCATAGGCCCCATCCCCTTCAACATAGAAGAAAAAGATTTATTTAAGTATGTTATGTTTAAAAGTTTAGAGACCCATCCGGAACTCAAAAAATCCATCCTATCCGAGCACCTAGAAAAACAAGGCGCGCCAAACTATAAAACATTATTTGCTTTTTATAGCCTCAGTGATATTTTAGACCACAAAATACCCATAGATCCTCGAATCACGCAGGAACTGATACGTCACATGCAAACAGAAACAAGTCCTCAAATTTTAGTGGTTGAAGATGAGCCCATCTTAAGAGCCCAATTAATCGAACACCTAAAAAACAAAAATTATCATATTTATGGTGCTGACAGTGCAGAAGCTGCATTAGTGGAAATCAGTAAAGGCCATTCTTTTCAAGTGGCCATTGTAGACATTGGGTTACCCGGCATGTCTGGTACCCAACTGCTCCCCTACCTGAAAAAAAATAACCCCACAATAGAATCCATGATGTTAACTGCCTTTCAAGACATTAAAATGGTGATCGATGCCTTCGAAAAAGGAGCCTATGATTACATCACCAAACCGTATCAAGACCAGGTACTGCTTAAAAAAATTGAATTGGGATTGCGTCGCTATTATTTCAAACAGTTACCTGCAGAGACACTCACCGCTATAATCAAAAAAATGCCCCGAAAGCAACGTCTGGCGGCTTTGTCAGACCTGGCTCATTATAAAAAGAAAATAGACAGCCATTTAACGGTAGCAGACCTCTTATTTCTATTTCCAAACATCCAAAATACAGGTTTAAATCCCGAAAACCCCATTCCAGAAAAAATCATTAAAGATGGCCTAGGCCTCTTTTTAGACACCTTAAATATCGAATTAAAAGAAGGCAGAACTGGCGCCTCCATTTTAGAAAACTGGGATGAAATTCTTAAAGCGCAATCACGGGAAAATAGAGCTTAAACGTCGTTCCTTGGCCCTTTTCAGAGACCACCTGAACTGTAAATATCCCAAAATATGTGCCAATTAAAACTATAAAAGTTAGGATAAAGAGAGCAATGCTCTAGGGGGTATAGCCCCTAGAGCATTGTGAGGCCGATTATAGTTGTAATCGTACATCCACTCCGTGGT